>CAYSGF010000362.1:0-10310 GCA_964430275.1 uncultured Gemmatimonadaceae bacterium
AACACGAAGATCTCGTCCTGGAACAGGTCGATGCGGAGGAACTCCATGAATTCCTCCGGCTCGCGCGTCTCCTGCTGCCACTCGAGCACCTGGCGGAACCAGGAGAGCGTCTCGTCCACCTCGTCGTCGGGCCGGATCGAGCCTTCCTTGTAGCGCCAGTGTGCGGCGATGCCGTGCTCCGCCGTCCGGTGCATCTCCTGGGTGCGGATCTGGATCTCGTACAGCCGCCCGCCCGGACCGAAGATGGTCGTGTGCAGCGAGCGGTACATGTTCGACTTCGGCGTGGCGATGTAGTCGTGGAAGCGCTCCTGCAGCGGCGTCCACTTGTTGTGGATCACGCCGAGCGCGTGGTAGCAGTTCGCGATCGTGTCCGTCACGACGCGGATCGCCATCAGGTCGTAGATCTCCTCGTACGGCCGGTTGCGCTTCTGCATCTTCCGGTGGATCGACCAGAGATGCTTCGGCCGGCCGTACACCTCGCACGGGATGCCGGCATTGCGCAGCTCGTCCTCGAGCGGGTGGCGCAGCGCCTCGATGTGCTCTTCCCGCTCGGCGCGCTTGTCGGCGATCTTCTTTGCGAGCTCCCGGTACGGCTCGCCCTCCAGGTGCTTGAAGGCGAGGTCCTCCAGCTCCCAGCGGATCATGGCCATGCCGAGACGATGCGCGAGCGGCGCATAGATCTCGCGCGTCTCCTGCGCGATGCGCCGCCGCTTGTCCGGCCGCAGATGCTCGAGCGTACGCATATTGTGCAGCCGGTCCGCCAGCTTGATCAGGATGACGCGCGCGTCCTGCGCCATCGACAGCATCAGCTTGCGGTAGTTCTCGACCTGCTGCTCCGTGGTCGAGCGGAACTGCACCTTGCCGATCTTCGTGACGCCGTCCACGATGCGCGCGGCCTGCTTGCCGAACTCGCGCTCCACGTCCTCGAGCGTGAACGGTGTGTCCTCGACGACGTCGTGGATCAGCGCGGAGGCGACCGTGAGCGTGTCCAGGTGGAGGTCGGCAATGATCTTCGCCACCTCCACGCAGTGCTCCAGGTACGCCTCGCCCGACGCCCGCTTCTGCCCCTCGTGCCCCTTCTCGCTGAAGCGGTAGGCGCGCGCAATCATCCCCACATCGAGCCGGTCGAGATACGGCGCGATGGACGCACGCAGACGGGGCGGAAGGGCCTCGAGCGCGCTGTCGTCGGGAAGGATGGGTGCGGTGCTGGCCATGTACTATGCTACTCCGGCGTGGTCCGGCGGTTCAAGCGGGGTGGCCGGGACTCCCCGCGGCGAGCGCCGCCGCCGGAGCGCCTCCTCGAGGACCTGCTCGACCTCTTCCGCCACGTGTGCCCAGGTGTATCGCTCCTGGATCCGGCTGCGCGCGCGCGCCCCCATCTGCTGCCGCTGCGCAGCGTTACGCTGCAGCTCGTCGAGCCGCAGGCAGAGGGATTCGGCATTCCACTCCTCCATGTACCCGATACCCGACGCGCCGATCACGTCCCGCATTGGCGTGCTCATCGAACAGAGCGGAACACAGCCGCTGGCCATGTAGTCGAACAGCTTCAGCGGCGAGCCGCCATCGACGCGCGTGTTGTAGATGGCCAGGCCGACGTGCATCGCCGCGAGGTACGAGGGCAGCTCCTCGTAATCGACCGGACCGTGAAAGGTCATGTTCGCGGGCGGACTCGCCGAGAACAGCGCGCGGGTTTTTCCCAGGATGTGGAACTGGATCGGCAGGGCGCGCGCAGCGGCCAGGGTTGCCGCGCCCTCGATCAGCGGAGCGTTGTGAATGGAGTTGCTGTGGCTTCCGATCCAGACGACCTGGAGGTGGCCGTCCCGTGCGTCGAGGCCCGCCGGCGGCTGCCGTGCCGGATCGAACATGACCGGATCGGAGCCGTTCTGAATCGTGCGCACGTGGCCGATGCCGAGCAGCTCGCGCAGCTCGTCACTCACCTGAGGCGCCACGCCGATTGCCGCGTCGACGCGTCTGGCCAGGCGCCGGAACGTCACGATGTCCGTTGCGATCTCGGCCGGCGTTCGCCGCCGCACGTGCAGCGAAACGGACAGTGCCCGGTTCTGTTCCCAAACCACTGCGGACGTCCTGGGAATGGCGAGTCGCCAGGGCAGGCCGGCCAGCCGTGCGGCCATGGTCGGGCGCTCCTTCGGACGACAGTACACCACATCGGCACGACGGAGCGCGCGCCACACGGAGCGTGCGCTGCGCGGCCACACGGTCGTGACCGGATTCCGGTCCGGCTCGAGCGTGATCACCTCGTGCCCGCGCGCGACCAGGTGACGCGTCAGCTGGTACACGTGCACGTGCGGGCCGTCGTGCGGCGGGTAGGGGATGCGTGCGTCCGGGAAGAAGATCCGCATCACCCGGGTCGCAGTGAGAGCTGGCGCGCGAGTGCGTAGAGGTCGGGCAGTGCGGCCAGGTGCGACCGCCATGCGATCGCGAGATGGCTCGCGATGCCGACCGGCACGAGGATCGCCAGTGTCGCGAGCGGGTGGAGCGTCGAGGGGAGCAGGCGGTCCACGCCCCAAACGACAATGGCCATCAACAGCGCGCATGCGAAGTTGCCGGACACGACGCGGAACACGTCGCGCACACGCATGTCGATGAGCTTCCCCGGAATCGCGAGGCACGGCACGGTGATCAGGACGTTGCCGGCCAGGTATGCCCAGGCGACGGCCTCGACGGTCCCGATCGCAATGCCGACCAGGATCGCAGCGATCAGCGCGCCCGCGCCCCCGACGCCCCACCAGAACAGCCAGTCGGTGCGCCCCTGGGAGGTGTAGATCCAGCCGACCGGGTTGCAGAGCGTTTGCGTGATGCCGACGAATGCAAGGATGCGGATGAGTGGAATGACCTCGCGCCACCCGGCACCGAACAGGCCGAGGACGAAGGGCTCCGCGACAACGGCCAGGCCGAGCATGAGCGGGAACGCGATGAAAGTGATCAGCCGCATCGCGCGCAGGTACGCGCGACGGACCCTGTCGCGGTTGCTCTGAATGGACGCCAGTGCGGGGAACATCACCGGCGTGAGCACGCCGATGATCTGCTTGAGCGGCATGAGCATCAGGAAGTAGGCGCGCGAGTACAGTCCCAGCGTAGCCGTTCCGAGGAAGCGGCCGATGAGCAGGTTGTCGGCCGAGCGAGCCCAGTAGTTGATCACGGCGAAGCCGGTGAGGCCGGCGCCGTACCCGGCGAGGTCGCGCAGCGCGGGGCCGCTCCAGACCCGGCCGGGTCGCCATTTCACGGTGGCGAGGAGCAGCACGGACGTCACGGCGGCCACCGTCAGATGCTGCGCGACGAGGCTCCACACGCCGGCGCCGCGCCATGCCGCCGTTGCGGCGACGACGCCGGAAACGAGCAGCGCGACGATGTCGATCTTGGCGATGCGGTCGAAGCGCATGCTGCGCTGCAGCCGCGCGCGCGGCACGATACCCGGCGTGCTGAGCGTGAAGCTGGCGGCGATCCAGGCAGTCAGGGGCATGAGCACGGGCTCGCCGTAGAAGCGTGCCACGAGGGGCGCCGCGAGCGCGAACAGGCCGCTGAGCAGGATGCCGAGTGCGACGGTGAACCAGAACGCGGTGGACCAGTGCGCATCCGTGATCGTCTGCCGCTGCACGAGCGCGGACCCGACACCCATCTCGCTGAAGACAGCGGCAAAGCCCGAGAACACCAGCACCATCGCGATGAGGCCGAAGGACTCCGGTCCGAGCAGCCGCATGAGGACGATGGAGAGCCCGAACTGCAGTGCCTGCTGGGCGATCTTCGCGCCCGTCGTCCAGCTGACCCCCGACACTGTGCGGGCGACCAGGGTCATTGCTTTACCGCGATCCTGCCGGTGTAGTCGATCCGGCATAGAAAGCAGGGCATGTTCTGCTCGTCCAGGTACTCGTCCACTGCCTTGCGTGCGCCGGCCCAGTGGCCGTAATCGTCGATGATCAGGATGCCGCCGGGCGAGAGCCGGGGGAACAGATGCTCGAGCTCGTGCTTCGTCGATTCGTACCAGTCGGTATCCAGCCGCAGCAGCGCGATGCGTTCCGGTGCCTGCGCCGGAATCGTATCCTCGACACGCCCCTGCACGTACACGATCCGCTCGTCGGGATACCCGGTCGACGCCATGTTCGCGCGTACGTCGTCCAGTTGTGCGACGGCCCAGACCCAGGCACTCGACCGGTCGGCCGCGTCGAGCAGCTCGCTGGCCGCTTCGCCGCGATAGTTCCGGTCCTCCTCTGCGGGCGGCGGCATGCCGTCGAAGGTGTCGAACAGGAAGAGCCGTCGGCGCTCGTCGCCCAGCCGCGTGAGCGTTTCCGCTGCCGCCATCATGCTGCCGCCGCGCCAGACACCGCACTCCACGATGTCACCGGGGATGCCGCGCCGCACGATGTACTCGAGCGCCGTGACCAGCGCGTTGATGCGTTCCGGACTCGTCATCGTGAAGGGCATGACGCGCGCGATCGTGGCCCTCACCTCTGCCGAGAAGTCCGGAGCCTTTGCGGGCTCGGCGCCGCGGCGCGGCGCACCCAGTGACCGGCGCAGCCGCTGCAGTGTCTTCCTCACGTTCATGGCTCGATCGGCTCCCGGTGCAGCGCCGGCGGCGCGGTGTGGGCACGGCCGCTGCCAACATCGTCATAGAGCGACCGCAGCTTCGCGCACTCCGTGCTGATATCGAACTGCTCCTCCATCCTGTCGCGCCCTGCGCGCGCGATCCGGCCCAGCTCCTCGACGGGACAGGACGCGAGTCGCTGGATGGCGTCGGCAATCGCCGTTACGTCACCCGCGGGAGCCATGAAGCGACGGGCCGGCGCGGGCAGCATCTCGGCCACGCCGGCATGGTCCGTCGCCACGCACGGCAGGCCGAGCGACTGCGCCTCGACCAGCACGGTCGGCGTCCCCTCCTCGTTGCCGCTCGCGTCCGTCTTGCTGCACAGGAGCAGTGCGTCGGCATCCTGCATCGCCCGCAGCACGTCGTTGCTGGACATTGCTCCCTTCAGCACGACGCTGTCCTCCAGCCCGCTGGCGGTGATGAGTGCATGGAGCTCCGCGTGCAGTGGGCCGGCGCCCACGATGTCCAGGCGTACGTCCGTGCTGCCGGCGTCGTGCACCTGCCGGATCGCGCGAATCGCATCCGCATGCCCCTTCTTCCCGACCAGCCGGCCGACGCTGAGGAAGTGCCGCACCGTCCGCGGCGGCGGCCGGTACGCGACGTGGCGCAGGTCGCGCGCGAGGTGTACGACCCGCAGCCGGTCGGCGGGGCAGCCGAGCCGGATCGCCTGGCGCCGCATCGTCTCCGACAGCACCGTGACGCCGCCGACGGTGCTCCACAGGCGGGCATACCGGCGGACCCATGCATCGTCGAGGGCGAGCCTGGAGATGTCATACCCGTAGAACGTGGCGACCAGCGGGATGCCCAGCCTGCCGGCCACGGGTGCGATGAGTGTGGCGGCCGGCCCGAAGTGCGCATGGATCACGTCCGGTGCGACGTCGCGGACCGCGCGTGCCAGGCGCGGACGCACGACGGGCCACGACGATTCCAGTGCGGATCCGGCGCCGGCCGCCGCGAGTACGCGCATGCCCAGCCGCAGAGGATGCCAGCGCCCCGCGCGCTTCACCGCCGTGACCTTCGGGAACGGCCGCTCCTCGCGGTTCTCCCGCCGCAGCGTCAGCACGTGATTGTCCGTGCCCTGGCGCTCGAGCTCCGTCACGTAATCGTAGATGAACGTTTCCGTGAGCGGCGAAAAGATCTCGGTGAAATGCAGGACGCGCATGAGAGAAGCCGGATCAGCTCGGGGATGGCGCGCGGCGGACCGGCTCAGCGGCGGGTGAGGCCGAAGCGGGCAAGGCCTTCCATGGAGAACGCGACGGCAAGCCCGACGATGCCGCCGAAGATGATCGCCATCACGACGATGAGCGCTGCGGACGCATCGGCCGAGCGCACGGTGTAGCGGGGCTGCTCGATCATGCTGAGCAGCGGGATCTCGCGGTTCTGCTCCAGGCGCGCCTGTTCATACGTCTGTGCCAGTGAGATGTACATCTCGCGCTGCAGCGCGGCGGCCTGCTCGAGGCGCGTCGACTGGAAGCGCTGCTCCGTACCCATCTGGCGGTTGCGCGCCAGGTAGCGCGCGAGCGAGTCCTCCGCGGACAGCAGGTCGTCGTACGCCTCGGCCATCCGGTCCTCGATGAACCGCGCTTCCTCGCGGAGCTGTTCCTGCCGCAGGTTGAGCATGAACTCGTTCATCAGCGCGACGACGCGCTCCGCCACCTGCACGGCCAGCTCGCGGGCCGGTGCCTCGACCGCGACTTCGATCGTACCGGCCAGGCGGTCGTGGCGGGTGCTCAGGTGCTTCTGCAGCACGCCGGCAGCCCCCTGCAGCCGCGACTCCTCATCCGGCCCCTCGATGTCGTAGACCTCGACGAGCGTGGCGGTCAATGTGTCACCGTCCGGGTCGGTGAACGTGTACGGTGTCGCCGCCGCTGCACGCAGCAGGTCCATCGACGTTGCGAGCTCGAGGTACAGCTCGGGCGAGTTCGTGACACCGCCGCTCACGGGGATACGCAGCCCGAACTGTGTCGCGAGCCCGGCGAGCTGGGAGGCACCGGGCGACGCCTGTGCATGGGAGACCACGGTCGCGGGCGCGCTCCACGCGGGCTCCCGCAGGATCAGGACGGCGAGCGCGATGAGCAGTGCCGCGCCGATGGCGGCGGGGACGGCCAGCCAGCGGCGGCGCAGCACGCGCACGAGCAGCCCGAAGTCGACTGCGTCCTGTCCAGCGTCGATCTGCGCCGTGCGATCAGTCATGCGCCACGCTCATCCGGTGGCCGCATGCAGACACTCCGCGACGTAGTCGATGTGCCGCGTCTCGAGCTCGGGGTACATGGGAAGTGAGAGAATCTCCGCCGCTGCCCGCTCCGTCTCGACGAGGCTGCCACTCACGCGGCAGAGACTGGCGAAGCCCGGCTGCAGGTGCAGCGGCAGTGGATAGTGCACGCCGGTCGAAACGCCCGCGGCCTTCAGCCGCTCCGCCACGCGGTCGCGCTCCGGCACGCGCACGACGTACAGGTGGTAGACGTGGCGCATGCCGGGCGGCTCCACCGGAACCACCACATCGCGCACGGCCGCGAGCGCCCCGCCGTAGTAGTCGGCATTGCGGCGCCGTTCCTCGGTCCACTCCTCGAGCACGGCCAGCTTCACGTTCAGGATCGCCGCCTGAAGCTCATCGAGGCGATCGCACCGTCCCGCCTCCTGGTGCACGTACTTGTCGCTGCGGCCATGGTTGCGCAGGCGACGCACCCGCTCGAGCGCCACGCCGTCATCACTGGACACGGCGCCGGCGTCCCCGTACGCGCCGAGGTTCTTGCCCGGATAGAAGCTGAAGCATCCCATGTCGCCGAGCGTGCCGCAGCGCCGGCCGTCGATGCTCGCGCCATGCGCCTGGGCGGCGTCCTCGATGATCCGGATCGCGCGGTCGCGGCAGATGGCGTCGATCTCCGGCATCGGTGCCGGACAGCCGTACAGATGCACGGGAATCACGGCCCGCGTACGCGCCGTGATCGCGCCGTCCAGGGCCGCGGGGCTGATGTTGTAGGTGTCGGGATCGATGTCGACGAGGACCGGCTGCGCGCCCACCTGGAGGATCGCCTCGACCGTGGCGGCGAACGTATGCGCCACGGTGACCACCTCGTCGCCCGGTCCGATCCCGAACGCGCGCAGCGCCAGCTCGAGCGCTGCCGTGCCCGAGCTCACCCCCACGACGGCGCCACTGCCGAGGTACGCGGCGAAGCCCTCCTCGAACGCATCGACCTCGGGTCCGAGAATGAAGCGCGTCGAATCGAGCACACGCTCCACGGCGGCCATGATGCGCGGCCGGATGCGCACGTCCTGAGCGGACAGGTCCACGAGGGGAATTGCCATGATGGTCTCGCTCATGCCTCGCGATCCTTGCGGTCGGCAGCCGCACTACGGTAGTGCTCGATCTCCGATCGCGATTTCAGGACGCGCGCGGGGTTGCCTGCGACCACCGCATGCGCCGGCACGTCGCGGACGACCACTGCGCCCGCACCCACGATGGCTCCCGCGCCCACGGTGATCTCCGGCAGCAGCGTCGCATTCGCGCCGACGATCGCGCCGGACTGAATCGTCGGACCGACCAGCCGATCCTTCACGCCCTGGCTGCGCGGGTACTTCGCATTCGTGAAGACGACCCTGGGGCCGATCCAGCAGTCGTCGGCAAGCACGGAGTGCTCGGGAATGAACACGCCGCTGTGAATGCGTACGCCGTTGCCGATCGTGACGCTGTGCTCGATGATCGTCTGGGTACCAATGCTCACGTCGTGACCGATGCGGCTGTGCTCACGCACCAGGATGCCGTGTCCGCACTCGAAGTGCGGGCCGATCACGATGCCGGCGTACAGCACGGCGTGGGAGCGGATCCGCGCGGGACCCTCCAGGACCGTGAGCAGGGTGCCGGGCTCGACGCCGCGTGGCGGCACCCCGATCTCCACCCACGCGCCCAGCTCGACGCCGTCACCCAGCGTGACGCCGGGGTGGACGAGCTGCGCGCCGATGCCAGCCGCGCGCGTCATGCGCCCTGCCCCGCGATCGCCGCCTCGAAGCGACGGCCCAGGACTTCGACGGAGTGGTGTGCTTCCACGTACGTGCGCCCGTTGCGCCCCATCTCCTCGCGCTGCACCGCCGGCATGTCCGCCAGCTGCTCGATGGCGCCTGCAAGCGCCTCCGCGTCGTCCGGCTCCACGGTGACGCCGGCGCCCGCCTCGGCGACCGGATTGTTCCAGGCGGCCGCAGCGAAGATCACCGGCCGCGCCGCTGCCATGTAGTCGAAGATCTTCAGCGGGCTGATGCCGTAGTCGAGCACCGACAGCCGCCGGAACGTGAAGAGCGTCGCATCACACTTCTGCAGCAGCGCGGGCAGCTCCTTCTTCGGCTGATGGTTTCCGAATCTGATGTTCTCGAGGCCGCGCTCGGCGGCGGCCGCGACGAGCGCCTGCTTCTGCGGCCCGTCACCGATCATGGTGATCTCGATGTCCGTGCGACCGCGGCGCCGAAGCAGCTCCGCGGCGTCCAGCACCACGCTCAGCCCGTGGTAGTTGGAGAAGCCGCCCGCATACAGCAGGCGGAAGACGGAAGCCGGCGCGGGCCGCCGACCGTTGCTGAGCGGGAAGAGCGAGGCATCCACGCCGTTCGGAATCACCCACACGGTGTCCTGTCTGATGTGCCGTCGCTCGAGGTACTCACGCAGGTTCGCCAGCACCGTCACCACCCCGTGCGCCCGCGTGATGAGGAACTTCTCGAGCCGTGCGAGCACCAGTGTTGCCGGTGCGCGCGGCGCGAGCAGGCCCTGGTCCACGCCGGTCTGCGGCCACAGGTCGCGGATCTCGTAGAGAAACCGTGCGCGGTGAATGCGGGCAAGGAGATAGGCGGCGGCTCCGGCCAGGGGATGAGGACAGCTGCCGATCACGACGTCCGGACGATCCGCCTGCCGCAGTCCCGCGATCACGGCGCGGAATGCATAGCCCGACATGTTGCGGAAGCGGCGCGTGCGATCCGCGGGCGTGCGGATCCAGACGAAGCGGACGCCGTCGAACCACTCCTCGACGGCACCGAAGCGGTCGTAGCGGCGATGCTCGGCGCCCGTATAGTGATTCCGGCCCGCCGCGAACACCGTGACGGCGTGGCCCGACTGTACTGCGTGTCGGCCCAGCTCGAAGGCACGCGACTGGCCGTCCGTCACGCCTGCGTACTGATTCAGGATCCAGACGTTCCGCCGCACACCCGGATTGCTCACAGATTCTCGACGACGCGTACGAGGGTACGGCTCTGCTGTTCCCAGTTGTACGTGCTGCGCGCTGCTTCCCAACTCCTCGCTCGCATCGCTTGACGTTGCTCGGCTGACAGGTCGGCTACGGCGAGCAGACACTCGCACAGCGCATCAGCGTCATAAGGCCGGAAAATGTAGCCGACTGCCTCCTGCTGGACAATCCGCCGCACGGGCGCGAGATCCGACGAGATCACGATCAGTCCGGCAGCCATGTACTCGAAGAGTTTGCCGGGGATGGTGGTCTCCGTGTGCTCGCTCACCTCGTTGGCGATCACGCCGACGTCGAAGCGCGCGAGAAAGCCGGGCACGTCCTCCGGCGTCACCCAGCCGGGCGTCTCGACGGCATCGTCGATCCCGAGCCGTGCGCTCGCCGCCTGCAGCCGCTCGAGCATCTGCTCGTCGCCGCGCCCTTCGCCCCCGGCCTTGGTGAGGCGTACATCCGCGCCGCGGCCGCGCGCGTCGGCGACTGCGTGAAGGACC
>CAYSGF010000363.1:0-17520 GCA_964430275.1 uncultured Gemmatimonadaceae bacterium
GCGCTCCTCGCCCGGTGCGAAGCCGAGTGTCGGGATGCCGTGAACGCCGCAGCTGTGGCCGCCATCGGTCGCGAAGGTCCATGGCCGGACGTCAGGTGCGCGCCCGAGAGACTCCTCGATGACGGTAACGCCGGCCCGTACGATCGGATGCTGCGCGTCGAGCAGGAATCCCGGTGTGAACAGCCGCCGGTCCTCTTCCAGGCCGGTCCAGGTGTGCTGGCGTTCCACGGCGAAGCGCACGTCGAGCATGAGGCCGTCGGGCAGTGGCGCGTGTGCGTGCAGATGTTCGCGCAGCCGTGCTGCTGCGTCATCGGCGCCCAGTCCCGGAAGGACGCGCCAGTCGCACACGATCCGCACGCGATCCGGGATCACGTTGCGGCTGGCCGGCAGCGTCTCGAGTGCCGTCGCGGCGAGGGTGGAATGACCGAGGACGGCATCGCTCTCGAGCGCGTCCGCGAACGCCTGCAGGGCGGGAATGACGGCGGGCAGCGCCTCCATCGGATTGCGTGCACGCTCGGGCGCGCTGGCATGGCCGGCGAGGCCCTGGATCTCGACGATCAGCTCGGCCCGCCCGCGATGGCCGATGCAGATGTCGCCGTTCGTGGCTTCCCCGATGATCACGGCACCGGGCGCAACGCTGCCGCTCTCGAGCAGGCGCTGCATGCCCCAGCCGCCGCGCTCCTCGAGCACGGTGTGCGCGACGAACACGTCACCGGCGGCCGGCGCCTGGATGAAGTGCGCGGCCGCGTAGGTCTG
Source organism: uncultured Gemmatimonadaceae bacterium (assembly GCA_964430275.1). Classification (GTDB taxonomy): domain Bacteria; phylum Gemmatimonadota; class Gemmatimonadetes; order Longimicrobiales; family RSA9; genus DASTYK01. The sequence goes on from CAYSGF010000363.1 coordinate 757, forward strand.
CAGCGCGAGGGGGCCCTTGATGTCCATGGCGCCGCGGCCGTGCAGGAAGCCATCGGCGATCACCGCGGCGAAGGGCGGGTGCTCCCAGCTGTCGGCGTCCCCGATATCCACGACATCGAGGTGGGAGCTGAGCATGACGGTGGGGGCCCCGCCCTTGCCGGGCGCCACACCGATGACATTGCCGGCATCGTCGCTGCGCACGTCCCGGAAGCCGAGTGCGTTCAGCTCGGCGAGCACGCGGCGGGCGACGTCCGCCTCGGCGCCGGGCCCGCCCGGTGTGCGGATCAGGTCGCGGGCGAACTCGATGGCGCGCTCGAAGGACAGGTCGGGCATGGCTCCTCCCAAATGCGGAAGGCCCGGGCATACACACCGGGCCTTCCGCAGGTTGTGACGCGGACGGTCAGACCAGGAGAGCGCCCACTGTCGTGCGCACGAACTCGATCAACAAGCCGATCTCCTCGGCGCCGGCCTCGCCGCGGATGCCGTGCAGCTCCGCGAACCACGGAGCGAGCACGAGAGCTACTACGCTCATCAGCTTGATCAGGATGTTCATCGCAGGACCGGCGGTATCCTTGAAGGGATCGCCGACTGTGTCACCGACCACGGCCGCCTTGTGCGGATCGGAGCCCTTGCCGCCGTGTGCACCGCTCTCGATGTACTTCTTCGCATTGTCCCAGGCACCACCGGCATTCGCCATGAAGAGCGCCATCAGCACGCCGGTCACGGTTGCGCCGGCGAGCATGCCGCCGAGCGCGTTGATGCTCAGGTAGCCGACAACGACCGGTGCGATCACGGCGACGAGCCCCGGCGCGATCATCTCGCGCAGTGCGGCCCGCGTCGAGATATCGACGCAGCGGGCACTGTCCGGCTTCGCCGTTCCTTCCATAAGGCCGGGAATCTCACGGAACTGGCGACGCACCTCGTCGACCATGCCTGCGGCGGCGCGTCCGACCGCGGTCATCGTCAGCGCGGCAACGAAGAACGGAATGGCACCGCCGATCAGCATGCCGATCGTGACGGCAGGGTTGATGATATCGAGACCCAGCTCACGGAGACCGACAGCCGAAGCGTAGGCGCTGAAGAGCGCGAGCGCAGTGAGCGCCGCCGAGCCGATTGCGAAGCCCTTGCCGATCGCTGCGGTCGTGTTGCCGAGCGAGTCCAGGCGGTCCGTAATGGTGCGCACCTCCGGACCGAGGTGGCTCATCTCCGCGATACCACCTGCGTTGTCCGCGATCGGGCCGTACGCATCGACCGACATCGTAACGCCGACCGTGGCCAGCATGCCGACCGCAGCGATGCCGATCCCGTAGAGGCCGGCCATCATGTACGACGCACCGATACCCGCGCAGATGAGCAGGACTGGCGCCGCCGTTGACTCCATGCCGACGGCAAGGCCGGAGATGATGTTCGTCGCCGAGCCCGTTTCGCTGGCCTGCGCGATCTTCCGGACCGGACCCGCAGCGGTGTAGTACTCGGTCGCGAGACCGATCAGGATCCCTGCCAGCGAGCCTGCAACCAGTGCCCAGAAGGGACCGTGCGTCGAGTAGGCGCGGCCACCGGTCGGGTCGAAGATCTCGAAGCCGAGGCCACCCACCACGAAGTACATGGTCACCAGAAAGAGCACCGCGGCGATGAACGTGACGTTCCGCAGTGCAGACGCCGGGCTGAACTTCTCGAGCACCTTCATCAGGCCGATGCCAACGAGCGACGCAATGAGACCGACGATGATCGTCAGAATCGGGAGCGTGACCGCCTCCATGCGGCTGGCTGCGTAGAGCGGGCTCGTCGCGGCAATGGCAATCGTCGCGATCACGCTGCCGACATAGCTCTCGAAGATGTCGGCGCCCATGCCCGCAACGTCGCCGACGTTGTCGCCGACGTTGTCGGCGATCGTCGCCGGGTTGCGCGGATCGTCCTCCGGGATCCCTGCCTCGACCTTGCCGACCAGGTCCGCGCCCACGTCCGCGGCCTTCGTGTAGATCCCACCGCCGACACGCGCGAACAGTGCGATCGAGCTCGCACCCATGGCAAAGCCACTGATGATCTCGCCGAACAGCACGAACTCCGCGTCGCTGATGGCCGCGGCGCCCTCGAGGAAGAACCAGATGCCGATGCCGAGCAGGCCGAGCGCCGCCACCGACAGGCCCATCACGGCGCCACCGAAGAACGCGATCCGCAGTGCCTTGCTCTGACCCGACTCCTTCGCAGCGGCGGCCGTCCGCACGTTCGCCTTGGTCGCTGCGGTCATGCCGAAGTACCCGGCGAGGACGGAGCTGATCGCGCCGGTCATGTACGCGAGCGACGTCTTCATTCCGATCGCCCACCACAATGCGGCGGCCACGAGCAGAACGAATACTGCCAGCACGGAGTACTCGCGGCGCAGGAACGCCATTGCGCCTTCGTGAATCTGGTCGGCGAGCCCCGCCATGACGTCATTGCCGGTGCTCTGCCGCTTCACGTACAGGTACAGCACGAGCGCACCGAGGAGTCCGAGCACTCCCAGGATCGGCGCCCCCTGTGCCAGCGTCGTCAGGTCCACAATTCCTCCGTGCGTGAGGCGCTCAGCCAGCGCCTGTTCTCTGTCATCGATGCTGCAGACCGCGGCTCAGGCATTCACTGCCTGCATCGCGGCCTCCATTCCCTGTTCCAGCCAGAGCCGCACGCCCGCCACCGCTGCAGGCAGCGCGTGCGCGACTTCGGCCTCCTCGTCCGGCGCGAAGGTGCCGAGCACCCAGTCCGTCAGGTCCAGCTCGGGCGGAGCCGCGCCCACGCCGATGCGCAGGCGCGCGTAGTCGCGCGTGTGCAGGGCGTTCTCCACCGACCTCAATCCGTTGTGTCCGCCACTGCTGCCACCCGGTCGGATCCGCAGGCGTCCGACGGGCAGCGCGACGTCGTCGACCAGGACCAGCAGGTCGCGCGTGACGTCGAATCCCTCGAACTGCAGCAGCGGCGCGAGCGCGTCACCGCTGCGGTTCATCCAGGTGAGCGGTCGCAGCAGCACTACGTCCTCCCCGGCTGCCGCTCCCTCGCTCACGTCCACGATCCCGGCGCGCCGGAACGGGCTCGTGCCCCACGCTTCGCGCAGGGCATCGAGCAGCCACCAGCCGACATTGTGGCGGGTGGCCGCGTATTCCGCTCCGGGATTTCCGAGCCCGCATACGAGCTTCACAGCGAGCTCGACAACATCAACCCTCCTCCGCCTCCTTGGCCTTGCGGATGACTTCCGGTTCGTCGCCGCCGGTCTCGGCCGCTTCTTCCTCGGCACCCGGCTCCGCAACGCCGGCCTGCGGCGGGATCAGGCTGCAGATCGTCCGGTCGCCGTCCTGCGTCGCCTCGACGCCGCTCGGCAGCGTGATGTCACGGATGTGGCGCGAATCGCCGACGTCCATGGCGCTCACATCCACCTCGATGTACTCCGGGATGTTGTCGGGCAGGCAGCGCACCTCGATGTCCGTCATGGAATGCTGCATCATGCCGCCCGCGCGCACGCCCGGCGCCTGGCCGATGAGCCGGACCGGAATCTCGACCGTGATCTTCTCGCCGGCATGGATCTGATAGAAATCGACATGCAGGATCACCGGCCGGTGCGGGTGCCGCTGCACCTCGCGGGCAAGCGCCTTCACCGCACCCCGCTCGCCGCTGATCTGCAGCTGGACGATCGTGTTCTCGAGGTGCACGCGCTGCATCAGCAGCTCCAGCTCGTGCGCGTCCACGGACAGGGAGCGCGTGTCCTCGCCGTGGCCGTACAGCACGGCCGGGATTCGGCCCGCGCCGCGCAGCTTGCGCGCCGCACCCTTGCCCGTGCCATCCCTCGTTTCCGCCTTCAATTTCGGCTGTGCCATGATATCTCCTTCAGTCGAACAGCTGGCTGACTGATTCGTTGGAATGCGTGTAACGGATCGCCCGCGCCAGCAGCTCGGCGATCGACAGCACCCGCAGCTTCGGAAACCGCTTCGCTGCCGGTACGTCCAGGGTATTCGTGACCACGACCTCGGCGAGCGGACTCCCCTGCAAACGCTCGACCGCCGGGCCCGACAGCAGGGCATGCGTCGCCGCAGCGAAGACGTCCGTTGCCCCCCGTTCCTTCAGAGCCATCACCACGCTCTGCAGCGTGCCCGCCGTGTCGATCATGTCATCGACGATGATGCACGGCCGGCCTTCCACCTCACCGACGACCTGCATGACCTCTGCCACGTTCTGTGCCGGACGACGCTTGTCGATGATCGCGAAGCTCGCATCCAGCCGACGCGCGAAGCCGCGCGCCATTTTTGCCGCTCCCACGTCCGGCGCGACCACGACCGGCTGGTCGAGCCGCTTCTCGCGAAAGTAGCCCGTCAGCACCGGGGCCGCGTACAGGTGGTCGACCGGCACATCGAAGAAGCCCTGGATCTGGTGCGTATGGAAATCCATGCCGAGCACCTTGTCGGCGCCGGCCGCCTCCATCAGGTTCGCGACCAGCTTGCCGCCGATGGCGACGCGCGGCTGATCCTTGCGGTCCTGACGCGCGTAGCCGTAGTAGGGCACGATCGCCGTCACGCGCGCCGCCGAGGCTCGCTTCGCCGCGTCGATCAGGAGCAGCAGCTCCATGATGCTGTCGGCTGGCGGCGGCGTCGGCTGGATGATGAACACGTCGCGACCACGCACGTTCTGATTCAGGCGCACAAAGATCTCGCCGTCCGCGAACCGCTTCACGGTCACGTCGGCGAGGCTGAGTTTCATGTGCTGCGCAATCTCCTGGGCGAGCGACGGGTTGGCCGTCCCGCTCAGGAGCATCAGAAGCGATGTCGTCGAGGTCTCCGCCATCGAATAAACGCAGTGGTCCAGGCAAAGTACGACAGCCGAGGAACCTAGCCCGAGACTTCAGGGGGTGTCAACCGGCGGTGGCGCGGTGCGGCGAGGAGAATGGGGCTCAGCGAGGCAGGTGCACGTCGGCCAGGCGGGCCATCGTGCGCTGCATCACGGAATGGGCGCGACTGCCCGACAGGAGGACCGCGCCCAGGTAGTACTGCACGGCGCGGCCGATGCCGACGTAGTCGCTCAGCAGTGCCGTGAAGCTGATCGCATTGTCGACATGGACCTGCATGATACCTTCCTCAGCGCGCGCCAGGGCCAGCTCGATCATGACGGCGGTCTCGTCGCCTTCACGCTGCCGGCGCAGCACGCCCCGCATGACGACGTCAGGGCGGAAGCGGCGCCAGCCGGCCTCGTCGTCCGGGAGCGCGGCATGCGACAGGGGCAGGTCGTGCACGGGCGGCGGGGTCTCGGTCCCGGCCGCATCGTCCCGCTCGAGGCCGACGAAGACGCGCGTACGAACGGCACTCGCCATGGTCTCATCGAGGTCCAGCTCGGCGAGGTAGCGCGCGAGTGCATCCTCCATGTCCAGGCGGTCAGCCATCAGCTCGACGAACTCGTTCGCCTGTGCCGCATGGCGCTCGACGAGAGCTTCCCACGCCATTGCGGTGGAGACCTCGAGCCGACGCCGTACCGATTCCGGCAGGCGCCGCGATGGGATCCGTGTCGGGCGAGCCATTCGAATGCTGGTCGTCTGAAGAAGCGAATCGAGCGATGATGAAGGGTACGAAGGGTCGATGCAATGGGCAAACGCCCGCTACGCCAGTGGTGGACGGGCGTGTATCGGACGCGGTGCTCAGTCGATGACGATCAGACGTGCCTGAGCCAGTGCCGCCACCTGCTCCGCAGTCATGATGGCAAGCGAGCGCCACTCATGCATGGAGTAGTATCCAAGGCCGTAGACGATCCACTGACGGCCGAGCCGCTCGACCAGGATCTGTTTGCCGCTTGCCATGCTGTACCGCACCTGCTTCGGTGTGATTCCGGGTACGGAATCATACAACAGGACACGGCCCGCGTGGGGCTTCGTGAACGAACTGAAATGCTGGCGTGCCCCGGCCGTCGCTGTGCGGGTTGTGCATGGTTTCGCGCCAGACGCCGTGCGCCCGGCGGCCCAATCGTATTGCCCCGGAAGGATTCGAACCTTCAGTCTCACGGCTCCAAAGGCCGGCGTGTTGCCAGTTACACCACGGGGCATCCGGGCACGGAAGATAACGGCCTCGTGGGCGGTGGAAAACGGGACCGGGTCGGGCGCCCTCAGATGCATGCCCGGGTGCGAAAGATCCGGAGGTCTGGATGCGCGCGCGCCAGTGCATCGGCAGCCGCGTTGCGCGCCGTTTCGAGATCGTACACAGCGAAGATCGCAGAGCCGCTGCCCGTGAGCCGCGCGACGAGCGCACCGTGCGCGCGCAGCAGCGCGAGAGCGGGTGCAAGCGTCGGGATGCCCGGCAGCACGACGCGCTCGAAATCGTTGCAGGCGAGTGTGGCGACCTTCGCCCAGGACTCGAGCGCACGCATGCTCCAGCACGCTGCGCGCGGTCCCTCCCGCGGCGCGTTGTCGAGGCGGTCGTACGCGTCAGCAGTCGAGACGACCACCTCGGGCATCGCGACGAGGGCTGGCGCCGGGCCGGGGCCGGCGTGCGTCATCAGCCGCTCGCCTCGACCCCATGCCACCGCAAGCGGCGCATCGACCACGAAGAACGGCACGTCGCTGCCGAGCGTCGCGGCGATCTGGAGTAGATGTTCGACACCGAGCGCGTCCTCATGCATCCGGTCCAGGGCACGCAGGGTTGCGGCTGCGTCACTCGAGCCGCCACCGAGCCCGGCTCCAGCGGGAATCTGCTTGTGCAGGGTTAGCGCGTACGCGGGGTCGGTGTGCGCCTCTGCGCACCAGGCGCGTGCGGCGCGGACGACGAGATTGCTCTCTGCGGGCCCGACGTCGGCGCCGATGACGTCCAGGGTGATGCCTTGCCGGCTCGAGCGCTCGATGACGATCTCGTCGGCGAGCGCGAGTCGGCAGAAGATCGTCTCGATCTGGTGGAAGCCGCCGGCCTCCTTCGCAAGGACCACGAGCCGGAGATTGACCTTCGCGGGGGCCCGGATGCGCATCTCAGTCGACGTCGTGCGCTCGGGGATCAATGCCGGTCTCCGCCTCGACCTCCTCCTCGACCGCCTGCTCGCTTTCCGTGACGTCGCGCAGTGACAGGCCGAGCTGCCAGGCGTAGTAGAGACCGATCAGGGTGATCGGGATGAATCCTGCAATGTGAAACCCGATGGCATAGGCAAGCGCGCGCGCCGGCTCACCACCGAACATGTCCACCAGCACGAACCGGGTTGCGCCCTCGAACGGGCCGAAGAAGCCCGGCCCCGATGGGATACTGACTGCGAGCGCGATCGCAGACTGGAGGAAGAGTGCGGCGGCGAACGGATGGTCGAGCCCGAAGGCGCGAAGTCCGATATAGAACCCGAGTGCATTGAAGAGCCACAGCACGAGCGACCATGCCGACGTGCGCAGCACCAGCCGCGGATTACGCAGTGCGCCGACGCCGGACAGAAACGCTTCGAGCGCGTCGACGAGCGGACGCTGCACCTTCTCGGGCAGAATGCGCACGACGATCCGCTCGAATACGCGCACCGCCTGCTTCGGCTTCCACACGAGCAAAAACAGGAACGCGAGCGCCACGAGGATCAGGAGGCCGATGACACGCGCAACACCCAGGTACGTGTTGCCCTCGCCGAACTGCACCGTTGGGAAGCTCGGCAAGGCAACTGCAGCGAACAGCAGCAGTACGACGAAGATACCGTCGAAGAGGCGCTCGATGACGAGCGAACCGAATGATGCGACGACGGAGACAGGTTCCTGGCGCGACAGCGCGTATGCGCGTGCGAACTCGCCCACCCGGAGCGGGAGCAGGTTGTTGCCCATGAAGCCGATGGACACCGCAGCAAAGCGGGAGCGGAAGGCGGTGGCTGGAGCGGCCGCCTCGAGGATCGCCTTCCAACGCCACGCGCGGATCCAGAAGACACCCGTCGCGGCGGCGGCAGACAGCAGGTAGAGGAGCGGATCGGCGGTCCTGAGCTCTGCCCAGATCGCTGCAGGATCCTCTTCGTGGAATGCCCACCACAGCAGCGCGACGCTGATGGCGATGCCGATCAGCGCGCGCCAGTCGAACAGTCGACTGCGACGCGGCGACGCGCCAGGATTCACTCGCGCGCCAGTTTCAGCAGATCGTACAGCTCGGCGAGCGCTTCGCGCCCCCCTCGCGTATCCGCCAGCATGCGCTCGAGCACAGGCCGCAGCTCCGCCGCACGCTGCAGCGCGCGGTCGCCGCGGTACTGCAGCTCGCGCACATCGATACCTTCCGGCGGCACGGCCGACTCCGTGGCATCGGGCTGCGGTTCCGACGGCAGCTGCACGTTCGGGGTTGCGGCTGCGGACGGTTCGGGCGCCGTCGGCTCCGGTGCCGGCCACGAGAGCGGGTCGTCCGGCTCCGTGCGGTAAGCGGATGTCTCGGGCGTGCCCACGGGCGCGTGCTCCTCGATCGCCGGCGCCGGCGGGGATGCCTCCTGCGCGTGCTCGGGAGCGCGGTGCTCCAAGGCGGCTTCGCCCGCTGGGCGGCTCTCCGGCTGCGCCAGGCCCACAGCACCGGGCACGGTCGATACGGCTTCACCCGTACCATGGCGCTCGAGCAGCTCCTCACGCAGCACGCGCAGTCGACTGAGCGCATTCGTCGGCTCCGGCTGGCGTCCGGTCTGGAGCAGCGGTGCGGCGGACTTCAGGACCTCGCGTGCGCAGCGAAAGACGTCGAGCCATTCGTGCCGCACCGCGACGTCGAGCTTCGCGATCACGCTGCTCAGGTCCTCGACCGCGCGCAGCGTTTCGGCGAGCACCGGGATGTCGTCGAGCCGGGCCGATCCGAGGAGCGCGCGCTGGCGGCGCAGTACCGATTTCAGTGACGCCCGGTCCATCGGCGCCTCACCGAGCGCGTGGACGCTGCGGTCCAGCTCGTCGGCGATGTCGACGACCTCGCGTGCCGCGAACTCGAGGAATGCCCTCGTCTCCTGCGCGATCGTGGCGGTACGGATGCGCGCGCGCGCATCGATGCCTGCCTCTGCCCAGCGCGCGACGATCGCGTCCGCGCGTGCTTCCGCCTGCGCGCCGCGCGCGGTCGCGCGCAGGTCCTCGGCGGTCGCGCGCAACCGGTCCGTGTTCCTGGCATCGAGCGGAAGGCTGCCGTCCAGCAGCGCGCGCGTCGCCGCCTCGAGCACACTCGCTCCACGGAATGCGGCATTCTCACGGGTTACCTGGGCCGTTCCGCGCAGCGCGCGTGCCGCGCGATGGAGCTGCTCGAGTGCCGTGGCGTCGCCGCCCTCGAGCGCCTCCTCCAGTCGTCGCAGGTGCACGCCAACTTCCGCGACGAAGAAATCGTGCAGGGTCGCCATGGGCTAGTCCCCCTTGGTCGCGGATGCGTTGCGTGCGGCGCGCACGATCTCGCCCATTTCGCGCACGGCGCGCTCCATGCCGACGAACAGTGCGCGGCTTACCACACTGTGCCCGATGTTGAGCTCCTCGACGTGTGGTAGCGCGGCGACCGACCGCGCGTTCTCGTAGGTGAGGCCGTGTCCTGCATGCACGGCGAGGCTGCGCATGGAGGCATGGTGTGCGGCCTGCGCGAGCCGCTCCAGCTGCTCGCGCACATGCCGCGCTTCGTCGCGACCATGGCGCAGTCGGAATGCCTCCGCGTACTCGCCGGTATGCAGCTCGATCGCATCCACGCCGAGATCCGCGGCCGCATCGATGTCCGGCCGTGTCGGATCGATGAACAGTGACACGCGGATGCCCGTGTCCTGCAGGGATCGTACGGCTTCGGCGATGCGCGCATGTGAGGCGCGCTCGCCAAGCGCGAGCCCGCCCTCGGTGGTGACTTCTTCGCGCCGCTCCGGCACCAGTGTCGCAGTCATGGGCCTCAACTCGCAGGCGATCGCGACGACATCGCTCGCGGCCGCGAGCTCGAGGTTCACGCCGGTTCGCACCGTCTGCATGAGCAGGCGGACGTCACGATCCTGGACGTGGCGGCGGTCCTCGCGCAGGTGAACCGTGATGCCATCTGCCCCGCCGAGCTCCGCGAGTACCGCCGCGCGGACGGGATCGGGCTCATCGGTGCGCCTCGCCTGCCGCACCGTAGCGACATGATCGATATTGATGTGGAGTCGCATCAGCCGCCCGCGAGCAGCGCGTCCATCTCACGCGCGCGCCGCTCATCGAGGCCGGCCGCGCGCGCGAGCCGAAGGAGTTCCATGCCGAGCGCGCAATATAGCGTCCGATCGTCCGGCGACAACCGAGCCAGGTGCAGACGTACAGTGTCCACATCACCGCGCACGACGGGCCCGGTCAGCGCGCCGCGAACACCCAGGTTCTGCAGGTTGTCGAGCGTGCCGCGAACGAGCGGAACCAGTGCCTGCACGGCGTCTCCTTCCGTGATTCCCGCCTGGCCGAACAGCCGTACCGCAGCCGCGAGCACTGCGACCAGCCCGTTCGATGCGAGCACGGCCGCCGAATGATAGAGCGGCCGCATGTTCGGCGGCACCAGGATCGTGTAGCCGTCGAGGGCGTCGGCGAGACGACGGCCGGCCGCGATGGCGGCGGGCTCGCCCGCGAGTGCGTACGTGATCCCGGCGAGTCGATCGGTCGCGAGCCACGGGTCGGCGATCGCCTGCAGCGGATGCATGGAGCCGACGGCGTAGCCTGCGGCATGCAGCGGCGCCAGCACGTCGGCAGTAAGCGCACCCGCATGATGCAGGGCAGCGCAGCCGCCGGGCGCCGGTCCGGTCATGGCCAGGTCGTGTGCGACTTCGGCCAGCGTCGTATCGGGCACTGCGAGCAGGGCTACGGTTGTCCCCGCGGGCAGCGGTGCCGGCCAGAGCCGGTACTCGATCGGTGCCTCGGCGGCGGGGTCGTCTGTCGAAGGACTCAGGTCGAAGACGGGATGCGGTGGCGGCTCGAGCGAGCGGCCGAAGAAGACGATGCGGTCGGTCGCGCCGCTGCGGTGCAGTGCGGCACCGAGCGCGAGTCCGACGCGTCCGGTGCCGATCACAGCGACGCGCTCGCTCACGCGCCGCTCACCGTCACGCCTTCGCGACGACGCAGCCGACCCACGACCGCCTTCGGCAGGCGCGCAACGAGTCCGACCGTGGCCCCGTCCTGCTCCCGACGCAGGACTTCACCATCCCGGTAGATCGACGCGATCGTTTCGCCGTCTCCCGCGGGAATGCTGAGGTGCACCTCGGGGCGCCCTTCACGCAGCTCCTCGAGCAGCTGCGCCCGAAGTGGATCGAGGCCGTGGGGCGTCTGCGCGGACACGAAGATCACCGGCTCCTCGAAGATGGCGGCCACGCGCTGGCGCAGCTCTTCCTCTTCCCGGTGCGTCAGCCTGTCGACCTTATTGAACACGAGGAGCGTGCGCGCATCGGCGAGCTCCAGCTCCGCCAGCACATCCTCGACCACCTGCTTCTGATCCAGCCACGTGGGTTCCGCGGCATCGATGACGTGCAGCAACACGTCCGCCTCGCGTGCCTCCTCGAGCGTCGCGCGGAAGGATGCCACGAGGTTGTGCGGCAGCTTGCGGATGAAGCCGACCGTGTCCGTCACGAGGGCCTTCGTACCGCCGCCGAGATCGACGGCGCGCGTGGACGGATCGAGCGTCGCGAACAGGCGGTCCTCGACGACGAGATCGGAGCCCGAGAGCGCACCCAGGATCGACGATTTGCCGGCATTCGTATACCCGACGAGCGCCGCGCGAAACTCGCTCGCGCGGCCACGCCGCTGCGTCGCTCGGCGACGCGCGACGACATCGAGCTTGTCGCGGAGGTCCTGGATGCGCCGCGTGATCAGGCGCCGGTCCGTCTCCAGCTGCGTCTCGCCCGGTCCGCGGAACCCGATACCGCCGCGGATGCGCGACAGGTGCGTCCACATCCGCTTCAGACGGGGCAGCATGTACTGCAGCTGCGCCAGCTCCACCTGCATCTGCGCTTCCGCCGACCGCGCACGCGTCGCGAAAATGTCCAGGATCAGCTCTGCCCGGTCGACGATCCGGGTCTTCAGCGCATCCTCGAGGTTCTTGCCCTGCGCGGGCGAAAGCTCCTCGTCGAACACGACGAGACCCGCTCCCGTCTGCTGCACCAGGTCGCGCAGCTCACCGACCTTGCCTTCGCCGATGAAGAACTTCGGGTGAGGTGAGTCCAGCCGCTGGCGCAGTGTGCCGACGATCTCCGCGCCCGCCGTGTCCGCGAGCCGCGCCAGCTCCTCGAGGTGTTCCGTCGCTTCAGCGGTCGCCATCTCCTTCAGCGGAGCGGCGACCAGAACGGCGCGCTCCCGCGGCGCTTCCGTCGGTACCGTGCGGTCTATGGTGGTGCTCCTGTAAGAGGGTCTGCCGCCGCCTCTACGTTGCAGTGGAACTGCCGCCGCCGCCAGTACGGCTCACCCCGTTCAGCGGATTCCCGACAGCGAGACCTGGCCCCTGTGCCGGTACGGCACCGTGCGGGTGATCGGGTCTTCGACGTCTACCGTACCGCTCACACGATACTCGAGCATGCCACGATCGAGAATCGGGCGGAGCAAGCCTCCCATGTCGCTGAAGTCGAATGCGATCGGAATGTCGACGTATGCCTCGCCGTCCGCTGGCACCCGGATCTCTTCGTTGAACTCGCCGGACGCGAGTGGCCGCCAGCTCGGCTCCTCATCCGATCCGCTTTCTGCCACCTCGATGGCGTAGCGCAGTCCCTCCGAGCGCAGGTCGTAGCCGTTCGGATTCTCGATGTGGATCCGGGCGACCAGCCTGCCGCCGCTCAGTCCGATGGCGTCGACGGCGAAGCGGTCGAGCGTCACGACCGGCTGACGGAACGCAGCCGAGCACGCACCCGACGTGACGGCAACGAGCAGGAGCAGAATCAAGCGCTTGACCATCGATCTTCCTCTCATCTGACGGGCAGTGCCGTCTGGACACGCACCGAACCCACGTCAGTGCGCCTGTCTGAAGGGGGCTCCATTGCGAGTGCCGTGCCGCCGAATGGCAGCCGCTACCGGTCTCCCGCGTCTCCGCTTCCCCCGGCATCGATTCTGTCGCCGCCCGCCTTGATCTTTGCCCACCACTCCAGGCGTTTCGCGATGTCGCGCTCGTACGCGAAGGGTCCGGGACGGTAGAAGCGCTCTCCGCGCAGCTCGTCCGGCAGGTACTCCTGCGGGATGTAGTGCTCGGGCGAGTCGTGCGCATACCGGTAGCCTTCGTGATAGCCCAGATCCTTCATCAGAGCGGTCGGTGCGTTCCGGATATGCAGCGGCACGGGCGCAGCGGGTGTGCGCCGGGCTGCATCGAGGGCAGCATGCAGCGCAGCGTACCCGGCATTCGACTTCGGCGCCGTCGCCAGGTAGATCGTCATCTCCGCGAGAGGCAGGTACCCTTCCGGCGGACCGAGCACATGGAACGCTTCCCGCGCTGCAACCGCGAGGCGCAGCGCCTGCGGGTCCGCGAGGCCGATGTCCTCGGCGGACATCGCAAGCGCACGGCGGAACAGCGCCATCGGATCGCCGCCGCCGTCCACCCAGCGGGCCATCCAGTACAGCGCACCGTCCGGGTCGCTGCCGCGCAGCGATTTGTGATACGCTGAGAGGATGTTGTAGAACTCCTCGCCGGCCTTGTCGAAGCGCGCGAAGCGCAGCTGCATCGCTTCGCGCGCCGTATCGAGTGTGATGCGACCACCGGCACCCACCAGCTCCGCCGCGGTCTCGACCGCATTGAGTGCCCGGCGCGCATCACCGTCGGCCTGCTCGGCGAGGAATGCAAGCGCGTCGTCGTCGGCGGCGAGATGCTGTGCGCCCAGCCCGCGCTCTTCGTCCGCGAGCGTTCGTCGCAGGATGACGTGCAGGTCCTCCGCAGCGAGCGGCTTGAGCACGAACACGCGCGAGCGGCTCAGCAGTGCGCCAATGACCTCGAACGATGGGTTCTCCGTGGTCGCGCCGATGAGCGTGATCGTTCCTGCCTCGACGTGCGGCAGGAAGGCATCCTGCTGCGCCTTGTTGAAGCGGTGGATCTCGTCGCAGAACAGGATGGTGCGGCGATCGAGCGCGCGGCGACGCGCTGCTGCCTCCTTGATGATCTCACGCACGCGTGCAACGCCTTCCGTCACTGCACTGAACTCGACGAAGGCCGCGTTCGCGCGCTCGGCGATGATGCGCGCGATCGTTGTCTTGCCCGTACCCGGCGGGCCCCAGAGGATGAGGCTGCCGATCGCGTCGCGCTCGATCAGCTCGCGCAGTGCACGGCCCGGCGCGAGCAGGTGCTCCTGCCCGACGTACTCGTCGAGCGTGCGCGGCCGCATGCGTGCGGCCAGCGGTGCGCCGGCAACCGGTCCGTCGGACGCCGCCCGCGCGTCCGGCGCATCATGTCCCTCGAACAGGTCGAACTCGCTCAATGTGCTCCGCTGCGTGCGAGACCGGTGCTCCGTTGCCGTTTCAATGCCCGACCGCCACCGACGTGAGCCAGTACGCGATCACGCCCACGAAGACACCGCCCTGGATCCGCCAGTCGCGCTCGTGCTGCGACTCCGGAATCAGGTTCGACGCCGCAACGTATATCGTGACGCCGGCAGCCAGGGCGAGGCCGTAGTCCGCAAGCATGCCGACGGCGGGGGTGATGGCGCCGCCGAGCACCGTGGCCAGCGCGATCAGCAGGACAGCCACCATCGTGCGCCCCCGCGAGTTGCCGCTGGCGCGCATGACGCTCGCAAGAGAAACGCCGGTCGGAATCTTGTGGAGCAGCACCGCGGTGAAAACGAGCACGCCCAGGCTCTGTCCGCCCAGGAAACCGCTGGCGATCGCGACCCCGTCGAAGAACGAGTGCGGCAGCAGACCGACCAGAGCCCAGACACCGATGCCGCGCGACACCATGGCCTCCTCGTGCGTTTCCTCCCCGTAGTGAAAGTGCGGCGTAAGCGAATGCTGCGTGAGATGGACGAGCAGGTAGCCGATCAGGACGGCAAGTGCGCCGCCGCGTGCGTCCATGGCGGCTGGCACCATGGCGAGCAGGGCGACCGCGAGCATGAAGCCGGCCCCGAAGCCGACGAGCACGCCGAGCCAGGCACGGCTGACGGTACGGCGGAACGTGACCAGCGCGCCGCCCAGAACATCGCCGAGGGCGGCGATCATGGAATACACGATCCCCTCGATCATCCGAGCAGCTCCCGTTCGACGAGGGCGATGAGCTGGTCCTTCGTGTTGAGGCGCGGGTCCTCGACGACGCGCTCGACCAGTGCGCGCAGGATCTCCCCGTAGCGCGGCCCGGGCTGCAGGCCGAGGCGCTTGAGGTCCCCACCGTCTATGGCGAGTTCGCCGCTCGTTAGTGGCGGATGCGCCAGCATGACCGCGTGCGCATGGCGCCAGCGCGTGCGCAGGTCCACGTCACCGCGTTCACTCGGTGCCGCACGCCACAGTGCGAAGCGGAGCCTGAACAGGTCCCGGACATGCCCGGGCCCCACATGCTGCAGCCAGCGCCGGACGCCGGCATCGGGCGCATCGGGCGGAAACAGCGCCGATTGCAGCCGGACGAGCGACGTCACGCGCTCGACGTCAGCGTTCGACGCCTTCAGCCGGACGAGCAGGTCTTCCGCCTTGCGTGCGCCGATCTGTTCATGGCCGACGAAGCTGTCCCCGCCACGCAGATTGCGAGTGCGGGCCGCGGGCATGCCCACACCATGCAGCAGTGCGGCGAGCCGCAGGCGCAAGCGGTGGCGCGGGAGCGCGTCGACTGCACGCAGCGACAGCGACCATGTGTCCGGCCCGTCCTCACTCGGGCGCACATCCACGGTGGCGGCGAGCTCGGGGTAGAGCGTGGCGAGCGCGCCGGACGAGCGATACAGGTCGAGAGCCGTCGAAGGATGCACGATCTGGCGGAGCACCTTCCACAGCTCTTCGCGGATTCGCTCGGCACTCAGTCTTGCAAGGAGCGGTGCCGCGCCTCGCAGCGCGTCCCACGTACCCTCCTCGATGTCGTACTCGAGCTGACCCGCAAAGCGCAATGCGCGCAGCACGCGCAGGTAGTCCTCGGCGAACCGCTCCGCCGGATCGCCGACCGTGCGAATCCGCCCGGCTGCCAGGTCTGCGCGGCCATCGAAGGGATCGTACAGCTCACGCGTTGCCGGATCCCAGGCGAGGGCGTTGATCGTGAAGTCCCGCCGGGCGAGATCCTCCTCGATGCTGTCGGCAAAGGAAACGACAGCGTGTCGGCCGTCCGTCTCGATATCGCGCCGGAACGTTGTGACCTCGTAGAGGACCCCGTCCTTCCACAGCACGCCGACGGTGCCATGCTCGATACCGATCGGCACGGTGCGCCGGAAGATCGCGCGCACCTGCTCGGGTCGCGCGCTCGTCGCGACGTCCCAGTCCACGGCCGGCAGGCCGAGCACCGCATTGCGCACGGCGCCCCCGACGGCCCACGCCTGGTGCGCATGGCGCCGCAGCACTTCCGCGATTTCGTGCACCGCGGCCGGCGCGCGCAGGTCCAGCGTCGTGCGACTCACCCGCAGAGCACGCTGCCGCCGTTCACGTTCACGACCTCGCCGGTGATGTGGCGCGCCAGTGCGGAGCAGAGGAAGAGGATCGGACCGGCAACATCGTCCGCGGACGCCACGCGACCGAGCGGGATCCCCGCGCGCACCCGCTCCATGCCGGACCCCGCCAGCGCCGGCACGGCCATGTCCGTGTCGATCCAGCCGGGAGCAACTGCATTGACCGTGACACCGCGGGGGGCGAGCTCCAGGGCGATTCCCTTCACCATGGAGATGATCGCGCCTTTCGTCGCGGCGTAATCGGCATGCCCGGCTTCACCGCGCTGTCCGGCCGTCGAGCTCACCAAAACGATG
>CAYSGF010000364.1:0-2530 GCA_964430275.1 uncultured Gemmatimonadaceae bacterium
GCCGACGATGTAGCGGTCGAAGAAGTCGTTGGCGAACGCGGCCTCGCCGGTCAGCTCGACCAGCCCCGCGCGCAGCTCTTCCATGGTGTAGTTGTCGAACGTCCGGCCGTGGCGCTGCCACATCAGCCGCATGTAGTCGTCGAGCGTGAGCCCATCGAAGCGTGTACGCAACTCCAGGTCGAGCGCGAGTCCGATGCCTGCGCCCCACGTATAATACGAGATGAAGGTGTTGACGCGGTTGTGCGGGTCCACGGAGACTGCCGCGTCGACGAACGGTGCCTGCATGCTCATCTCTGCGGGTGAGAAGAACCGACGCCCGCGCCCGTTCACGATCGCGTTCAGCGTCCCGCTCAGGCCCGTCAGGTACTGTGCATCGTCGAGCACACCCGCGCGCCGCAGCACGAGGTCGTCATAGTAGCTGGTGAACCCTTCGCCGAACCACAGCTCGCGTGACATGTTCGCGGCCTCGAAGTCGAACGGCTCGAGGGCGTCACTGCGCAGCCGCTCCATGTTCCAGGCGTGAAAGAACTCGTGCGAGACCGTGCCCAGCAGTCCGGTCATGTTCTGTGCGAGCGACGACGACGACGTCAGGATCGTCGAGTTGCGATGCTCCATCCCGTCGCCGGCTGCCCAGGGCAGGTAGCAGGCGATGAACGTGTAGGTGTCGTAATCGAAACGCGGATACTCGCCGAAGATGGCGGCCTGCTCCGTGGCGATGCGCCACGTTGCGTCCGCGTACGCCGCCGCCTCCGCCTCCGTGCCGAGATGGTGCAGAGCGATCCGCAGCGTCTGCTCTCCGTCCCCGCCAGGCACCGTGTGCGTCAGCAGCGTGTGGTCGCTGAGCTCCGTGGGGCTGTCCATGAAGTAGGCCAGGTCGGGAGCCGCGAACGTCCACGGATCGGCGGTGGGCGCCAGCTGCGTCGCGACGCGCCACGTTGCGTCTGACGGTGGCACGAACGTGACGCGGATCGGCCGGTCGCCGGTGCCGCGTGCCCACATGAACGTCGCCGGAATGTTCAGGTGCGCGTGCGTATGGTCGACCGCGGCGTACGTTCCGTCCGCGCGGTCGGCGAACAGGGTGTAGGTGACGCGCACGTGGCCACCGTGATCCGGAACATTCCACTGGTGCGGGTTCGGCCGCGTGATCGAAAGCGTGTCGCCGGCAGCATTCGTGGCGACCACGCTGTACACGTTCTTGGCGAACTCGTGCAGTGCGTAGCGGCCCGGCGATGAGCGGCTCATGCGCAGCTCGAGCGGCGCGGCCGGCAGATTCCGGTACTCGACCGTGACCTCCGCCTCGTGATGGATCGCATTCGGGAACGAAATCCGGTAGACGGTCGTATCCTGCGCGTAGCCGTCAGTCGGCAGCGCGAGGATCGCCAGGAGCGCGGCAGCGGCGCGCAGCAGGCGCGGCGGTGGGCAGTACATGAGAAGAATGCCTTCCGAGCGGGTCCTCTGAAGCAGCTTGTGGCTAACAATGACGCTACCGCCGCAGCCCGGCAACCTTGCAAGACCCGCGCTCCGTCGCGGTCGCAGCGGCGCATCTTTCCTGTGCGGCGGTGCGCCAGGAAGGTTGACGTGATATACTCGCCGTTCAGTGTGCTCACCAGCCAGCCGGAGGCGTCGATGCGTGTTTCACCGATCACCGCTCTCGTGCTGCTCGCCACGGTTGCGTGCGCGGGCTCCCGCAGCACGCGCGGCGTGCACCCCGCCAGCCTGCAGCAGGCGGCGAGCTCGGTCGCCGTCGCGTTCAACTCGCTGCAGATTCCGGTCGCGGTCTTCGATGACATGACGGGCATCGTGGCGAGCGGCGGTTTCGTGCTCGAGCATGTGTGGGGCGGCGTGCCGATCGACCAGCGCATCGACTGCGGCGTCATGCACGACGGCACGCCGCGCGCGCGCCAGGGCCCGGTCCGCATGAGCATCCAGGCCCGACTTCGGGCGTCGAACGACCGTCTGGCTACTGCGCGCGCCGGCGCGTCCATCGCCCGGCGTCCGACCGAGGTACAGCTCAACGCGCAGGGCGAGGTGAAGATCGAGGATGAGACGTATGGCTGCGGCCTCACGGAGGAGTTCAGTCACCGTGTCCTGGCCACCGCGGGTGTCCAGGACAGGCATGAATTCGCCCCGACCGACCGGGTGCGGAGCGTTGCCGATCGGAGCCAGGACTGACGTGCACGGCTGCGCGCGACCTTCCGGGCATAACCATTGACGAGTCACACCCTGGCATGAACGATCTGCTGCGATCGGCTGGCGTTGCGTGGCTGTCGATTCTCTCGCTCGCCGGTGGCGCCGCAGCGCAGCTGCCGGCCGACAGCACGATGCCGCAGGACACCGTGTTCCGCATCGACGTGATCCGTGTCGAGACGGCACGACCCGTGACAACCGCCGGCGGTGCCAGCGCGATCGAGGTGCGCATCGACTCGCTCGGGCTCACGCCCGCAGCGACAGTGGCCGACGCGATGCGCGAGCTGCCACTCGTGCAGGTACGCACGAACTCGCGCGGCGAGGTGCAGTTCGCGCTGCGTGG
>CAYSGF010000365.1:0-3764 GCA_964430275.1 uncultured Gemmatimonadaceae bacterium
GACGGGTGCCCCGCCCTGACGGGTGCCCCGTCCCTGATGGATGCCCCGTCACCTGACGGGTGCCCCGCCCTGACGGGTGCCCCGTCCCTGACGGGTGCCCCGTCCCTGACGGATGCCCCGTCACCTGACGGGTGCCCGTCCCTGACTGGTGCCCCGTCCCGCGGTGGAAACGGCGCGCTCGTGCTCTACGGCCATTCGCAGGGCCGAGCAGCGGCAGGCCCGCGGGGTTCGCCTGGGTCGCGGTCTCGAACTGCGCCGCGTTCGCCAGCGCCGGGCCGCCCTGCAGCAGCGGCGGGCGCGCGGGGTCCGCCAGTTCGCGGCCTCGAACTGCGCCGCGTTCGCCGCCGCCGGCCCGCCCTGCAGCATCGGCACGTCGGGCGTTTCGAAGTAGTCGCCCCCGCTCCGATCGCCCTACTTCCGAAACACGAGCACGGTCTGCCCGTCCTGCAGCGTGACGCTCAGCTCGTTGCCGTTGAGGGTCGCGGTGCCGAGCTCGTCGATGTCGAGGTCGTTCGCCTCGAAGGCGTCGGTGTCGTCGGAGAAGAGCACGGTCTGGCCGTCGACGGTGTAGCTTCCATCCTCCCGTTCCTGGTCTTCCTCGATGTCGGCGCCGCAGGTCTCCCGCTCGACGTACTCGAGCTGCCATTCGCCATTCGCCTCGAGGGTGAGTGTTCCGGAGAGGATATCGTCGCGGCAGTCGTCCGTGGTTTCGGTTACCACCGGGAGCTCCTGTCCGTTCACCTGCTGGAGCGTGTACGCGCCGGCGGCCGGCGCCTGCGCGCGCGCATCCGCCGCAGCGAAGGTGAGCCCGGCCGCCAGGGAGATCGTCGTCAGTGTTTTCCAGGACATCATGGTGCTTCCTCTCGGTTGAAGCCTGTCATTGCTGCGAAGGAATGACGTCGTGTACGCATCCCTTCACTCAAGGCACACGAACCGATGGAAGTGTTGAACCGTAACGCGACGATCCTGGGCGCTGTCCGCCCCCACGATCCCGTCGACCGATGCGGGTGCGTCGCGCCCGGACGCCCGCGAGGGACGTCGCTCTCAATCCGGCCCGCGCGGGACGGGAATCCCCTGCGCGCGGATGCGGTCGTCGAACGCGTCGCGCTGCTCGGGCGTGAGCACGAGCCGGATCTCGGCGTAGGATTCCGTGACGATCGCGCGCATGTCGGGGATCTTGCTTTCCCAGTAGTCCTCGAGCCGGTCTTCGCGGTCGTCGAGGATCTCCTCGATGCGATCGCGCTGGTCGTCCGAGAGGTTCAGCGCGCCGAGCAGCCGGCCCTCGGCGGGTGCGTTGTCCTCATCCAGGAAATCGAACCAGTCGAGGCCGAGCCCTTCCTCGAGTGCCATGCCGGCGAGGCCTCCGACGACGAACGTCAGGAGCAGCATGGCGGCGGCGATCAGGCCAGGACTGCGTTTCATGGCAGGGTGTGGTCGAGCGTGTGCGACAGCTGCGCGCCCGTCGGCAGCTCCTCACCGAGTGCGGTCTGCGTGGACAGCCGGACCAGCGTCTCGATCTGCTCCGCACCCCTCTCGCGTCGCTCGAGGATGACCTCGACCGGAATCAGCAGCGCGACGACCAGGCAGCACACGAGCATCAGCGGACGGCTCCAGCTCGCGATCAGGCTGAGCGGATCCGCGGAGCGCGCGGCGAGCACCGCGTCGACACGCAGCATGGTCGCGCCGACGAACGCCTGCCACCGCTCCGGATCGCGATCGGGATCGAGCGCCGAGAGGTCCAGCGGCTCCTGTTCATTCATTCTGATCATTCCTCAGTTCGGGTAGCAGTTCGCGCAGCCGTTTCCGGGCATAGTGGATGTGGGACCGGATCGTCCCGGGCGGCAGCTGGAGGCGCTCGGCGATCTCGAGATGCGTCCAGCCCTCGAGATCGTGCAGGAGGAGCACGGTGCCGCGCACTTCCGGAAGCTGCCGGATCGCGGCCATGATGCGGGCGCGCATCTCCGCCCGCTCGGCTTGTGCATCGGGTGACGGCTCGCGACTGGCGAGCGCGTGACTCTCGATCGGACTGGAGCGCGACGCCTTGCTGTCCCGGATGTAGTTGCGGCTGCGGTTCCGCACGATCTGCAGGAGCCACGCACCGAACCGGGCGGGCTCACGGCAGTCGTCGATCCGATCGATCGCGTAGACGAACGCATCCTGACACACGTCCTCCGCGCCGGCGACGTCGTGAACGATGGAGAGCGCGACGGTGCGCGACGGACGCAGGTATCGTTCGGCCAGTCGGGCGGCGGCATCGCGGCTCCCCCGTCGTACGGCGGCTACCAGCTCCGCATCGGTTTCGTCCACATCACCTCGGGAACGTGCACCGCAGCCGCGCCCACGCAGGGCTGGCGTCCTCGTTCTCCGCTTCGGTGCTCAGCCAGACCGTGCCGTCGGCCGAGATCGCGACGGACTCGCCCTGCACCTGCCCGAGCGGCGCCAGGTCCACGACGATCGGCTCGGCCTGCCCGTCGCCGACCAGCTCCTCCGCGCGGTACAGGTACAGATTCCGGTAGCTCCGGATCCCGACCCAGCGACCATCCGGGCTCGCCGTCGCCGACGTCACCCGGTCCTCCTCGCCGGCGGGCTCCGGAAAGAGCTCGCGCACGCGCTCGAGCGTGACCGTCTCGCCGGGCCGCTCCGGCGCGGGATAGCGGTAGAGCGCGATCGGGCCCTGCCGCCCCTTCGTCACGAGGTACAGGTCACCCGTGGCGAGCCGGAAGAGACTCTCCGCGTCCTGCGCGCCCTCCGTGAACCGCGCATGGAGCGCCACCGCAGGCGCGGACTGCGACGTCCCGTCCTCCGGCTCCTGCACGCGGTAGATCGTGATCCGGTCGCGCTCCGCGTCATTGTCGCCGATGTCACCCACGTACAGGCACGCCCCCGCTTCGCACGAGCCCGCCTCGATGTCCTCCCAGTCGACCGACTCGGCTCCCGCGATCCGCACTCGCCGAACCAGCCGCCCGTCGTCATCGATCCCGAAGATCTCCGGACCGCCACCCTTGTCGTTGTGCGTCCAGAAAAGGTGGGGGTCCAGGCGACTCTGGGCGAGGCCGCTCGTCTCGCGCACTTCGTCGGGGAGAACGGCGGCCGGTGCCACCACCTGGCAGATCTGCGATGCTTCTGCGCCGGCGGCAGCCGGCGACGCCGGCGTCTCTGTCGTCTTCCCACTCGGCGTGGGCGAGGGCGGCGTTGCGCCGCTGATGACCGATGGAGCCATTGCATCTGTGCCACCAATGCCCGACGGAGCCATTGCCGCGGCGTGTTCGACGAGCGCCCCGGCTTCGCCACCGCCCGCACAACCGGCCGCGCCCAGCAGCCAGAGCGACGGTAGAACCCAGAATCGGCCCTTCATGCGTTCTGCTCCTTGGAATGAGTCGTTCCACGGAGTAGGCACATGAGTGCATCGGAGTGTTGAACGGGCGGCGTGGCGTCAGAGCACGAGGCGAGTGGGGCCGGTCCGTGAGCCGCCACGCGTCGCGCTGGGTTGCGACGCAGGGCGCCTTAACGTTCGCCGCGAACGTCGCCGCGCCACGCGTCGCATCGCGAATTCGGACGCGTGGCGCGCTACCGGTCACACGAACCGATGGGCCGCCGAGCATCCCGAACGCAGGCAACGCGTGGCGGGGCACCGGGGCGCGGGATGCGCGGCCGGCCGCTCCGCGCGCTGCCCGCAGGCCGCAGCCGCGCAGGCCCGCGCGCTGCCCGCCGCTCCGCGCGCTGCACGCAGGCCCCGCGCGGCCCGCAGGCCCGCGCACATCCCC
>CAYSGF010000366.1:0-13123 GCA_964430275.1 uncultured Gemmatimonadaceae bacterium
TCCGTACTCCGAATTCCGTACTCCGTACTCCGTACTCCGTACTCCGTACTCCGTACTCCGGATTCCGGATTCCGTACTCCGAATTCCGCACTCCGTATTCATTCAAGGATCCAGCCACACCGGCGCATCCGCCGACGGCCCGCGTCGCCGTCGTGACGTCGTTGAGCGTGGGGTCCGGGGTGTCCTCCCGTCCGCTGCAGTAGAGGGGCGGGCACCGCCGGTACCTGTAGCCCGCGCCTTTCCGCTGCCCGTGCGCGTCGACTTGCCGCGACCCACTGCGCGCCGACGGCGTTCGATCGGTACCACGTCGCCGCAACCGTTCGTCTCCTCCTGCTGCGGCAGCGGGTAGCGGAACTCCCCGCCCGCGTAATTGCGCAGGACGATCTCACGGTCCGTGATCGACTGCACGTACTCCGGCAGGATCGGAATCTTGCCGCCCCCGCCCGGCGCGTCGATCACGAAATGCGGTACGCCGATCCCGCTCGTCCACCCCCGCAGCGCGCGGATGATCTCGATCCCCTTCTCGATGGACGTGCGGAAGTGCTCGCCCCCCGCGACCACGTCGGCCTGGTAGATGTAGTACGGCTTCACACGGTTCCGGAGCAGCTTCTGCATGAGCAGCTTCATGACGGCTGGATCGTCGTTCACCCCCTTGAGGAGCACGGTCTGGCAGCCGAGCGGGATGCCGGCGTCGGCGAGTCGCGCGAGCGCGGTTTCCGCGTCCGGTGTCAGCTCCGCAGGGTCGTTGAAGTGCACGTTCACGTAGACAGGATGATACTGCCGGATCATCTCTACGAGCTCCTTCGTCACCCGCTGCGGCAGGTGACTCGGCACGCGCGTGTGGATGCGGATGATCTCGATGTGCGGGATCTCGCGCAGCGTCTTCAGGAAGAACTCGATGCGCCGATCCGACAGCAGGAACGGATCACCGCCCGACAGGATGACATCACGCACCTCCGTGTGCTCGCGCAGGTACGCGAATGCGGACTCGAACTGGTTCAGCGGGATCTTCTCGGGATCCCCGACCTTGCGCCGGCGCGTGCAGAACCGGCAGTACGACGCGCACACCGGCGACACCAGGAAGAGCACGCGGTCCGGGTAGCGATGCGTCAGGTTCGGCACCGGCGAGTCGGCGTCCTCGCCCAGCGAATCGACGATGCCGTCCACGATCTCGTTCTCCGCGGCCGTCGGTACGTACTGTCGCCAGAACGCGTCGCCGGGTGACTTGATGTGCGCGAGCGCAGCGGGCGTGATACGCAGATTGAAGCGATCGATTGCCTGTTCCACGGCGGCACGGTCGATGTTGTCGGCACCGAAACGCTCGACCAGCTCGTCGACCGTCGTGACGCTCTGCCGCAGTATGTCCTGCCAGCTCTCCATGGCACCCGCCCGGGTCAGGAAACGCGTCGGGCGAGGATCACACGATCGTCGCCTTCGGCGTAGAAATCAGGAATACGCGCGACTTCACTGTAGCCGCGACGTTCGTAGAAGGCCCGGGTGCCGCGGTAGAGCGGCTGTCCGGACGTTTCGACGAGGATCATCCGCGCGTTGCCGTGCAGGCGTCGCTCGACCTCGTCGATCAGCAGAGTGCCGACACCTGCCCGCTGCCGCGCCGGAGCAACGGCGATCCAGTAGATGTCCCAGGTGCCGAGCGTGCAGGGCGTCGGACCGAAGATGACGTATCCCGCGAGTGCACCGTCACCATCCAGAACGGCGCACCCGCTGTAGTCGTGATCGGGCGCGGCGCAGAACGCGTCGAACACCTCGAGTGCCGTAGCGATCTCGTCGTCGCGGAAAAATTCCGTCGTCCTGAGCAGTGCTTCGACTGGCCGCCGGTGCGCGGGCAGCAGCGGTGTGATCCGCACGCCGGAGTGGCTTGCAATGCTCATCGTGCAAGCGCCGGATCGACAGCATCGAACAGGATGCGCTGGATCAGCTCGGGATAGGTCCAGCCGGCAGCGGCAGCCATGCGCGCGAGGCCGGCGCCGGGATCCAGATCGGGATTCGGATTCACGTCGAGCACGTGCAGCACGTCGCGCGCATCAGCGCGCAGGTCGACTCGCACGTAACCGCGATTCGAGAGTGCGCGCCACGCCGTGCGTGCGGTCTCGACCGCCTGCTCGGCGAGCCCCTCCTCGATCGCCGCGGGGCAGTGCGTCCTCGTCCCGACGTCCTCGCCCGAGCCGCTCTCCCACTTCGCCGCATAGCCAACGACGTGCGGCAGCCCCGCGGGCATCGCCGTGTAATCGACCTCCGCGACCGGCAGCGGCACGCCCGCGACGAACCCGACGACCAACTCGATACCGTCGAGGAACTGCTGGATCAGCAGCGGCGCATGAACGCGCGCGCTCTCGATGGCATCGACGAACTGCTGCGGCGCATGCGCCACGGCGCTGCGCGTAATGCCGATGCCGGCATCCTGCCCCGCAGGCTTCACGATCGCGGGATAGTGCGGCCAGCTCGCCGGTGCGTCGTGCACGGCCACGGTCCAGGCCGGAACGGGGACGGCCCCGCCCAGCAGCAGATTCACGCGGTCCTTGCGGCGCGCGAGTGCAAGCGCTGCTGCATCCGCACCCGTGAATGGCACACCGAGTCGCTCGAGGTGCGCAGCGACCCCGGGTTCGGCCGCGGCATCACCGCCGACACCCTCACAGAGATTGAAGACGACGTCCGCAGCGCGTGCTCTGATCCCTTCCATCCAGCATCCGCCGGCGTCCACGCCCATGCGCCAGGCCTCGTGGCCGAGCTCGTCGAGGGCGTGCACGACCGCAGCTACGGCGTCGAGCACGCCGGCAACGTCAGGCGTCGCGTCCGGCGCATCGGCGTGCGCGTCGTACAGCACCGCGACTCTCACGTGCGTACTCCGGTCCGGCGCAGCGCGATGTCCAGCACGGCGAGGATCAGGGCGTCGTAGTCGATGCCGGCAGCGTGCGCGGCTTTCGGAAAGCACGAGTTCTGGCGCGGGTCGGGGAGAATGCCCGGCAGCGGGTTGATCTCGAGCACATGCGGCCGCATGTGCTCGTCGAGCCGCACGTCGACGCGCGCCCAGTCGCGACAGCCGAGCGCATGATACGCGCGCAGCGCCGCGTCTTCGATCGAGCGCGCGAGCCCTGCATCGACATCGGCGGGGCACTGGAAGATCTCGAGCGGGTTCTCGGGCACGTCCCACAGCCATTTCGCTTCATAGCCGTAGATCGGCACGGCCCCGGCCGGAAGTGCCGAGAGCGCGATCTCGATCAGCGGCAGTGCGTGCGCTTCCGCGCCATTGCCGAGGATCGCCACCGTGAATTCGCGTCCGGAGAGGAACTGCTCGACCAGCGCGGGCTGCTGGTAGTGCTGCGCGATGGCTGCCACGCGCGTCGCCACGTCGGTTGGCGTGATGCAGAGGGATGACTCGTCGACACCCATGCTCGAACCCTCGTGCAGCGGCTTGACCATCCACGGCCCGTCGCCCGGCAGCTGCGCCGGCCCGGGCACGCTGGCCACGCACCAGGCCGGTGTCGCGACGCCGGCTGCAGCGAACGCCTGCTTCGCGCGTGCCTTGTCGTGTGCGAGCCCGAGCGTGAGCGGATCGCTCGCAGTGTACGGGATGTCGTAGAACTCGCAGATCGCGGGCACGTGCGCCTCGCGATTCGGACCGTGCAGTCCTTCGGCGATGTTGAAGACGATGTCGGGTCGGGCGGCATGGAGGCGGGCGGGGAACTCCTCGTTCGCCTCGAAGCGGATCACAGTGCCGGCGCGCGCGAGCGCAGCTGCGACGGCATCGATCGTGGCAGGCGCATCCCACTCCGCAAAGCGGTCGTGGGAGCGACGACTTGGAGGTTCGTCGCTCGCCGACTCCGGCGTCTCCTCCGTGGGCTTCTGATTGAATGCGAAGCCGATGCGCAGCTGATGCAAGCTACCCCTATGAAAAAGCGCGCTTCGCTCGTGGCGGAAACGCGTGTCATCCTCGAACCTCGATGTCGGGGGCGCCGTCGCGCCTGCAACGTATATAACGCGGGACCCAGCCGGATGTAAGGGGGTTGCTTGCCGGCCCCGCGCCGACCGTCCTACCTTGCCGCGAACCAGGAGCCATCCTTGATCCGCCTCGCACTCAGCCTCCCCCCCGAGGGCTGCCACGTCTTCATCGACGCGGGCCTGCTCGAGAGCCTTCCGGTCCACATCCTGGAGCTGGCGCCCGCAGCGCATTACGGGATCGTCGCCGACAGTCACGTCGCGGATACGTACGCCTGGCCGCTGGCGGCGGCACTGCGCGAGGAGGGCGTTCGCGCGGACGTCGTGTCGTTCCCGGCCGGCGAGGCGCGCAAGTCGCGCGAGACCTGGGCGCAGCTGACCGACGCGCTGCTCGCGCGCCGCGTCGGCCGTGACGGTTGCATCGTTGCGCTGGGCGGCGGCGTCGCATGCGACCTGGGCGGCTTCATTGCGGCCACGTACATGCGCGGCCTCCCGTGCGTCCAGGTGCCGACCTCGCTGCTCGCGATGATCGACGCGTCGATCGGTGGCAAGACGGCCGTCGACGTGCCGGCAGGCAAGAACCTGGTTGGCGCGTTCCTCCAGCCGCGCCTGGTCGCGATCGATCCGCTCGCGCTGCGGACGCTACCGGAACGCGAGCTGCGCGGCGCACTGGCAGAGGCGGCCAAGCACGGCGCGATCGCCGACGCCGACTACCTGCGCTGGATCGGCGACAATGCGCACGCCCTGCTCGCGCGCGAGCCAACCGCCCTCGCGCATCTGATCCGCCGGTCCGTGGAGATCAAGGCCGCGGTGGTACAGGCGGATCCGCTCGAGCGTGGGGTACGCGCGATCCTCAACTTCGGCCACACCGTCGCCCATGCGATCGAGGCGCTCTCGGCCTACGCCGTGCCGCATGGCTACGCGGTCGCCATGGGCATGGTCGCCGAAGCCGAGATCGGGCAGGAGGCGGCGATCACCGAGCCGGGTACCGCGAGTGAGCTGCGTAGCATCCTGAACTGCCTGGGCCTGCCGACCACGCTGCCGGCGGGGCTCGCACCCGCCGATATCCTCACGGCCGCCGCGACGGACAAGAAGGCGCGCGCAGCGCGCATCCGCTACGCCATGCTGGTCGCGCCCGGCACGACCGCAGCCGATGCGGCCGGCACGCACACGGTCGAGGTCGAGGATCCGGTCGCGTTGCGCGGCCTCGGCCGCTGCATGGCGCGCGAGCGGCGCGAGTGAAGCAGCGCGTTTGACGTCGCCGCGCGGCGCCAGCTATCTTCGCACCCGTGAGGCAACGGCGGATAACGGCGGAGGTGGCCCGCTGAGGGCCACTCTGGAGGCGTGATGGCGCTTGACCAGCGTGTTGCTGGGCAATCGGTCGCTCGCGTCCTCGAGACGCAGGCTGCGGAGAATCCCGACCGGGTCTTCCTCATCGCCGGTGACCGCCGCTTCTCCTACGCCCAGATCCATGCGCGGTCCACGGCGCTGGCCGCTGCGCTCAAGGAGCTCGGCATCGAGCCGGGCGACCGGGTCGCCGTCGATCTGCCCAACTGGCCCGAGTTCGTCGTGGCGCTTTTTGCCGCGGCCAAGCTCGGTGCGGTGATCGTCCCGCTCAATCCCCGCTACACGGTGCCGGAGCTGCAGTACATGCTGCGGCATTCCGAGGCGACGGTCGTCATCAGCGCCGAGGACTATGGCGGCACGGACTACCTGCAGCTGTTCGAGGGTTTCCTGACGTCGCTCCCGGAGCTGCAGTACCTCGTGACGGTCGGCGAGGAGGATCTCTGGTACGATGACCGGATCTACCAGTTCGAGGATCTGGTCTCGAGCGGAGAGGCCGGTACGGTGGTGGATACGCCTGCGATCGACCCGGCCGCCGATACCTTCGCGATCCTCTATACGTCCGGCACGATGGGGAAGCCGAAGGGCGTCGCGCTCACCCACACGAATCTGCTGACGGTCGCCGCCCAGACGGTGGACGCAATCGGGCTGAGCGCGGACGACGTGGTGTTCGGCGTCACCACCGTGTTTCACGTGTTCGGTCTCGGGCCAGGCATCATCGGCACCGCGATGGCAGGCGCGACACTCGTACTGCAGGAGCAGTTCCTGCCCGACGAGGCGCTGCACCTGATCGAGCAGCACCGGGTAACGGTGCACTATGGTGTGCCGACGGTGTATGTAACGGAGATGCGCGAGCTGGACGTGACGGACGCGGATGTCTCGTCACTGCGCGCGGGCATTGTCGCCGGTGCACCGATCGGCGATGAGCTCGTCCAGCGTATCCGTGATGCGCTGTGCCCGAACCTCTACGTGGCGTATTCGCTGACCGAGACGAGCTCGTCGGTCGCGATGACGCGGCCCGGTGACCCGCCCGACAAGCAGGTGTTCACGGTCGGCCAGCCGCTGTCCGGCACGGACGTCCGGGTCCTCGACCTGGACGGCACGGTGCTGCCGCTCGAAAGCCTGGGTGAGATCGCGGTCCGCGGCCCCGGCGTGATGAAGGGGTACTACCGGCAGCCGGGCGAAACGGCACAGGCGTTCGACGAGGAGGGATACTTCCTCACCGGGGACCTCGGCATGCTCGATGAAGACGGCTACCTGCATATTGTCGGGCGTCGCAAGGAGCTGATCATTCGTGGCGGGTTCAATGTTTACCCGCGCGAGGTCGAGGATCGGCTGCACGCACACCCGGCAGTGCTGGACGTGGCGATCGTCGGGCTGCCTCACGAGGTGCTGGGCGAAGTCGTTTGTGCGTGCGTCGTGCCGGTCGAGGGCGCGATCGTCACGGGCGAGGAGATCAAGGAGTGGTGCCGTGGCACACTCGCGGACTACAAGGTCCCGGATCTCGTTCGCTTCTTCGATTCCTTTCCGCTCACCGGAAGTGGCAAGGTCCGGCGTGTCGAGCTGGCCCGCATGGTGAGCGCGGAGGAATCGAGCCGGCGACCGTAGCGGGTCGCCGCGGCCCGCGATCTGCGGGCAATACCAGCGCATGCGCCGCGGTGGCGCATGTGAAAACGAAATGCGTGACTCCTTCGGCTCGTCTCGCGACGACCTTCGGAGAGCGGTGCGCCGCCGGGCAGATGCCCGCCGGCCCGCCGTTCCCTGAACCCGCCGCGAGCAGAGGAAGGGGTTCCGCCGACCGCGCGCGAGGCAGCGCGCAGGGAATGCAAACAGAGTTATGTCCGCACAATTCGCACGGGCGCCTCACCAGGGGCGCACGGGTCTGCAACCGTCGAATCCTCCGCACGCAGCACTCCTCATCGATTTCGACAACGTCACGATGGGGATCCGCAGCGATCTGACGAAGGAACTCAAGAATCTCCTCAACAGCGACATCATCAAGGGCAAGGTGGCGGTTCAGCGCGCCTATGCCGACTGGCGTCGCTACCCGCAGTACATCGTGCCGTTGGCCGAGAGCTCCGTCGATCTGATTTTCGCGCCCGCGTACGGCAGCGCCAAGAAGAACGCGACCGACATCCGCCTCGCGATCGACGCGCTCGAGCTCGTCTTCACGCGGCCGGAGATCGGCACGTTCATTCTGCTCTCCGGTGACTCCGACTTCAGCAGCCTCGTCCTGAAGCTGAAGGAGTACGGCAAGTACGTGATCGGCGTGGGCATCCGGGAATCCGCGAGCGATCTGCTCGTGCAGAACTGCGACGAGTATTACTCGTACTCCGCGCTGACCGGACTCACCCGCGCGGGCGACGAGGCGCCGGTCGTGAGCGAGGACCCGTGGGAGCTCGTCGACGTCGCCATCCGCCAGATGGCCGATAATGACGACGTCATGCGCTCCGATCGCCTCAAGCAGGTGCTTCTCGAGCTGGACACGAACTTCGACGAGAAGGCGCTCGGTTTCACGAAGTTCAACAAGTTCCTGCAGGAAGCCGCGAATCGTGGCGTCTTGTCGCTGAAGAAACAGGAGAACGGACAGTTCGAGATCGCGCCCGGCAATGGCACGCCGGCCGGCGCGCCGGACGAGGATGAGCAGCAGCGCAGCCGCCGCCGGCGCGGTGGGCGCGGCCGGCGCGGCGGCCGGGATGAGGCGAAGGCGGAAGCGCCCTCCGAAGTGGCAGAGACGTCCAGCGCAGCACCGGCCGCACAACCGGAGCCGCCAGCGGCGCCGCCGACAAAGCCGGAGCCGACTGCTGGCGAGCGGGCGCCGCGCAGCCGGAAGGATCCCGAGCCGCCGACTCGTTCTGAGATCGACCGACCAGAGCCTGCAACCCGGTCGAAGGCGCCCGTCCGCCCCGCCGCTGCTGCGGCCGCGCCGGTCGAGCCCGTCGGCAACGACCTCCATGCCGCGTATGCATTGCTGCGCCGTGCAACGCAGGACGCCGTCCGCAACGCCGGCAACGGCGTCGCGCGCGATTCGGATGTGAAGCGCCGTCTGCTCGAGCTGGACCCCGCGTGGGACGAGTCCAACCTCGGGTTCAGCAAGTTCAGCCGGTTCCTGCGACGGGCCCACGACGACGAGATCGTGACCCTGCGCAAGCTGGAGAACGGCAACTACGAGGTACTCGGCGGAACCGTCGAGCCCGCCGAGGAGCCGCAGGGTGGTCGCGTCCGGCGCGGCCGTGGCGAGCGCGAGCCGCGCGCGCCCCGCGAAGAGACCACGACCCGCGAAGCGCCGCCAGGCCGCGAGCCTGCGGCGAAGACGGAGCGCGCGACAGCGTCGGAGCCGGCCACGGCGGCGTCTGCACCCGCAGCGCAGCCGGCTACCCGATCGGCGAAAGCGGAGGAATCCGCAGGCGGTGGGCGCGCACCGAGGCCGGCGCAGCCCCTCGGGCTCCGTCGCGGATCGCGCAGCCGGGGGGGCGCACCGACCGCGCCGCCGCCGCTCTTCGAGGGGCAGACCGCGCGTCCCGGCGGCGCCCAGCAGACGCCGGCACCCGCCACTGGCGCGGCGGCAGCAGAGCCGTCCGGAGCGCCCGCGTGGTTCCCGACCGAGACCGCCGCCGCGGTCGAGCATCTGGCCGGTTACAAGGGAGTCGGACGCAAGACGGCTGAGACCCTGCTGGACGATGTCGGCATCGATGCGCTCTACCAGACGCTGAGTGCGGACCGCGACCGGGTGAAGCAGGTGCTCGGACCGCGACGGGGAGAGACCCTGCTCGCCGCGTTCGATGCGCAGCGTGGTGAGGCCGCTGCGGCTGCGCCGGTGAAGGCGGCAGGGCGTGGATCGGCGACGAGCGCGCGCAAGGCTGGCGGTGCGCGCAAATCCTCGCGCTCGGCCGCGACGAAGGCGCCGAAGGCTGCCGCGACGAGCTCGGAGAAGGAGCCCGCCGCGAAGAAGTCCGGCGCGCGGCGCGGTCGGCGCGGCGGCGCCCGGAAGAAGTCCGCGCCGACGAAGTGAGCCGTCCGACACGGAACCCTCTCCCGCTGCCGCGGAGGTTCTATGCGCGCAGCGCGGAGAGCGTTGCGCGTGCGCTGCTCGGTCAGGTACTCGTGGCAACGACGGAAGACGTCACGACGGCGGGCCGCATCGTGGAGACGGAAGCGTACATCGGTCCGCACGACGATGCCTCGCACGCGGCGGCGCGTATCGGTCGAACCCGTCGCAATGCATCCATGTACGGCAAGCCGGGCATCGCCTATGTCTATCGCATCTACGGCGTACACTGGTGCCTGAACGTGGTGACGGATCGTGCGGAGTATCCGGCCGCCGTCCTGATCCGCGCAATCGAGCCCATCGTCGGCATGGACGTCATGCGGGAGCGTCGCTCGCTGCTGCGTTTGCCGCGCCGTGATCGCGATCTGTGCAGTGGTCCCGGCAAGCTCGCGCAGGCGCTCGCGATCACGGGCCAGCTCGATGGGCACACGCTCGACGCACCGCCGCTTTGCATCGTTGCTGGCCCTGCAGTTCCGGCGCGCAGGATCGTCGTTGCGGAGCGGATCGGCATCACGCGCGCGCATGACTGGCCGTTGCGCTTCTACGAGCGACGCAATCCGCACGTCTCGCGGGCATGAGCGCCGGCACGTGTCATGCACCCTGTTGCGCAGGACGTTCATCGCAGCAGAAGGAGGCAGTTCATGTCAACTGTTCCCGGACCTCGACCAGGCGGCCCGTTTCCCCCGCCGGGTGCGCCGGACCGGCGTGAGCCACCGCGCGAAACCGAGCCGGAGCGGCGCGAATCGTCGCCCGCGCGCGAAACGCCCGAGTGGATGCCCGAGCCGTACGAGCCAGGCAGAGAGCAGGAGCCGGCCCAGGAGCCGGCAGCAGTCCCCTAGATCCGCCGGACCGGATGCGATGCAGGCCGCGGAGGCCCCCGCCGTTGGCGGGGGCCTCCTGCTTTGCGCCCGCGCCATGGTGCGGTAGCTTGTGCGTTCAACCCGCGTTCGCTGAGACGTTGTCGCCGCGGGTCCTCCGGAAGTCGCCCCGCTGAACCATTGCATGTGAGGTCAATGTCGATCCTGCCCGGGTGGTCGTGTCGCGCGCGCCGAATCGCCGCCTTCACTGTGCTCCTGCTCACGATGACCGTTGCTTCTGCGCATGCGCAGACGACCGGCAGCATTCTCGGTCGGGTGGTCGAGAAGGAGACAGGTCGGGCGTTGGGCGGCGTGGACGTGAGCGTAGTCGGCACTACGCTGGGAACGATCACGACCGACTCGGGCCGATTTGTGATCGCTGCGGTGCCGCCCGGCGCCCGTACCGTGCGTGCCGAACTCATCGGCTACCGTCCCGTGGTGCTGGAGAACGTGGTCGTGCGTTCCACCTCGCGCACGGAGCTGGTGTTCGAGATGGAATCGGCGCCGGTGCAGCTCGAAGGGCTGCGCGCGGATGCGGAGCGGATTCGGCTGATCGAGCCCGAGGTCAGCACGACGCACGAGGTGATCCAGGGACGCGAGCTGCGCGCGCTGCCGATCGACGAGGTCGCGGAAGCGATCGAGCTCACACCTGGCGTCTCGGACGGCCATTTCCGCGGTGGACGCGTCGGTCAGGAAGTGTACCTGATCGACGGCTTCGAGACGAAGAACCAGTTCGAGGCATCGTCGCAGGGTGCGGCGCTCGAGCTACCGCCGAGCGCGCTCGAGGAGGTCGAGGTCATCACCGGCGGATTCGGTGCGCAGTACGGCTCGGCACTTTCGGGCGTGGTCAGCTACACGACCCGGCGCGGCAGCACGGAGGAATGGGAGGGGCGTACCAGCGTGCAGACGGACGCGTGGGCGCCGGACGCACTCCATCACGGCTTTACGGGTGTGTCGCTGTCGGGTGGCGGGCCGCTTGGATGGCTCGGCGAGAATACGACGCTGTACCTCGACGTCCTCGCGCATGCGCGTGCGGATTCCGATCCACGCGCGAACGGTCTCACCTGCCTGCGCGCGGCGGACGTCGATACGGACGTTGCCGACATGATCCGCATGGTGGCAGCGAGTGCGCCCGGGCTATCCTGTCCCGCCGAAACTGATCACCTGCCGCACCAGCGTGGCGACAAGGTCATTGGCTTCGCGCGCCTCGACCGGCCGCTCACCCGCAACGCCACACTCGTCGTGACTCTGTTGCACAACCGTGATCAGCAGGAGTTGTATACGCCGGAGTTCCGCTACGGCGAGGCACAGCTCGGCCAGCGCAGCACGGGCTCGCTGGCGACCGCACTCCTCGACTGGACGCGCAACGTCGAGGGCCGCGCCTGGCACGTGTCCGTCCGCGGCTCTTACTCGCGCATCGACCGGTACCTGGGTGTCGTCGATCCGTGGACGTTCGACGACCGTTCCCGAATTGGCGCATTCGGACTCCAGGATTTCCGGTTTCTCGGCGAGGACTTTGCGCGCTCACCGATCGAGCGACAGCTCGAGAGCGGCGCCGCCGTTCCCGGCTACGTGCAGCCGCGCTCGGCGCCGGGTACGCCGTTCGGCGCGGCCGCAGACGGCATCTTCTTCACCGACGGCACACCGGGAATCGCGAACTGGGTGCAGTCCGATGCATTCGCCGCGGACGCGAGCGCCGAATACCTCCGCTCCAACGGCATGGTGCTGCGCGGCGGCGCGTCGGCGAAGCTGTACCGCATCGAGAGCTACGAACGCACCTCCGCGTACCTGAGCGGATCGACGCCGAACTATGCGCGCTTCTATCCGACCGTGCTCAGCGGTTTTACGGAAGCGCGCCTCGGTGCGATGGATGACATGACCATCAATCTCGGCGTGCGCGTCGATGCATTCCGCTCGGGTGTGACGTTCCGCGAGGATCGCGGCGATTTCCTGGCGCCGACCCTGGACGCAGCCTGGAACGTCAGCTTCATGCCGCGCGTCGGCCTGGCCATGCCGGTGCCGGGCACGGACAAGCGGACGGCGGTCCGCTTCAACTTCAACTACGTCTCGCAGCCGCCGGACTTTCGCTATTTCCTGGACACCGCGATCGGTGATTCATTGCGCACCGGCATCCGCCGCCAGGGCAATCCGCGGCTGAGCTTCGAGCGAGGGGTCACCTACGAGGCGTCGGTCAGTCACCTGATCGGTGATGCCGCGGGGATCGGGCTCACGTACTTCCGCAAGGACCTCCGCAACCTGGTGACAGGCAGCATGCGCATCGGCGAGACCGGCGATCCGCAGTACTCGACGAACGATTTCGGCAACGTGCAGGGGCTCGAGGTTTCCGCGCGCGCCCTGCTGCCCTGGGGCCGCCTGCGCGCGGCGTATGCGCTGTCACGCGCACAGGGCGTGTCCTCGGGAGCACAGAACGATTCCCTCGCCACGCCGGGTGCTGCGCGCACGGAGTATCCGCTCGCGTTCGATCGCCGTCACTCGATCGATGCCGCGGCCTACCTCGGCAGTGCGGCAGCCCCGGACGATGCACCGTGGGGCATCGCACTCGTGGGTTCGATGCAGAGCGGCTACCCGATCGATCGTTACGTTGCCGGCGGCGTGGGCGCAGACCTGTCCGATCCGCGGCTACCCTGGACCGCAGTGCTGGACGCTCGTGCCACGTACGCCTTCGGTCGACTGCCAGTGTGCGAAACGTGCACATGGCGTGTGGTTGCCGATGGTCGGAACCTGCTCGGTCGCGACAACATCGTGGCGCTGCGTCGTGATACCGGTGGGCTCGGGCCGGCCGCAGCTGCGCTGAATGCGATCATCGACGCCGTGCCGCCACCACCCACTCCGATTCCCGCAGAGTCGCCCGCATACTCGCGTGCCACGGACCTGGATGGCGACGGCATCGTGAATGCGG
>CAYSGF010000367.1:0-17772 GCA_964430275.1 uncultured Gemmatimonadaceae bacterium
GTCACCGGTCGGACGCCACAGGGACTGGTACAGATAGCGCGCGCGGTGCGGCGCGCCGAGTGCCGGGAAGCGCGCTGCATCACCAGCCGCGACGAACGCGTCCCGGGCCAGGAGGCCGGCCGCCTCGTGCTGGCCGTGACCATCGCGTGGCGTACCGCTGAAAACGGATACGACGATGTCCGGGCGGAACCCACGGATCACGGCCACCACGTCTGCCAGCAGACTGTCGCGCGGCCAGTGCTGGAACGCCTCGGCGGCGCCCTTCGAAAACCCGTAGTCGTAGGCACGCGTGAAGAACTGCTGTGCGCCGTCCAGCCTGCGCGCGGCGAGAAGCTCCTCGCTGCGGATGAGTCCGAGGCCCTCCTGCAGCTCCGGACCGATCAGGTTCTGCCCACCCTCGCCCCGCGTCAGCGACAGGTATGCGACGTCCGCGCCGTCGCCCAGCGCCAGCGTGCTCAGTACCGCGGTGTTCTCGTCGTCCGGGTGCGCCGCGACCATGAGCACGCGCTTCGTGGTGCCCAGGCGACGCAGCGCAAGCCCGAGCGCCGCCGCGCCCTCCGCCTCCATCGCCTGTGCCAGCGCGGCGGCCGGTGAGCCCGCCAGGAGCACCATCGCCAGCAGCAGCCCCGACCGCGCCCCCCGCCTGTCCCCGTTACGCATATCCGTTGCCCATACCCGATTCACCAATTCACCAATTCACCCATTTGAAGTGTACTCTACACCGGCCCTGCGGATCCGGCCAACTGCTCAGAACCCCAGCCCGCACAGGAATGCCCGAATACCCGGAGATCGCGCTGTATCTGCACGCGCTGGAGGTGCGCATCGTTGGCGAGCGCCTGGAGCGACTGCGCATCGCATCGCCGTCGCTGCTGCGCAGCATCGATCCGCCGCCTGGCGCGCTTGCGGGCCGTGCCCTGGAAGGACTCGAGCGAATCGGCAAGCGCATCGTCTTCCGTTTCGACGACGAGCTCTTCGCCGTGCTCCACCTCATGGTCGCGGGGCGGCTGCAGTGGAAGGCGCACGGCGCGGCGATCCCGCGACGCCTCGGGCATGCGGCGTTCGACTTCGAGACCGGCAGTCTGCTGGTGACGGAAGCGGGGACGAAGAAGAAGGCGCAGCTGCACGTCGTGCGGGGCCGCGACGCGCTCGCAGCGTTCGATCGTGGCGGCATCGACCCGCTGCGCGCGGACGCTGCGTCGTTCGCTGACGCACTGCGCCGGGAGAACCGCACGCTCAAGAGGGCGCTCACGGACCCGCGCATCCTGAGCGGCATCGGCAATGCCCACTCGGACGAGATTCTCCTCGAGGCTCGGCTCTCGCCGGCGCGTCTGACGAGGAGTCTCGATGACGCCGGGCTCCGCCGTCTGTACGAGGTGACGCGTGCCTCGCTCACGCGCTGGGCGCAGCGCCTGATCGAGGAGGCCGGCGAGGAGTTCCCGGCTCGCGTCACCGCGTTCCACCCCCGCATGGCGGTGCATGGCCGCTACCAGCAGGCCTGTCCTCAGTGCGGCACGCCGATCCAGCGCATCGTCTATGCAGAGAACGAGACGAATTACTGTCCGTCCTGCCAGACGGGGGGCAAGCTGCTGGCGGACCGCGCTTTTTCGCGGCTCCTGCGGGAGGACTGGCCGCGCAGCCTGGATGAGCTGGAGCAGCATTTCGAGGAGCGTCGCTGAGGCCGCGTCTGGCGGGGACGCCGTGCGTGACTAAATTGTGGCGACATTCTGACGGTGTCGTATGCCCACCCACCTGCCCTTGCCGATGACGATCTCACGCGACCGGCGGCTCGCTGTCGCACTGGTCGGCGCGCTTGCGCTGCTGGTGCTGCTCGGCGTTCTGTCGTTCGCGACCAGTCGGCGCCTGGATGACGCGGCCCGCCAGGTCGCCGAGACTCAGCGCACGATCGTCCAGCTGCAGCGCTTTCGCTCGGGCTTCGAGGGTACGGAAAGCGGGGTACGCGGTTACCTGCTGACCGGCGACCGTGCCTACCTCGAGCCCTACTTCTCCGGCCGGGTGCGCGCACCGGCGGCGCTCGCCCGACTGCGCCAGATGGCGACGGACGACCCCGAGCAGACCGAGGTCCTGAACGCCCTCGCGGTCGCCTATGACACACTCGTCGCGATCCAGGACACACTGCTCGCCACCGGACCACAGATCGAGGACTCGGCACGCCCGGGCCTGGCGCGCGCCAAGGAGCTGCTCGACGGCATGCGCACGGCGGTCGACAGCATGAGCGTGCTCGAGCAGCGACTGCTCGTCGAGCGCCAGGCAGAGAACGATCTCGCGTCGATCCTGACCCCACGCGCGATCCTCTTCGCCGATGTCGTTGCCGTGCTCTTCTTCTCGTCACTGCTCGTGTTGCTCTTCCGCGACGTGCGTCGCCGCGAGAGCACGGAGCGCGACCTGCGCATGACGCAGCAGCGGTTCCTGAGCCTGACGCGCTCCCTCGAGGACATCGTGTTCGCGCTCGATCGCGAGGGCCGCATCACGGAGATGTACGGTCGCGTCGATGCGAACGTGGAATCCATGATCGGTCACAGCGCGCGCGAACTCTACGGTGATGATGCGGTCGTGCACGAGGAGGCGAACCGGCGCGCACTCGCCGGGCTGCCCGCG
The DNA here is from genome assembly GCA_964430275.1 of uncultured Gemmatimonadaceae bacterium. GTDB lineage: Bacteria > Gemmatimonadota > Gemmatimonadetes > Longimicrobiales > RSA9 > DASTYK01. The sequence goes on from CAYSGF010000367.1 coordinate 2,617, forward strand.
TTTTACGACTGGACACTGAGCCGCCGCATCGGCCCACCCGTGCAGTACCAGACCTCCGTTGCTCCGCTGCGCGAGCCGGATGGCACGATCTCCGGCATCGTCGGCGTGACCCGCGACGTGACCGCGGCCAAGGAGACGGAGCGTCGTCTCGCCCACGCACTCGGCGAAGCCGACCGTGCGAATCGCGCGAAGAACGAATTCCTGTCCCGCGTCTCACACGAGCTGCGCACACCACTGCACGCCATCCTCGGCTACGGCCAGTTGCTCAGCCAGGAGGAGCTCGACGCGGAGGCGAGCGACAGTGTCGATCACATCCTGCGGGGTGGTCGCCACCTGCTCGCCCTGATCAACGAGATTCTCGACATCTCGCGTATCGAGAGCGGCACGCTCTCCCTGTCGATCGAGACCGTGCGCGTGTACGACGTCGTCGACGAAGTCTGCTCCTTCCTCAGTCATGCCGCCGCGCCCCGCACGATCACGATCGATGTCCAGGTCACGAGAAACCTGTTCGTCCGCGCCGACCGGCAGCGCCTGCGGCAGGTCCTCGTCAACCTCGGCTCGAATGCGATCAAGTACAATCACGAGGGGGGTCGCGTGGATTTCCTGGCCGAGCCGACGAATGGTGTCGTGCGCATCGGGGTGCGCGACACCGGCATCGGCATCGAGCCGGAAAAGCAGATGCACCTCTTCGAGCCGTTCCAGCGGCTGGGGGCGGATGAGCGGGGAGTGGAGGGGACCGGCCTCGGCCTGGTCGTCTCGAAAGCGCTCGTCGAAGCCATGGGCGGGACGATCGAAGTACAGTCGCGGCCGGGTGTCGGCTCGACCTTCTGGACGGAGCTGACGCGTGTCGGCCCACCCATCGGGGCCGTTTCGGCGGATGACCATTTCGCCGATCCTGCTGCCGATCCGGAACTGAACCCGGACGCACGCACCGTCCTCTACATCGAGGACAATGAAGCGAACCTGCAGCTCGTGCGAAGGATTCTGGCCCTGCAGGGCGATCGCTTCCGCTTCGTCGGCGCTGCCGACGGGTTGACCGGCCTGAACTGTGCAAAGACAATACTCCCGGACCTGATCCTGCTCGATCTTCACCTGCCAGAGATCGACGGCGAGATCGTGTTGCAGCGGTTGCGCGAAGACGCCACGACGCGTGATATCCCGGTGGTCGTCCTGAGTGCGGACGCCACACCGTCGCGCATCGAGCGTCTCGTACGCGAGGGTGTGTTCGCCTATCTCACCAAGCCGCTGGACATCGGTGGGTTCGTCGCGACCCTACATGATGCGCTCGAGCTGAGTGCGCGGGAGTGAGGCAGTGAGCGAGATCGACGTCACGAAACGCAGGATCCTCGCGGTCGACGACCAGGAGATGAATCTCCGACTCCTCGAGCGGATCCTGCGCCGTGCAGGCTACGAGGAGATCCTCGGTACATCCCAGCCGGAGGGCGTGCTCGAGCTGCTCGACACGTGGCGCCCCGACATCGTGCTGCTCGACCTCCACATGCCGGGCCTCAACGGCTTCGAGGTGCTGCAGCTCATCCGCGAGACGACTGCACCGACCGCATACCTGCCGGTGCTCGTGCTCACGGCCGACATTCTTCCGGAAACGAAGCTGCGTGCGCTCGAGCAGGGCGCCTCGGATTTTCTCGCGAAGCCGTTCGATCAGCTCGAGGCCCTGCTCCGCATCCGCAACCTGCTTACGATCCGCGTGCTGCAGCAGCAGGTTCTCGATCAGAACGTGCAGCTCGAGGAGCGCGTGCGCGTGCGCACCGCCGAGCTCGACCAGGCGCGTATCGACACGCTCGACCGGCTGGCGAAAGCGGCGGAGTACCGGGACGACGCGACCGGCGATCACATCCGCCGGGTCGGCGAGCTGGCCGCCGCACTCTCGCGCATCCTCGGCTGGAGCGACGACGACGTCGATCTCATGCGCCGCGCTGCACCGCTTCACGATGTCGGTAAGATCGGCGTACCGGACTCCGTTCTCCTCAAGCCGGGGCGTCTCACGCCCGAGGAGTTTTCCCTCATCAAGACGCACACGACGATCGGCGCCCGCATTCTGGGCGGCAGCCGCGTGCCCCTGCTGCAGATCGCCGAGGAGATCGCCTACACCCACCACGAGCGGTGGGATGGGCTCGGCTACAACGGGACGCGCGCCGCGGACATCCCGATGAGCGGTCGCATCGTCGCGCTCGTCGACACGTTCGACGCGCTCACGCACGCACGACCGTACAAGAGCGCCTGGACGCTGGAAGAGACCTTCGAGGAGATCCTGCAGCAAAGCGGGCGTCAGTTCGATCCCGAGATCGCCACGGCGTTCCTCGACGCCCGCGCCGACCTGCCCATCGAGCACTGACGTAGACCCTCCACCGGCAGGGGCCGTTCACCAGTTCGAATCAGGCGCGGCCGCTGCCCTGCGTGAGGGAGCGGTAGCTCTTCAGATGCCGCAGCGCCGCGGCTTCGTCACCCATCTGTTCGTAGAGGCGCGCCAGGTTGTAGTGCGCATCTGCGAAACGCGGGTCCGCCTTCAGTGCGACCCGGTAGGCAGCGACCGCCTCGCGGGTCCGGCGCCGATCCTCCAGCACGATCCCCAGGTTGTAGGCGGCTGTCGCGTGCGGCCCCGCGGCGAGGGCCGCCCGATAGTGCATCTCTGCCTGGGCGTGGCGCCGCGCCTCGTGCAGCAGTCGACCGAGATTCACGTGCGCATCCGCGTGGCGCGGGTCCAGCTCGAGCGCCCGCTCGTACGCCGCCGCCGCTTCGTCCGCCGACACGAGCTCGAGCTCCACGCCACGGCCGAACCAGTCCTCGGCACCCGGCTCCGGGTCGAGCGCCACCGCTCCCGCGTGCAGCGGCGCGATTGCACTCTCCAGCTCCGCGACCCGGAAGTCGAGCTGGAGCTGCCCGGATTCCGGATTCCAGGCCGCGGCACCGTCGCGCACGATGACATCGTCCCCCTCAACGAGGATGCGCAGCTCGGACAGGTTGCGATCGGGAGGGAGCTGCGCCTTAAGGCGCCGCAGCGCGCGGATGATGCGCGGCTGCGGCACACGCGCGTCGATCAACCCGCGCGCAGCCCGCAGCAGAACGAGATCCTGGAAGCTGAACCGGTACGCGTTGCGGGGCCCACGTTCCGGCTCGAGCAGCCCCGCGCGCGCATAGGACCGTATCTGATGTTCCGTGAGGCCCAGGAGCCTGGCGACGTCCCGGGTGCCGTACCACATCGTAACCTCGGCCTCAGCCGCCGCTCGCCTTGCGCTTCTTTGCTGTCGTCTTCGACGTCGCGCGCTTCGCCGGCTTCCGGGCGCCCGATTCCTCCGCATCCGACGTGCGCCCCAGCGATGCCTTCAGTGCCGCCATCAGGTCGATGATCTGCGCCTGCGGCGCTTCCGTCGGCGCCGCCGTGATGTCCTCGCCCTCGATCTTGCGCTGGATCAGCTCGAGCTGCCGCTCCCGCACCTCGTCCCGGTACTTCTCCGGCGAAAACGCCTCCGCGCGGATCTGGTCGATCAGCTGAATCGCGAGCTTCAGCTCCTGCTCCTTCACGTCCGCTTCGCCCGTGGGCACTTCGTCGAACGAGCGCACCTCGTGCGCATAGCGCAGCTGCTCCATGATGATGCCGTCGCGCATCGGCGAGAGCAGCACCAGGTACTGCTTCCCGCGCGCCGCATACCGGCCGAGCGCCGACAGCCCCGTCTCCCGCATCGCCGCCGACAGCAGCCGGTAGGCTCGATCGCCGCCCTTGTCCGGCCCCAGGTACGTGACCTTGTCCAGGTACACCTTGTCGACCTGGTCCGCAGGCACGAACTCCACGATCTCGATCGTGTTGTCCGCCTTCTGATCCAGCGCCTTCAGCTCATCCGGCGAAAACAGGACGTACTGCTCCTTGGCGAACTCGTACCCCTTCACCATCTCGTCCTTCTCGACGACCGTCCCCTCCCGCGCGCAGATGTACTGCTGCTTCAACCGCGACCCGCAGTCCTTGTGGATCCAGTTGAAGCTCACCGCGGCGGTCGAGTCGCCGGCCGAGTACACCTTGACCGGGACGGAGACCAGCCCGAAAGACACCGTTGCCGAACCAATCGCTCTTGCGCTCATAGGCGCGCATGATCGTACGAAACCGGCTGTTCGTGCAAGGTCTTTGTGATACAGAGCGACGGCGGCCACCCAATGGCCAGCGAGTTGCGGAGCGGAGACAGTGAGGAGGTGCGCCATGGCGGAAGTACTCGTCGACTTCGATGTCCGGCTCGCAGGGCCCGATGGCCGGATCTACGAGCCGCAGGCGTGCGGCAGAGAGCGGGCTGACGGGCTGTGGGAAGGGTGGATCGAGTTCGTCGCGCCGGAGGGTGAGCCGAAGCGGACCGGCCGGGAAACGACGCAGCCGAACCGGGACGACCTGATGTACTGGGCGCAGGGGCTGACGGCGACGTACCTGGAGGGTGCGCTCGACCGGGTGCTGAGCGATGCCCCACGCCGTCCGCCGCACCGCGAGCCGAGTCGTCCGGCAGTCTTCGAGGAGCCCGGCGTCGCGACGGCGTCCGGTCGCGTCACCGTGCGCTCACCTGCCGGGGCTGCCGCGACCACGGCCGTTCTCGATCCCTTGCAGGTATACAGCGAAGGGGGCATCGGCATGCTGCGCGGCCAGCTCGACGCCCTGAGCGCCTCGCAGCTGCGCAACATCATCCGCGCTCAGGCTTTCTCGACGCTCGACCCGGCGCAGCTCGATCGTCTCGGGCGCCCCGACCTGACCGACCTGATCATTCGCGCAGTGGAAGAACAGTCGAAGTAGTCCGCACCGCTTCCGCTTCCGTCCCCGATCTTGACCCACACCCCCGATCCCCGCCCATTCCCCCTTCATGCCAGACCATCTCGCCCGCTATCGCGCCAAGCGCGACGCAGACCGGACCCCAGAGCCGTTTGGTGGTGAGCCGCTGGGCGGCGGCGTGTTGCGCTTCGTCGTGCAGAAGCATGCCGCGCGGCGGCTGCACTACGACTTCCGTCTGGAGATGGACGGCGTGCTGAAGTCGTGGGCCGTACCGAAGGGGCCGTCGTACGACCAGGCGAACAAGCGCGGCGCCTTCCTGGTCGAGGATCATCCGCTCGAGTATGCGGATTTCGAGGGCGTGATCCCGCAGGGCAACTATGGCGCCGGGGAGGTGATCGTGTGGGACCGCGGCGTGTGGGTCCCGATCGAGGATCCGCATGGCGGCATGGAGAAGGGCAAGCTGCTCTTCGAGCTGCGAGGGCAGAAGCTGCGCGGTCGCTGGACGCTGGTCCGCACGAAGCGAAGTGACACCGACTGGCTGCTGATCAAGGAGCGGGATGCCTACATGCGCGCGGATGCGGACGGCTTCGACGAGTCGTCGGTGCTCTCCGGCCTGACGCTCGAGGAGCTGCGCGCGGGCGTGCATCGGGATGACGCGCTGCATGCCGCGCTGGTCGGGCTCGGCGCATCGGAGCGGGACGTGCGCATCGAGCAGTGCGCGCCGATGCTGGCGGAGCGAGCGCCGGGAGCCTTCGACGATCCTGCATGGATCTACGAGTTCAAGTTCGACGGCTATCGCTTTCTCGCCCTCAAGGATGGCGCGCGCATCGTGCTGCAGACGCGCAATGGCCACGACTGGACGACCTCGTTTCCGGACGTTGCACGCGCGCTTGCGACGCTCCCCTACGACCGGCTGATCCTGGACGGCGAGATCGTGGTTCACGATGACGCCGGGCTGCCCAGTTTCCAGCGCCTGCAGAAGCGCGCGCGCCTGAAGCGGGCGCCCGACATCCGCCGCGCCGCACTCGAGCTGCCAGCAACCTTCTATCTCTTCGATCTGCTCGCCGCCGGGTCCCATGACGTGCGTCCACTGCCGCTCATCGAGCGCAAGCGGCTGCTCCGCACGATCGTGCCCGTCAGCGGCCTGCTGCGCTACTCGGATCATGTGGCGCACCACGGCACTGCGCTGTACGGGCAGGTCGAGGCGCTCGGCCTCGAGGGCATCATCGCGAAGCGCGCCGATGCGCCGTACCGCGGCGGGCGCTCCGCTGCGTGGCAGAAGGTGCGCGCACACCGCAGCGACGAGTTCGTCGTCGTCGGCTGGAAACGCGCCAGCGATAATCCCGACGCGATCGGCTCCCTGCATCTCGGTTACTACGATGGTGAGCTGCGCTACGCGGGCTCGGTCGGCACGGGCTTCGATGGCAAGCTGCTGCGCGAGCTGAAGCAGCGGCTGGAACCGGTGATCGTATCGCGCGCGCAGGCCGCAGGCGCGCCGCGCAGCCGCGATGCCGTGTGGGTCGAGCCAACGCTCGTCGTCGAGGTGCGCTACCTCGAGTGGACCGGCGACGGGCAGCTCCGCCATCCTGTTTTCCTGCGCGTGCGCGACGACCGCCGGCCGGAGGACTGCGTGCGCGGGAGTGCGCCGGAATCCGTGGACGGACCCGTGCCGGAGACCGTGACACCGGTATCGGTGCAACCGGCATCGGACGCTGCCGGCGCTACGCCGCGCGAAGCAGCGGCGGCGCAGCCGGAGCCGGAGCGCGTCGTACGACTCACGAACCTCGACAAGGTGTTCTGGCCAGAGGACGGCTACACGAAGGGGGACCTGGTCGAGTACTACCGTACGATCGCGCCCTGGCTGCTGCCCTACCTGGCCGATCGGCCGCTCGTGCTGACCCGCTTTCCGGACGGCATTCACGGCAAGTCGTTCTTCCAGAAGGACGCGCCGTCATTTGCGCCCGACTGGCTGCGCACGGAGACACTCTGGAGCGAGGGCTCGGAGCGTGACCTGCGCTACTTCGTCGGCGGTGACGAGGAAACGCTCGTCTACATCGCGAACTCCGCGTCGATCCCGCTGCACGTCTGGGCCAGCCGACTCGGCTCCGCGGACCGGCCGGACTGGTGCATCCTCGACCTCGACCCGAAGGACGCGCCGTTCGTGCACGTCGTCGATGTCGCACGTACGCTGAAGACGCTGTGCGACGAGATTGCGCTCCCCAGCTTCGTGAAGACGAGCGGCTCCTCAGGTCTGCACGTGCTCATCCCGCTCGGTCGTCAGCTCACGCACGAGCAGTCGCGCCAGCTCGGCGAGCTGATCGCCCGGGTCGTCGTGGGCGAGCAGCCCGAGATCGCGACGATCGCGCGCGTCGTCTCCCAGCGCGAGGGGAAGGTTTACCTCGACTATCTGCAGAACGGCCACGGCAAGCTGCTGGTCGCACCGTACAGCGTGCGGCCGCTCCCGGGCGCGCCCGTGTCCATGCCGCTCGAGTGGCGTGAGGTCAACCGCCGCCTGGACATCCGGCGCTACACCATCCGGAATGCCCGCATCCGCATGCAGCGACTCGGACGCGATCCGCTCCGTCCCGTGCTCGAGCTCGAACCCGACCTGATGCGCGCGCTGCAGGCGCTCGCGGAACGACTGGAGGCCACGAATGCCTGAACCCTCGACCCGCTCGCTCACGCTCTCCGTGCCCAATGCCGGCAACGTCGATGCGCTCCTCCTGCTCCCTGCCGACGCGCAGGCGCTCTACGTCCTCGCACACGGCGCCGGTGCACCCATGCGCCACGCATTCATGAACGCGATCGCCGAGGCGCTCGCCGCACGGCGCATCGGCACCCTGCGCTTCAATTTCCCGTACGCCCAGGCTGGACGGCGCGGGCCCGACCGCCCCGCCGTTCTCGAAGCGACGATCCACGCCGCCATCGACCTGGCAGCCGCGGAAGCACCGCGCCTGCCGCTGTTCGCCGGCGGCAAATCGATGGGCGGGCGGATGACGTCACAGGCGCTCGCGCACGAGCCGCGCGACGACGTGCGCGGCATCGTATTCCTCGGCTTTCCATTGCACGCGGCAGGCAAGCCGCCGGACACGAAGCGCAGCGAGCACCTGGCCGATGTGCGCACGCCGATGCTCTTCGTCCAGGGCACCCGCGACAGCCTCGCCGACCTCAGCCTGATCCACAGCGTCGTGGATACCCACGCCGACCGCGCCCACATCCACGTCGTCGATGACGCCGACCATGGCTTCCACGTGCGCAAGCGCAGTGGCCGCGATGATGAGGCCGTGATTCTCGAGATCGCCGAGCAGGTCAGTCGGTGGATGAATGAATTGATGAATGCATGAATGAATGGAGGCAGCGGAGGGCAGCCGAGGAAGTGCGCCGCGCAATTCACCAATTCACCAATTCACCAGTTCGCTCACACACTTCCTCGCCGCCCACTCCTCAGCCAGTCGCAAACAGCTCCCCGAACCGCTTCGCCAGGCGCGGCCCGGTCGCTTCGTCCTCGTGCTTGAAGAAGACGAACGCCTCGTTCCAGTTCGTGCCGCGGACCCTTTCGATCCATTTGAGCAGCTCGTCCGCGGCGTACTCGACGCCGCGCAGGCGAAGGTATCCCCAGGGCGCGGTCGGGACGAACGGGGAGTCTCCTTCCTCGGTGTGCGTGATGCAGAGCGATGCGTCGTGCTCGCGCAGGGCGTCGTAGACCTCGTCGTCGAACCAGGATTCGTGTCGGAACTCCAGGGCGGCACGCACGGTGGCGGGCAGCAGTGCGAGAAGCGACCGCAGACGATCCACGTCCTTCTTCATGTTTGGGGGGAGCTGGAACAGGAGCGGCCCGCGCGCCGCGCCGAGGACGGCGGTCGCCTCGAGCAGGTAGCCGACCGGTTGCTCGACGTCCTTGAGTCGCTTGATGTGAGTGATCTGCCGCGGCGCCTTCACGACGAAGCAGAAGGACGGCGGCACTTCCGCGACCCATGCGCTCAGCAGCTCCGGCTTCGGCATGCGGTAGAACGTGTTGTTGATCTCTACGGTGGGAAAGCGTTCCGCATAGAAAGCGAGCATCCCGCTGGCAGGGAGATCGGCCGGGTAGAAGCTGCCCTTCCACTCCTTGTACCCGAACCCGCTCGTGCCGGTCTGAAGCCGCATCAGGCCTGGGGATCCAGGTCGGGCGAGAGCCAGAGCGGCAGCGTGACGATGAACCGCGCGCCACGGTCCGGCGCCCGTTCCGCGTGCAGGTCGCCGCCCATACGGCGCGTCAGCTCGCGTCCGATCGCGAGTCCGAGCCCGGCGCCTTCGTGCTTGCCTGTCAGGCCGCGATCGAGCTGGACGAACGGTTCGAAGATGCGCTCGAGCTGGTCGGCCGGGATGCCGACGCCAGAGTCCTCCACGTGGATCTTCAGTCGCTCTCCATCCCGCTCGCAACGGATGTGGATCGTGCCGCCGACGGGCGTGTGGCGCGTCGCATTCACCAGCAGGTTCAGGAGCACCTGACCCAGCTTGTCGCGATCGCCGCGGACCATGCTGTCCGTGGCTCCGGACTCGATGATGAGCCGCTGGGAACGAGTATGGACCTGCTCCGAGACCAGCATCTGAACTTCCTCGAGCAGCGAGTTCACGGAGACGGCCCCGAGCTCCAGCAGGACGTGATCACGCTCCAGCTGTGCGAAGCCGATCACGTGATTCAGCAGCGCAAGCAGATGACGGGCACTGTGCTGGACCCTCTCGACGTCGCGATGCTGCTGGGCATTCAGCTCGCCGTGAATTCCATGCCCCAGGATCTGCGCGTAGCCGATGATCGCGTTCAGCGGAGTCCGCAGCTCATGGGACATCACGGCCAGGAACTCCGTTTTCGCGCGGTTCGCCGCCTGTGCGTCGACGCGCGCGTTCTGCTCGGATTCCAGCAGCCACGTCCGTTGCAGCGCCTGGCCGAGCATCTCCGTCATGGTCATGAGGAAGGTATGGTCGTGCTCGCTGAAGGTGCGCGGCTCCGCGAAAAACAGGTCGAGCGCGGCGACGACGACGCCATCTGCACACACCGGAACCGTCGCTGACGCGACGATGCCCGCCCTCCCGACGTGCGCGGCACGCGCCGGGTAGCGCGCCTGCAGGTCGGCCGGGCCGCTCACGAACACGGGCGTACCGCTCGCGGCGGCATGCTGCACGGGATCCGCGTCGATCCGCGGCAACGCGCGATAGTGCTCCATCATCTCGCCGGGAAGGCCGTCGACATGCAGCGGTCGAAACGATCCGGTGCGCTGCTCTACGGCAATGACCGCCACCGCAGCCGCCCGGCACGCAGCCCGAGCTTCGCGCGCCGCTGCTTCCACCACCTGCGTCGGTGTCGCCGCCTCGGAGAGTGCCCGCGCCCCGCGGTAGAGCCACCCGGCGAACGCCGCTGCGTCCACCTGGCCCGCCGGCGACTGCACGAAGAGGCCCGGCGTCGTCGCTGCTTCGGGACTGGCCCCTTCACTGGGTCGTGAGTACATGATGCTCTGCCTGGTTCTGCGGATCTCCCATGCTCTTGCGTGAGGAGCACGGGAAAGAGCATGAGCGCCGCCGCATATTCCGCGCCGCCAAGCCCACGATTCGTCATGATTACCGCCCAGCGTCGCAAGCGGCTGGCGTGTGCGGGAACGCGGCGGCATCTTGGGTAACGACTTCCCCGGATCGGACGGGGTTCATGGATGTTGCCACCGCTGTACTCGGAATCCACGAAAGCGACGATACCACCGCCGCCTATGGCGCTCTTGCGCGTGCGCTTTCGCCGCCGCTGCGCGCCGTGCTGCGCATCGACTGTGTCGCAGACAGCATCACATTCGCGTGGCCGCCGGGTCTTCAGGTCAGTGCCGAGCTGATCGACACGGCTGCACACCTCATGCGGCCGGAGGCGTTCGGTCTGTGCTCGCAGTTCCCGACCGACGCGTCGAACTTCCCGGATGCCGACGTGCTGCTCCTGCCCTATCGCCGTGCAGACGAGCTGGGCGCGACGGCAGTGCTCATCGCGGACACTGGCGCCTTCGGCGAGGAGCCGGAGCCATGGCATCGCCTGGCGGATGCGCTCTGCCGGGCCGAGCGCCGCGAGCACACACTCGCGCAGCTGCGCACGGAATGCGACCACCTGCGCCAGAGGGCGGAGGAAAGCGAAGCGCTGCATACGCTCGGCCTCGCGACGAACCGCTCCCTCGATCTGGACGAGGTCCTGGCACTCGTTGCGCGGTTCGCTCGGACGCTGCTCGGCGCACATTACGCCACGGTCAGCACGGTTCAGAACGACCGTGTCGAGCAGGTCGCTGTCATCGGACTGCATCAGCACAGCGACCCGCCCGGTGACGACACGCTGGCCGCTCGTGTGGTCGAGCTCGGGAAACCGGTGCGGGTCGGCGGCCCGGAGGCGGCCTGCGCACCGACCGACTTCCCGCTCCACGTGCAGCAGGGGATGGTCGTCGGACTCGGCGTCCCGCTCACTCTCTTCGGTGATACGTTCGGCGCCCTGGTGGTCGGGTACCGCCGTCCCTACGAGGTGAGTGCGCGCGACATCCGGCTCGCCATCAGTGTCGCGACGCATGCCGCCGTCGCGATCGGTAATGCCCGCCTGCACGAGCGCGTCGAGCAGCGTTCGGCCGAGCTCGCAGACGCGTACGCACAGCTGGACAATGCGACACGCGCCAAGGAGCGGTTCTACAACGCCGTATCGCACGACCTGCGCACGCCCGTGGGTGCGATCAAGGGATACAGCGAGCTGCTTCTCGATGGCCTGGCCGGCGAGCTGCCCGATCGCGCACAGCGCTTCGTCGAGAATTCCGCCCGCGCGGCCGAGACGCTGCTCGCACTTCTGAACGACCTGCTGGACTTCGCGAAGCTGCAGGCGAACCGCATGGAGGTGGAGCTGGAGCCGACGTCGCTGCGCAGCGTGATCGACGACGCGGTCCTCAGCATCCGGCCGCAGGCGGATGGGAAGAAGCTGCAGGTCATCGAGCCGGAGAACACGGACCTCGACCTCGTGACGGATGCCAGGCGGCTGCGCCAGATCCTCGTCAACCTGCTCTCCAACGCCGTAAAGTTCACGGATGAGGGCGCGATCGGCATCCGGATCGTGCGTGTGCCCTCGTGGGTCGAGCTGCAGGTCTTCGACAGCGGGCCGGGCATCCGGCCGGAGGACCGGGCGCGCATCTTCCAGGAGTTCGAGCAGGTCAGGGGCTCCGCCGGCACGGGTCTCGGCCTGCCGATCTGCGCCAACCTCGCCACCCTGCTCGGTGGCACGCTGCGACTCGAGAGTGAGCTCGGCACCGGCTCGCAGTTCATCCTGCGCCTGCCGCTGGAGATCACCGGCGACGGCGATCGCATCGGGTCGGAGCACGCGCCTGACGAGACCGGCGCCCGAGCGCAGGGACGACGCGTAGAAGTCTCCTGAACACGAACGGCTGAGGACAGAATGGGCAGAATGGGGAAGCGTTTCGCGCTATCCGTGGTCATGCTGGTGTTCACCGCGTGTCAGCCCTGGCCGGAGCAGCTCGATACCGCCATCGCCTGCGAGGACCCGCGCGCACCCGAGAGGACTACGATCACGCCGCAGGGCGGCAGCGTGGACACGGACTACGCGCGCGTGGAGTTCGACGCAGGCACGTTCGAGACACCCACGGTCGTCGTGATGACGCCCTATCAGGGGCTCCATGGCTTCCATCTCCAGTTTCCCGAAGAACCCGACACGCCATCTCCACCGATGCGCGCGTACTTCTATCTCGACGTCTGCGGCACGCCGGAGCGCGCGACCTATCGCATCGCGACACGGGAGCGCATCGAGCCCGCGTCGATCCGTCGCGCCGGTCCGCGCCAGGAGCCCGAGGCGTCACGGGCTGCCGCGTGGCGCGAGATCCAAGCCGGGGAGCTCGATGATGAGCTGGATGGAGCCGGATTCACACCGCTGCTGCCGATCCGCGGCGGCTTCGTGGTGCTCAGCAACTGATGGTGATGCCGCTGGGCGGACGAACGCACGTCATGCAGCCGCTGTTCGAGCGTGCCGCACAGCTGGAGAGTGCGGCCGACTGGGACTCCGCCGCTTTCGCGTACGCGGATCTCTACCGCTCGGCGCTGCAACTCGAGTCCCCGGCGGACGCCGCCGCGGCGCTGCGCGGGCAGGCCCGCGCGCGCAGGCAGGCCGGCGATCTGGAGAATGCCGAGGAGCTTTCCGACCTGAGTTTCGAGGTCGCCTCCCGACACGGACTCATCGGCGACGCAGCGCGCGCCGTAAACACCACCGCCACGATCCGCTTCACAGCCCAGGACCTGAACGGCGCCGTTCAGCTCTACGAGCGGGCGCTGGAGCTGGCCCGTGATGTGGGCGATGATGAGCTGATCGCACTGGCAGCGCAGAACGTCGGCATCATTCGGAACATGCACGGTGAGCTGGCAGCGGCGCGCGCGTTCTACCTGGAAAGCATCGCAGCCGCCCTCCGCGCCAGTGATTCACGAAGCGCGCTCCTCGCATACATGCACCTCGGCGTCGTGTGCACCGACCTCGGTGAATGCATGGAGGCAGAGCTCTACCTCGGGCGCGCCCTCGAGATCGCGGAGCGCATTGGAGAGCGGATGCTGCTCGCATCCGTTCACGCCAACCGCGCGTACCCTCTGCTGGAAATGGGTGAGCTGCAACCCGCGCAGGAAGCACTGGATTGTGCGGACCGCTGCGCGCCCGGGAACGGATATCCCGGAACCCGGACCCTGATCGCGCGCAGTCGCGCGCGACTCGCCCGCCTTCGTGGCGAGTACAGCGCTGCGGGCAGGTTGCTCAGACGCGCAATCGCCTGCGCCGAGGAGGAACACGTGCTACTGGAACGCGCAGAGTCGCTGGAAGAGCTCGGGCTCCTTCGCCTCGCCGAAAATCGACCCGCCCTCGCCCGATCCGCACTGCGCGAAGCCCAGCAGGTGTTCCTCTCGGCCGGAGCGCCCGGCTACGCACGGAGAGTGTACGCGCGGTTGACGGCCATGGACCAGTCGACCGCGCCCCTGGCGAACGCCTGATCGCCGCCACACCTGCGACCCTCGTCCGAATCGGATGTGCTGCCGCGTTATACGTTCGGGAACGCGATGCGGAACGAGGTAACCATGCTACGGTCGATTCTGGCAGCCGGCCTGTTCACCGCGGCCGCCTGCAATAGCAGTCCCACCGACGTCGGCAGGGCCGTGGAAGGAAGCTGGGTCTGGGTCGAATCCTCCGGCGGCATCGCCGGCTGGACCCTTACGCCCGGGTCGGAAGGCTACAGCGTGCGCCTCGAGTTCGCCGACGACAGCACCGTCCACGCCTTCCGCAATGACTCGCTGATCACCACGTCACGCGCCAGACTGATGGAACGGCTCATCCAGTACGCAGGCCCGGGACGCGAGTACGAAGTGGACTTCGATCCGCCGCTGCGGGCACTCGTGTTCTCATCCATGGCCCAGCACATCGTACAGTCACCGTCCCCGGATCGGCTGACGTTCGAGGATCCGTGCTGCGACGGGTATGTGCATGTGTTCGAGCGAGCATCCGGGCGCTGAACGGCAACCCACCTCGTTCGCGGGCGTTTATGGACCTTAGTTACTTATCACAACGAACCCGCTTGTCCGCTCGGTACTGACGGTCCCGGGTGACTCACCATTGAATTCGCTGATCCGTAGGTCGGCAAACACCCACCTCGCATTGCCGTTGAAGACCTCCTCGGACGTCGGCACGAAATCGGACATCGCACTACCCTTCAACTTCCTGTGCCGATCACCGAACTCTGTGGGGTAGAGGTAAACCCTCACCCGAGCGCTGGGGATAGGAGGTAGGTTCTCATCAACCAAGGGTCATCGATGCAAAGGGGCCCGGACATCCGTCCGAGCCCCTCGACCATTCCCTGCCGCCACGGCCCGAGCCCGGGCCCTGGGCCCCGGCCCACCGTTCGCTGGTTAGGTTAGTACCGATAATGCTCCGGCTTGTACGGCCCTTCCACCGGCACCCCGATGTAGTCGGCCTGCTTCTGCGTGAGCTGTGTCAGCCGCACACCGAGTTTGTCGAGATGGAGGCGCGCCACCTTCTCGTCCAGGTGCTTCGGGAGCACGTACACCCGCTTCTCGTACGCGTCGTTGTTCGTGTGCAGCTCGATCTGCGCCATCACCTGGTTCGTGAAGGACGCGGACATGACGAAGCTCGGATGGCCGGTTGCGCAACCGAGGTTCAGCAGCCGACCCTCGGCGAGGATGAGCACGCCGTGGCCGTCGGGAAAGACCCACTCGTCGAACTGCGGCTTGATGTTCCGCCGCTCGATCCCCTTGATCTTCTTCAGCCCGGCCATGTCGATCTCGTTGTCGAAGTGGCCGATGTTGCCGACGATCGCCTTGTCCTTCATCCGTGCCATGTGCTCGGCAGTGATGATGTC
>CAYSGF010000368.1:0-2055 GCA_964430275.1 uncultured Gemmatimonadaceae bacterium
CAGGTAAAGCTTCCGGCGGTGGGCGAGGAACTCGAAGTTCGCGTCAACGAAGAACCGCATGATCGTCTCGTGCTAGATGCTGACCGCGTCGCTCGCGCGCCTGCGGTCCATGTATATCATGAAGAACGTGCGCGTGATGAACACCGCGCTGAAGAACGATGCGACGATGCCGATCGACAGCGTGACGGCGAATCCCTGCACGGGCCCAGTCCCGACCTGGAACAGGATGAGTGCGGTGATCAGCGTCGTGAGGTTCGAGTCGACGATCGCGGACATCGCGTGCTGGAAACCTGCTTCCACCGCAACGCGCGTCGTTCGACCGAGCGCAATCTCCTCGCGAATCCGCTCGAAGATGAGCACGTTCGCGTCCACGGCCATGCCCACGGACAGGATGAGCCCGGCAATGCCCGGCGCGGTCAACTCGGCGCCGAGTCCGGCGAGCGTGCCGAGCACGATCAGGACGTACATCGCCAGGGCGCCCACGGCGAGCACGCCTGCAAAGCGGTAGTAGGCGATCATCGTGAGCAGCACGAGCGCCAGGCCGAGGATGCCGGCCACGCGGCCCTGCTCGATGGAGTCACGACCGAGCGATGGCCCGACGGAGCGCTGCTCGACGATCTCGAGCGGCGCCGCGAACGCACCCGCGCGCAGCACGAGCGCGAGATCCTGCGCCTCGGAGAGCGGCGCCTGGCCGAGCTGGATCTGGCCGCTTGCATCGATGCGGCTGTTCACGACGGGCGCGCTGTGCACGAGCGTGTCGAGCACGATCGCTATCCGGTCGCCGATGTGGCGCGCCGTGACCTCGCCGAACTCACGGCCGCCGCGCCGGTCCAGCTCGAACTGCACGATCGTCTCGTTGAACTGCGGGTCGCGCCCGGCGATCGCCTCCTGCAGCCGCTCGCCCGTGATGAACGGACGCGCCTCCAGGAAATACAGGGCACGGTACAGCTGCTGGCCATCGGCGCCGTAGGGATCGGCGGCCCAGCGCAGCTCGGAGCCACGCGGGAGAGCAGACATCACACCCGGCAGGGCGAGATACTGCTTGACGCGCGGAACGTCGGATTCCGCTACTGCGAACTCACCGTCACCGCCACCCTGCAACAGCATGCTGCTGAGCGGACGCTCCGCGGGCGCGCTCGCTGCCGTGGTGTCCGACGAGAGGGAGTCCGCAGCGCTGTCCACCGTCCCGAACAGCAGATCGCGCACGTCCTGCTGGGCGCCACCCGTGCCGGCGGCGGTATCGGCTGCCGGCTCGAGCTCGGCCAGCCCGTCCGGACCGAGCGCCTGGGCGACCGCGCGGTCCATCCGCGGAATCGCGTTCAGCAGCTCCTGCGACGGTCGAACGAGCTTCCACTCCAGGAACGCCTGCTGCTGAATGATGTTCTTGGCGCGCTCTTCATCCGTGATGCCGGCCAGCTCCACGATGATGCGATCCTGGCCGACCTTCTGGATGAGCGGCTCGGTGACACCGAACTGACTGATCCGGTTGCGCAGGATTTCGAGGTTCTGGTCCGTATAGTCCGCGCGCTGCTCGTCAGTCAGCGTGCCATTCGGGTCCTGGACCTCGAGGGCGAGGTGCATGCCGCCCTGCAGGTCGAGCCCGAGCGTGATGCCGTTCTGCCACAGCGCGAGCGCGGCCACCACCGCCACGCCGGCGATGATGAGCAGGCGGCCTTTCAGCGTGCCGAACATCAGACGTCTCTTCGGGAGTCAGGAGAACGATTCCGGGCCCTGGGCGGGCCGGGAAACAAGCCGGAAAGCTGGCGGGGCGGCCGTACTCTGTCAATCCTGCGGCGGCTGTGCTGCGGCGCGCCCTCACGCATCGGCGTGCAACACGTCGTGCACCTTGGCGAGCAGCGCATCCGGCGGAAACGGTTTGGGCAGGAACGCCGCCAGCCCGCGGAGCACGCCGTGGCGCAAAATGTCATCGTCCGTGTAGCCGGACATGTAGAGAACGCGGATCTGGGGGCGCAGGACGGCAATCGCATCGGCGGCCTGGCGGCCGCTGATATTCGGCATGACCACGTCCGTGAGCAGCAGGTCGATCGGCCCTTC
>CAYSGF010000369.1:0-25772 GCA_964430275.1 uncultured Gemmatimonadaceae bacterium
TGGCGCCACCGGAATAGAACCGCTTCTGCGGATGTATGCCGAGCCCACCCTCGGAGCCGCCGATGGTGCGGGCGGTTCCGGCCGCGAGTCGGGCGGCAAGGATTACGCCCGGCGCCACCTGGCGGTACGCGGAGGCCTCGCCGAGCAGCCGGCCGTAGGCGAACTCCGAGCCGGTCACCCCGGTCGCGACCTCGGTCTCGGCGCGCAGGCGGAAGCCGCGCGAGGGGGCGAACAGGCTGTTCGCGCGGTCGCGCACGAAGGCCAGCGAAACGGGCGCCAGCCAGTGCGGGTTCCGCAGGACGTCGATGTCGCTTTCCTCGCAGGCCACGAAATTGACGCAGAAGATGATGTCGCCGTCGGAGTCGAGGCTGGTCAGCTCGGGCCGGTACCCGACGGTGAGGGAGGCGTCCGTGCCGATGAGACGACTCACCGAGAGGTAGCCACCGAAGCCGGTACGAACGAAGACGCCCGGTACGATGACGCGCTCCGCGAACAGTCCTGCGCCCAGGTTGTTGCGCGCGCTGAAGAACCACGGCTGGCGAAAATCGGCATTCAGCGCACCTGCCACCTGCTGGTAGATGCCGTCGATCTCCTCGAAGAACGGCACGAGATCGAGCGGTGCCGTGAGCAGGTTGGAGACGCGGCCGCGCAGCTCCACCCGGCGCGCGCGCCCGAGGAAGTTCAGGCTGGCCCAGCGTGCTTCTGCATTGAGGTAATCGGCAGTGGAGAGACCGAAGCCGACGCGAACGCGATGGAGGTCGCCTTCGATCACCCGCACCGTCACATCCACCAGCGTATCGAACGGCTCGACGGCCTGGACGATCTCGGCGTGCCGGAACACGTCCAGGGAGAACAGGTTGCGCTGACTCTCGAGCAGCACGCGCTGGCTGTACACGTCACCGGGTCGGAACGTCAGCATGCGTCGCACGACGCTGGTATCGACGGCTGCCGCGCCCTCGATTGTGATCGCGCCGAAGCGGTGCCGGTCGCCGGCAATCAGCTCGTACTCGATGGTACTGCTGTAGGGCTGCTCGCTCGGAATGAAGTAGCTGGTCAGGACGTCGGCAGCGGCAAACCCCTGGTTTCGCAGGCGCACGGCGAGACTGTCGCGCGTCGCCTCGGACGCAACCAGGTCGAGCGGCATGCCGGTGCGCAGCGGCAGGTCACGCACGAGTGCGTCGGGCGGCGCGTCGAACCCGCTGAACGTGATCGTATCGACGCGCACGGGCCGACCTTCGTCGATGTCGAAGCGGACCGCGAGTCCGTCCTCGGTGCGTGTCGTATCCACCCGGATCGCGGCATCGCGATAGCCGCGCTCGTAGTAGAACACGCGCAGGCGAACGGCATCCGCGCCGATCACGCGCGGGTCGATGTACTGCTCGTCGCGACCGACGCCGAACCAGCACAGTGGCACCACGACGGTAACGGCGCAGCGGCTCTCCGTGGTGAGGATGGCGGTGCGCAGCAGCTGCTCATCGAAGGCGCCCACACCCGTGAACTCGACCTCGGCAATGCCGGTCGAGTCCTCGAACATCTGACCGGAGACGGGAGCGGCGAGACAGGACGCGAGCAGAGCGACCAGCAGCGCAGCGACGCGAGCAACAGGGCTGGTCATTGCTCAGTCCGGGCGGCCGGGCACACCGACCGGCGGTGCGAGCGCGCTTCCCTCGTCCAGTCGGTTGCGGTCGCGGAAGTAGTGCGTTCCCGGACGGGGGAAGATGTGACGGCTGACCGGCGCGAAGCCGCCCACCTCGTCGAAGAACATGTACTGCGTGAGCCGGATGATGTCATCGCCCACGCGGATCATGTTGAACGAGTTCTTCTCGCGCTCACGCGCTCGCCCGCGCCGCGACGTGGTCGTGCCGGACTGGGCGATGATGATGCCGTGCGTCCGGTCGATGCCGGAGTAGACGTCCAGCGAGTTGCCGATGTAGGCGCGGTGCAGGTGTCCGCCCAGGATCAGATCGACCTTCAGCGCCGTGAACCGGTCGAGCGCGCGCTTCGCCTTCGGCATGACCTGCCCGCCCTCGTAGTCGGGAGCGGGCGCAAAGTGATGGTGCGCGACGACGATGCGTGCATCGCCCGCAGCCGTCGCGTCGAACGCCTGTTCGCACAGGTCGAGCTGCCAGCTGCGGATACGCCCGTTCGTGATCGCGCGCAGTGGCGCCGTCGAGTTCAGTGCCACGAACGTCGCACCGTCCACGCGCAGTACGCTGTCGAGATCCGCCGAGATGTACTCGCGGTAGTTGCGGTATGGCGAGAAGATTCGCTCGAACACCCGGTACAGCGGCACGTCGTGATTGCCGGGCACGACGACGAGCGGACGCTCCGGCAACCGGTCGAGGAAGGCACGCGCACTCGCGAACTGCTCGCGCCTGGCACGCTGCGAGAAGTCGCCGCTCACCACGATGACGTCCGGATCCAGCTCGTCGGCCGCGCGCAGCAGCGCCTCTCCGGCCGCGGGCAGGTACGGTGGACCGAAATGGACGTCCGATGCGTGCAGGATCGTCAGCATGCCACGCCCGCGCGCTGGTTCAGGCCGGGGAACGGCAGGTCGGCGCGAGCGGCGACACCGGGCGTCGCGTAGTTTCCGCATGCGAGGTGGAACATGCCCGCACGCGCGATCATGGCGGCATTGTCGGTCGCGTAGCGGAGGCTGGGCGCATACAGCTCGCCGTCCGGACCGAGCGTGTCCTGGAGCGCGTCGCGCAGGGCGCGACTCGCGGCGACGCCGCCGCCCAGCACGACGCGCGCGCATGCCTTGTCCGCGACTGCGCGCATCGTCTTCGCGACGAGCACGTCGACGACGGCAGCCTGAAAGGACGCCGCGACGTCCGCTGTCGCATGGTCGAGCTCGCCTTCGGCTTCGAGCGCACGCACGCGCGTGATCACCGACGTCTTCAAGCCGCTGAAGGAGAAGTCGTAGTACTCGTCGTCGGAGGGCTGCTGGTTCGTCGCGAGCATGGGTCGCGGGAACGGATACGCGCGCGGATCACCGCTCGCGGCCGCACGTTGAATGGCCGGCCCGCCGGGATACCCCAACCCGAGCATCTTCGACACCTTGTCGAACGCCTCACCGGCGGCATCGTCGCGCGTCTCTCCGAGGAGGTCGTAGTCGCCCCAGGCGGGCACCCACAGGAGCATCGTATGGCCGCCGGAGACGAGGAGCGCGACGAACGGGGGCACTGCGCGCGGATCGTCCAGCGACGTCGCGAACAGATGCGCTTCCATGTGGTGGATGGCGAGGAGTGGCCGGTCGAGCGCGAATGCCGCTGCACCTGCCCAGGCGAGTCCGACGTGGAGTGCGCCGATCAAACCCGGTCCGGCCGTTGCGGCGACGGCATCGATCTCGTGCAGCGCGACGCCCGCTTCGAGCAGTGCGCCATTGACGACCTGGTCGATGACCTGGAGGTGCGCGCGCGACGCGATCTCCGGCACGACACCGCCATAGAGCTGGTGAGCGTCCTGCGAGAGGATCACATGGCCGAGGACGTCGCGCTCGCCGCGCAGCACGGCGGCGGAGGTTTCGTCGCACGACGTCTCGATACCGAGCAGCAGCGGCGGCGGGCTCACTGGTTGTCGGGCGTGGTACGGCGCATGCCGGCCGCCGCCGCGATCGAGTCCGGTACCGGCTCGACCGGCACGACCACGCGGACGGTCATCGGAGAGATGAGCACGCCCAGTCCGCTCGTATCGACGCCGAGCGGAAAGCTGTCGGTCGCGGTCCAGCCGCTCAGGTCGATCGGGCCGAGGCGAAGCGTATCGAGCTCCGCCATGCGCGGCGCAGCGCCGCTTGCCCGCACCGCCACCGGATCGAGCTGAACCGGGCCGCTCAGCCGGTAACCGGCCGCGGGTGCACCGATCAGCTGGACGGTCACGGGTATGAGATCCGCGACGACGGGGTCGAAGTGCAGTGTGACCGTGCTCGGCTGGATGTCCTCGACGCGAGTGTTGTCCATGCCGCCATAGAGCTGAACCCAGCCGGTGCGCAGCACGCGGACCTCCAGAGAGTCCTGCACCTCGTCGATCGGCACGAGCACCTCGGGACGCTGGACGGCCAGCCGCAGCAGCTCGCGTGTCGGTCCCGAGAATTCGATCTCGACGGTGTGCGGCACCGGCGGTCCTGCATTGACCCAGTCGCCATCGCGGTTCACAACGCGCACCGGAACTTCGCTCACGCTGAATCGCTCCGGCACCTCCGCCTTCACGGCGCCCCACAGCAGGAACGCGATCGCGAGCGCAGCGAGCTTCAACGCCCAGTTGTTCGTGATCGCCTCGACGGCGCGCGGATTCATGAGGCTACTCCAGCAGGGCGCGCACGGACTGCACGTTCTCGGGTGAAGCCCAGTCCGCGCCGCCGAGCACCTTGCGCCGGATCCGGCCGTTGCGATCGATCAGGAACGTGGTCGGCAGGCCCGTCACCGCATAGGCATCCTGGATCGTGCCGGCAGGGTTGAGGAGGATGTCGAATCCGAGGCCGAGCTCGTGGACGAAGCTGCGCACGTCGCGCAGCGCACCGGGCGCGTCCACACTGACGGCCACGACACGCAGGCCATCGTTGCGATGCTGATCGTAGAGCCGCTGCATGGACGGCATCTCGCGCACGCATGGCGGACACCACGTGGCCCAGATGTTCAACAATACGACGTCGCCGCGCAGGTCGGCGAGCGCGAGCGTGTCGCCGTCGAGCGTCGGGTACGCGAAATCAGGGGCGGGAGCGCCCGAGTCGAGCGGCGCAAAGCTGGCCCGGTTCACCCAGGCCAGCGTGAGCAGCGTGAGGAACAGCACGACGACGGTGCTCCGGATCAGCCATCGTTCGGTCTGCTGAGTCATCACGCGCAGTCGATCGTCAGTCGCAAGAGTGGTCCACGTCAGAACATAGCGCGATGCGCACGCGCGGGCTACCGCACGTCGGTCGTGTCCGGCGGAGTCGCAGGTACGGGCGCCTGCGCCGAGTCGGCCGGCGGCTGGACGATCGGCGCCTCGGCGGGCGGCTCGTCGACGTACATCTCCTCGTCAACCGTGGGATCGTCCGTGACCGGTTGGCCCACACTGACTACGAGCGTCACCGTCGCAGGCAGACGCTGCTCGCTCCCGGCGTCCGGGGTGATGCCGATGACACGGCCCGTTGGCGTGTCCGACGGCCGCTCGACGGAGGCCACCTCGAAGCCGAGGCGCTGCAGCAGCTCGCGCGCGCGCTCGAGCGGGAAGCCGACGATGTCGGGGACGCGCGCACGCGGCGGACCGGAGCTGATGGCGACCCGCACGCCGGCGCCCGGCCGCAGGTGCTGCCCCGGCAGGGGGTCCTGGGCGATGATCTCGCCGGAGGGCGCCTCCGGGTGCGGCAGCTCCGTCGCATCGAGCAGGACGAGGGTGTGCTCGGCCAGAACGCGCTCGGCGTTCCCCATCGTCTCGCCCGTCAGCTCGGGCACCGACACGCCGCCGGCGAGAGCGGCAGCCTCTTCCGTCGGCGGAAAGAGTACGAGTGCCGCGACGACATAGCCGATGCCGAACGGCAGCAGCAGTGCGGCGATCACCCACGGCCAGATCCGCCGCCCTCCACGCCGGGCCGGCCGCGATCCTTCGCCACTGCGCTTCGGGCGCTTCTGCCGCTGCCGCCGTCGAACCGAGTCCCCGAGCATCATGTCCTCCGCATGCGGGCAGCGAACGCGCCGTCGACGCCCAGCGTCTGTGGCAGGATGACCATGGAGCCGCGCGCATCACGAACGCTGTCGTGCACGCCCTCGACCGGCTCCAGCACGAAGCTCCGATGCCGCTGCAGGAATGTGGTCACCTGTTCCTCGTTCTCCTCCGGCTCCAGGGAGCACGTTGCATAGAGCAGTATACCGCCCGGCGGCACCAGTCCGGCTGCACCATCGAGGATCTCGCGCTGGAGCTGCGCCAGCGCGGCCAGGTCCTCGGGCTGGACACGCCAGCGCCCGTCGGGATGGCGACGCAGGGTTCCGGTCCCCGTACATGGTGCGTCGATCAGCACCGCATCCGCGTACGCGAGCGGCGGCCGGCGGGCGTCGGCGACAAGCACCCGCACGTTGCCGGTGCCGACGCGCTCGACGTTGGCGAGCAGCGGGCCGATTCGCTCTACCGATGCATCGCTCGCGACCACGAGCGCCGGGCCGGCGCGCTCGCCGGCAATGCCCAGGGTCTTGCCTCCGGGCGCGGCACACAGATCCGCCACGATGCCGCCCGGCGGTGCCGCCAGCGCGCGCGCGACGAGCGACGCCGCCGGATCCTGCACCACGCCGGGCACCAGCGCGAGGGCCGCACCCACGTCGACGGGCGACAGCAGCTGCAGCGAGTCGCGCGCAACGTTGCCGGGCCCGAGGCCGCCGAGATCCGGCACCTCGGCCGCGATCCCCGCGTCCCGCAGCCGTGCGAGGGCATCATCGATGCCCATGCCGACCGGACGTAGATACAGTGCCGGCCGCGCATTGTTCGCGGTGACGAGTGCGGCGGTGTCCTGGACACCGAAGCGCGCGATCCAGCGCTCGACCAGCCAGCGCGGGTGCGAGCCCCACGTCGACAGATGCGCAATCGGATCGACTTCCAGTGCCGGGAATTCGATCGTGTGCGCGTCGCGCCGCAGCGCCTGCAGGACGCCGTTCACGAAGCCGCCGCTGCTCCTGCCGGCGAGCTGCTTCGCCTGCTCGACGGCCTGGGATACGGCGGCGTACGCGGGCACGCCCTGGAGCTCGAGCAGCTGGTACGCACCGAGCCGGAGCACGTCCAGCAGGTCCGGCTGCACGCGCGCCAGGCCGCGTCGCACGAACGGGGCGAGGAGAAAGTCGAGTCGGCCGCGCAGGCGAAGCGTGCCGTAGGTCAGCTCGTGCGCGAGTGCGCGCTCGCGCGCGGGGACCTGGGCGAGCATGCGTACGAGGACGCGATCCGCGAGCTCGCCGGCGCGTGTCGCACGCAGGGTGTCGAGTGCCGCCCGCCGGGCCGGCGTGACGCGCGCAGCCAGGGTCGTCAGTCGAGCATGCCCGTCGTGGGCGACGACGGCACCGCCACTTCGCGCCGCGGCATGCGCCCCGCCAGGTATGCGAGCCGCCCGGCCTCCACACCGAAACGCATCGCGAGCGCCATGCGGACCGGGTCCTGCGCCTGTGCGACGGCGGTGTTCATCAGGATTCCGTCTACGCCCTGTTCCATCGTGACGCACGCGTCGGAGGCGGTGCCGACACCGGCATCGACGATCACCGGGCAGCCGAGACGGCTCTTGATCTCGCGGATGAAGAACGGATTCACGAGGCCGAGCCCGCTGCCGATCGGGCTGGCAAGCGGCATCACTGCCGCGCAGCCTGCGTCCTCGAGCCGCAACGCGGTGACCACGTCCTCATTCGTGTAGGCCAGCACGTGGAAGCCTTCGGCCACGAGTACACGCGCCGCCTCGAGCGTGGCCTGGACGTCCGGCAGCAGTGTTCGCTCGTCGCCGATGACCTCGAGCTTGACCCAGTCGCTGATCCCTGCGGCCCGCCCGAGCCGCGCGTAGCGGACCGCGTCCTCCGCCGTATAGCAGCCCGCAGTGTTCGGCAGCAGGAAGTAACGCTCGGGGTCGAGGTGGTAGAGAATCCCCTCGTCCTTCGTCCGATCGAGATCGACCCGCCGCACAGCGACGGTCACCATCTCCGTATCCGACGCCTCGATCGCCCGCACCATGTCCTCGTTCGTGCGGTACTTGCCCGTGCCGAGGATCAGCCGCGAGCGGAACTCGCGGCCGGCGATCGTCAGCGGCTTCGGGTCGCTCGTCGCCGGCAGACGCGCTACACCGGTAGGCATCTCAGCCGCCTCCGACGAAGTGCACGAGCTCGAGTGCGTCGCCCGCTTGCAGGGTAGTCGCGTCGAGGCGTGCGCGATCGAGAATCGCACGGTTGTGCTCGACCACGACGAGCCGCGGATGGAGCCCGAGCTGCGCAAGCAGCTCGGCTACGCTCGTGCCTTCCGCGATCTCGCGTGCGTCACCATTGATCGTCACCGCGATTGTCGTCTGTGCTGCCGTCATCATCTACTCCTTCTCGCGCCCGCGCGGATACGCCGCGTCCAGCGCGTGCAGGTACGATACCGTTGCGTCCGCGGCGTCGGCCGCATTCCATACACCGCTCAACACCGCCACGCCCCATGCGCCCCCTGCTGCCGCCTCCTGCACCCGTGCCGGCGTCACGCCGCCGATGCCGATGGTCGGCGCAGTCGTCGCCCGCACGGCCGCCTCCAACCCCTGCATACCCGCGGCGCGCGCGTCCGGATGCGTCGCAGTCGGCCAGACACTACCGAACAGGACGAAGTCGGCGCCCGCTGCCACCGCACTCGCGGCTTCATCCGCGCCGTGTGCCGAATAACCGATGGCGCCGGCCGTGAACAGCATCCGCGCATCCGGCACCGGCAGCGAGCCGCGGCCGAGCTGCAGTCCACTGGCACCGCAGGCGAGCGCGACATCGACGCGGTCATTCACGACGACGAGTGCGCCGGTGCGGCTGCCCGCCGCGTGGGCCGCTTCGGCGCAACGGAACAGCCGAGCCGTCGGTGTGTCGTGACCGCGCACATGCAGTGCGATCCGCGGTCCGCCCGCCTCCAGCACCGCACGCGCGCGCTGGACAAAGTGCCGGTCGGACAGGACCGCGTCATCGGTGACGATGTGCAGGCGCGGGAGCACGGGCTCTACGCCAGCATCTCGCCGGCAGCAGCACCCCGACCCCGCAGCCATTCGGCGGTGGTCATCCGGCGCTTCCCCGCCGGCTTCACCTCGCGCACATGCACGGCCCCGGTGCCGCACGCGACCAGCATCCCGCTTGCGGGATCGTGCGCGGACGCCTCGACGATCGTGCCGGGTGACGCACCGGGATCGGGCGCGGACGAGACGAGCGGTCGAAACACCTTCAGCGCTTCGCCGCGGAACAGCGTCCACGCGCCGGGCACCGCGTCCATCGCGCGGATCCTGCGAGCGACCTCCTCCGCGCTGCGCGTCCAGTCGACGCGCGCGTGCTCGCGCGTGATGCGCGGCGCATACGTCGCGTGGGCGTCGTCCTGCTCGATCGCCACGACATCATCGGCATCGATCATTGCGAGCGCCTCGATGAGCGCCTCGGCACCGATCTCACTGAGACGCACCGTCAGATCGCTCGCGGTCTCCTCCGGCTCGATCGGCTCCTCGACCTGCAGCAGCACGGGGCCCGCATCCATCTGCTCGACCATGCGCATGATCGTGATGCCGCACTTGTCGTGACCCTGGTCGATCGCCCAGTTGATCGGCGCGGCACCGCGCAGCGCCGGCAACAGCGAGGCGTGAACATTGATCGACCCGCGCGGCCACAGCTCCAGGATCGCGCGCGGCAGGATCTGACCATATGCAACGACGACGTTCACGTCGGCCGCGTAGGGCCGCAGCTCGTCGATGAACGCCGGCTCGCGCGCGCGCTGCGGCTGCAGGATCGGAATCATCTCGTCCTCGGCGAGGATTTTGATGGGCGAAGCGCGCAGAGCGCGGCCACGACCCGCCGGCCGGTCCGGCTGCGTGACCACCGCGACGACATCGTGCATCTCCCCGAGCAGGGCCCGAAGCGACGGCACGGCAAACTCCGGCGTGCCCCAGAAGACTACGCGCAAGGCATCATCATCTCATCACTGTGCCGTTTCCGGCTTCACCTTTTCCCATCGCTTCAGCAGCATCTTCCGCTTGAGCGGGCTGACCCGGTCGATGAAGAGGATGCCATCGACGTGATCGACCTCGTGCTGGAGTATCCGCGCGAGCAGGTCCTCCGCCTCCAGTGTGACGGGCTGACCGTCGATGTCGAGACCCGTCACCGTCACGCGGACCGGGCGCTCCACGATCTCCTTCAGCCCGGGCAGGCTCAGACAGCCTTCCTCGGCGCGATCCAGCTCCTCGGACACCGCCATGACTTCCGGGTTCACGAGAGCGAACGGCTCGACCGCGTCATCGTGCGGATCCACCACGATGATGCGCTGGCCGACGCCGACCTGCGGCGCCGCAAGGCCGACACCGTCCTCCGCGTACATCGTTTCGAACATGTCGGCAATCAGGCTGCGCACGTCGTCACTCAGTGTCTCGACGGGCGCGGCCTTCGTGCGCAGGATCGGATCACCCAGGTACCGCATGGGACGTTGCATGACTTACGCCTTCTGCTCCGCTGCGGCGGTACCGGACGTCACGCGCGCGATCTTGGCGCGGGTAACGACGATGCGGGTATTCTCGCCGGTGCGGATCGTGACGCGATCCTCGGCGAGGTGCACGATCGTGCCGATGATGCCACCGTCCGTGATGACTTCGTCGTTGCGCTGCAGTGCGCTCAGCATCTCGCGGTGACGCTGCGCGGCCTTGCGCTGCGGGCGGATCAGCAGGAACCAGAAGATGAGCGCAAAGGCAGCGATCTGGATGGCGATGGCGATGCCTGCGCCGCCGCCGGGCGCGGACTGCAGCACCAGCGCGAGAATCGGGAGTGTGCTCACGTCGTCTCTTTCTCCAGGTGGCGGCCGGCTCTCCAGCCGGCGAGCCAGTCTTCGCTCCAGCGGCGATAGTCGCCGTCCAGGATAGCGGCGCGTGCGCGCTCACCGAGCCGCACGAGGAACCGCAGGTTGTGCAGCGACAGGAGCCGCAGGACGAGCGGTTCGGTCGCAGCGACCAGGTGCCGCAGATAGGCGCGGCTGTAGTTGCGGCAGGTGTAGCAGTCGCAGAGAGGGTCGAGCGGGCCGTCGTCCGAGCGCAGCCGCGCGCCTTTCACGTTGATCTGCCCCTCCCCTTCTACCCACGCCGTTCCATTCCGTCCGTTGCGCGTCGGCGCCACGCAGTCGAACAGGTCGATACCGCGCCCGATCGCCTCGACGAGGTCGTCCGGGTACCCGACGCCCATCAGGTAGCGCGGCATGGTACGCGGCAGCTCCGGCTCGATCGCCTCGAGCATGCCGTACATTTTCGGCTTCGGCTCGCCGACGCTCAACCCGCCGATGGCGATGCCGTGCCAGTCACCCATGTCCCGCACGCGGCGCACCGCATCGATGCGCAGGTCGGCAAAGACGGAGCCCTGCACGATCGGCAGCAGCGCCTGGGTGTCGGACCGACCATCCTCGGCCTGCAGTGCCGCAAAGCGGGCACGGCAGCGCTCGAGCCAGCGCAGCGTCCTCTCGTGGGCTGCTTCTGCCACCGCCCGGGTCGACTGACCGGGCGGGCACTCGTCGAACGCCATGATCACGTCCGCGCCAAGCGCCCGCTCGATCTCCATCACCCGCTCGGGCGTGAACAGGTGCCGGGAGCCGTCCACGTGACTCGTGAACACCACGCCGTCCTCGCGGATCTCGCGGATCGCCTCCAGGCTGAACACCTGAAAGCCGCCGGAATCCGTGAGAAATGGCTTCTGCCAACCGGTGAAGCCATGGAGCCCGCCGAGCTGCTGCACCAGCTCATGGCCAGGTCGCAGATACAGATGGTACGTGTTCGCGAGGATGATCTGCGCGCCCAGGCTCTCGAGCTCGTGACGCGAGATCGTCTTCACACTGCCCTGCGTGCCGACCGGCATGAACGCCGGCGTCTGCACGGTGCCGTGCGGCAGCGTGTACGTGCCCGCGCGCGCGGCACCGTCTTCAGCGTCGAGCCGGTACTCGAACATGCGGGAAAGTGACGGTCCTGCGGATGGTCGGCAACCTGCCGGGAGGGCGCTTCGCCTCGGTGGGACCCGATGGCTCACGCATCCGTCGCGGCGGCGAGTCGTCACCGTGCAGGGCGAGGACGAGCGCCAGGACGAGCGGTGAGGGCCACCGCCAATGCGGTGGCTCCATGCGGCGCCGACGGACGCAGGCTACGGTCCGTGCGGCAGCCGCCTTCCCTCGCCGCCTGCGCTCGCGCTCGTCCTCCGTTCAGACGATTGCCATGGCGTCGCCGTAGGAATAGAAGCGATAGCCCTGGGCGACGGCGACGTCGTATGCACGCATGATGCGCTCGTAGCCGCCGAATGCGGCGACGAGCATGAGCAGTGTCGAGCGCGGCAGGTGGAAGTTCGTAATGAGGCGGTCGACGGCGCGGAAGGGGTAGCCGGGGCGGATGAACAGGCGAGTCTCGCCCGTGCCGGCGACCAGCGTGCCGTCGTCGCGGGCGAGGGTTTCGAGGGTACGCGTGACGGTGGTGCCCACGGCCCAGACCCGGCGGCCGGCGGCACGTGTGTCATTGATCGCCTCGGCTGCGGCCGCGTCCAGCGCATAGCGCTCCGCGTGCAGGTCGTGGTGCGCGGGATCCTCGACCTCGACCGGGCGGAACGTGCCGGCTCCGACGTGCAGCAGCAGGCGCACGATGCGCACGCCTTTCGCTTCGATTCCCTGCAGCAGCCCGGGTGTGAAGTGGAGTCCGGCGGTCGGCGCGGCAACGGAGCCATCCGTGCGCGCGTAGACCGTCTGGTAGCGCTCCCGGTCCGCTGCCTCGTCCGCGCGGCCGAGGTAGGGCGGCAGCGGGATGTGGCCGTAGGCATCGAGTGCGTCGCGAATCGGCAGGGCGGTGATGAGGCGTACGATGCGCGCACCATCGGGCAGCACGCTCACGATCTCGACGCGCAGATCCTCCGCGATGCTGATGCTGCTGCCCGCTCGGAGCCGGGAGCCGGGGCGGACGAGGGCGGTCCACGTAGCGGGCAGGGTTGCGTCGTCGCCCGGCTCCGCTGGACCTGCGGTCTGTGCGAAGGGTGCCAGCAGGAGCACTTCCGCGGGCGCGCCCGAGGCGCGCTGTCCGAGCAGGCGCGCCGGGAGCACTTTCGTCTCATTCAGGACGAGGGCGTCGCCGGCATCGAGGTAGTCGAGGATGTCGGTGAAGCGGCGGTGGACGATCGTGTCGGACGCGCGATCGACGACGAGCAGCCTGCTCGCGTCGCGGGCGGTAGCGGGGTATCGGGCGATCAGGGATTCCGGGAGGTCGTACGCGAAGGCTGCGGTGGGATAGTGTTTCGGTTCGTTCACTCCCGCTCGCCGACCAGGCGGCCCTCCATGAGCTCACGCAGCTGGCGCACCCGGTCGATCCAGATCCAGAGCTGCCAGGCGTCGCCGGCGCCGCGCGGCTCGGCGACGTACTCCATCACGGTATGCTCGAGCGGGTGCGTCGCGGCATCGCCGCGATGCGCCCATCGCCAGCAGATCGAGCCGAGATCGACATCCAGGCTGCGCTCCATCGCGCGCAGTGCGCCCAGCCGTTCGAGCGTGCCGAGCGCGTCGTGGGCCTCGGCCAGGGCGTCGCGCATGCGACGCTGCGAGTTGCCGTGCTCGCCAAAGCGGGCGCACAGCAGCGCGTGATCCTCGACCGAAAGCCTGACGACGTCCACGTTGCTACGCCTCGAAGAGGTTGACCTGCGAGTTCGGCAGGCCCATGCGCGCTGCGGGCAGCTCGTAGCCGAAGCGCCGGTATGCATTGTTCGTGACGACGCGCCCACGGGCAGTGCGCATCAGGAACCCGTTCTGGATCAGGAACGGCTCGTACACCTCCTCCAGCGTCCCGGCATCCTCGCCCACCGCGACCGCGAGGGTGTTCAGGCCGACCGGCCCGCCATCGAAATGCTCGATCATCGTCTTCAGTATGCGTGCGTCCATCTCGTCGAGGCCATACTCATCGACGTCGAGCAGGAGCAGGGCGTCGTTCGCGACGCTCTGATCGATCATGCCATTCGCACGCACCTGCGCGAAATCACGGACCCGGCGAAGCAGGCGGTTCGCGACGCGCGGGGTGCCGCGCGAGCGCTTCGCGATCTCTGTCGCACCTTCGCGCGTACACTCGACCGAGAGGATCTCCGCGCTGCGCACGACGATCTCCGCGAGCTGATCCGGATCGTAGAAGTTCAGGCGCTGGACGATGCCGAACCGCGCGCGCATGGGGGGCGTGAGGAGGCCGAAGCGGGTCGTCGCACCGACGAGCGTGAACCGCTCGACGGGCATGGAGATCGTCTGCGCCTTCGGTCCGTCGGACAGCCGGATGTCGATCCGGTAGTCCTCCATCGCCGGATAGAGGAACTCCTCGATGATCGGCCGCAGGCGGTGAATCTCGTCGATGAAGAGGATGTCGCGCTCGCGCAGATTCGTCAGGATGCCGACCAGGTCGCCCGGCTTCTCGAGCACCGGGCCGGACGTCGTCTTGATGTTCACACCGAGCTCGCGCGCCATCAGCATGGCAAGCGTCGTCTTGCCCAGGCCGGGCGGGCCGTGGAACAGCGTGTGATCGAGGGGCTCGCGCCGGCCGAGTGCCGCGTCCACGGCGATGCGCAGGCTGTCCTTGACCTTGGCCTGACCAATGAACTCCGCCAGGCGCTGCGGTCGCAGTGACAGCTCGACGGCGCTTTCCTCGCTCAGGACTTCCGGCGTCGTGATTTCCGAGCGCATGCTACGGTCTTCCAGGGGATTTTTGCGGCGCACGCACTGCGCGGCCGTGGTATTATCGCGCTCCCGCGCGGGCACGCGCAACCGCAAGCGCGGATTGGGCTTCAGCCGCTTTGCAGTGCGCGGGTGGAACCTCCGGCGAACCTCCAGCCGGCGGGCAGTGTATCCAACGCGCAACCCACAAAGACCGGCCCTGTTCCGGAGCACTCGACGATGACCATGCTGAGAACACCCCTGAAGCGCGCGGTGCTGCTTGCGGCCGCGCTCGTGATCCCCGCCGGCTGCGCGAGCAAGCAGGTCACGCGCATCGATCCGGACGCGGTCACGGACCTGTCCGGCCGCTGGAACGACACCGACAGCCGCCTCGTCGCGAACGCCCTGATCGAGCAGAGCCTCGGCCACGCCTGGGCAAGCCGCTACGCCGCCTCAAATGGCGGCGCCGCACCCGCGGTGATCGTGGGCGATTTCGCGAACCGCTCGCACGAGCACATTGCGGTCGGCACGTTCATCCGCGACCTCGAGGCGGCGTTCATCAACTCCGGCGCCGTACGCGTCGTCGCCACTGCCGACGAGCGTTCCGAGGTGCGCTCCGAGCGCGAGGACCAGCAGGAACACGCCCGCGCCGACACCCGCGCCCGCATGGCCCAGGAGCTCGGCGCCCAGTACATGCTGCAGGGCGACATCCAGACGATCAGCGATGAGGAGGGACGCGAGCGCGTGATGTACTACCAGATCGACGCGCGCCTCGTCGACCTCGAGTCGAATGAGAAGGTCTGGACCGGACAGCATCGGATCAAGAAGTACATCGAGCGGTCGAGGATCGGCTGGGAGTGAACTGCGAATTTATGAATTGGTGCATTGGTGAATCGCGCCGCGGGACGTGAACGTCCCGGTGAAAACTCACGAATTCACGAATTCACGAATTCACCAATTCACCAATTCGTTATTCGATCCCCGACGGGACCTCGCTGACCGGCGCGCCGCTGGCGGTGACTTCCCACGCCGCCTGGATCGCGGCCTGGTTCACGGCGACATCGCCGAGCTCGACGTTCGTTTCCTTGGGTGGGCGGCCGCTGCGCAGCAGGACGGCCTCCTGGACGGCGATGAAGGGAGTGCCGGCCTCGAGGAAATCGCTCAGGCGCTGCTGCTCGAAGATGGAGAGGGCGCCCCGCAGGAGCAGGCCGCCCTCGAGCTGCAGCTCGACGTCGCGCCGCCTGGAGAGCCCCGACGAGTTCACGAGCGGCATGTCGCCGTCGGGTGCGGACGCCCACAGGATCTGATCGATCCGCAGGACCGCATGGACGTGGTCCGAGGTCGCATCGGCCCAGTGCGCCGCGCGCAGATTCAGGTAGCTGCGGCGGTTCGTGAAGTACGACGTGAGGGACTGTCCCTCCGCGACGGAGGCGTAGGCCTCGATCATCCGGAAGTCGCGGAGAAAGAGCCGGAACCGACGCGTCGGCGATCGCTGGGTGTCTTGCATGCCGAAAAATGCGCCAGATTGACCGGCGCGCACAAGGCCGACGACGGCCTGGCGGGCGGGAACTTCCGCTCCGGCAGACCAGTACCGAACGCGAAACCGTGCCGTACGAGGCACGCATTCCGAGGAGAGGAACCATGAGAGCAAGCACTCCCGTCCTGCTGGCGCTGGCTGTGGTCGCCGGTGCATGTGCGCCGAAGCGGGTGCACGAGCCGGCCGTGCTCGACAACGGCGACCGTGTCGGGTCGAGCGCCGAGGCGGTGGAGCGCGCGCGCGCGGACGCACTGCGCGAGCAGAACGAGGCGGCTGCGCGGCGCGATGAGCTCGCGAGCCGTGCGCTCGACAGCTGCTCGCCGGCGATCTGCGAGGCGATCGCGCGCGGCGAAGTCGCCATCGGCATGACGGAGGCACAGGTGCTCGCGGCGACCGGAACGACGGAGTCGGCGTGGAGCGTGCGCGACGGCTCGTCTGCGTCCGTGATGGTGCCGGCCGCACTGGCGACGCCCCCCAGGGACGCCGTCGGACAGCTCGCCATGGTGCAGCTGCAGGGAGGGCGTGTGCATGCGTACAGCTACCGCGAGGCGCAGGGACTGCGGGTGGTGAACAACACGGCCGACGCGACGACCGACGGCCGCGCGCTCGCGCTGGCGGATGCGTTGCTGCGCGAGGGCGACGACTATGCTGCCCGTGGAGACTTGAACGCGGCGCTCGACCGCTATGACCGCGCGCACGTGCTGGGCGGCGAGGATCCGCGCGTGACGTACCGGATCGCGACCACGCCCGACAAGCAGCTGCGTCCGATCGAAGCGCTGCTCCAGTACCAGCTGTTCCTGCACCAGCTCGAGATCGAGAAGATCGATGCGTACGGCCGCGCCTACGGCAACCTGGCCGATGCCATTGCGCATGCACGCGAGCGGGTGATCGTGCTGGAGAAGAGATGACGCTGCGCCGCGTGCAGGTTGCGTTCGTGCTCGCGCTCGCCCTCGTGGCGAGCGGCTGCGCGCGGCTTTTCGATCATTACGACGTCGGGCCGACCGGGCTGGCGCGCGCCGATGAGCGCCTCCGCCGCATGATCGCGACGCAGGCGGACAGTGCTGCGCTGGCGTCCGTACTCGCCGACGAGGACGCCCTGCCGTCCGATCCACTCCTCGCCCGCATGTACGGCGGCATCCTCGCCTACCACGCGGGCGAGTACGATCGCAGTGCACTCCTGCTCGACAGTGCGACCCTCATCATCGACGACCGCTTCACACGCAGCGCCTCGCGTGCCGCCTTGTCGATCATCTCGACCGACAAGGTGATGCCGTACCAGCCGGGCGATACGGAGCGCCTGCTGCTGCACTATTACGCGGCCCTCGGGTGGCTGCAGCAGGGCTCCGCCGAAGACGCCGCCGTGGAAGCGCGCCGCCTGGTCTCACTGCTCGAGCGCACGCAGCCGACGGACCCCGCGGAGCGACGACTGCACGCCACGATGCGCCACGTCACCGCCGCGCTCTTTGCGATGGCCGGCGAGACGGCGGATGCGGACGTCGCATGGCGCAACGCCCTCGCGCTCCTCGGCGACTCCAGCAGCGAAGCGGGCCTGCCGCGGCCGGGACCAGACTCCGTCGATGTCTATCTGTTCGTCGATCGCGGCTTCGTCGGGCACCGCGCCGAACAGGCGATCACGCTGTGGCTGCCAGGCGACGAGGTCGGCAGGCTGCGCGGCGACGATGACACGCGCGCCGGTACCGCGACGCTCATTGCGGCGCGCATCGCGGCAGCTTCACAGACGGATCCGGACGCCCGCCTGCCGACCCTGAATGTGCCGCCACCGCCCCCGCAGCAGAGCACGCCCTCCGCCGCCCGGCTCGACGCCGGGGAGTGCCGGACAGCGGTGCCCGCTGCCGAATCGGGTGACACCAGCACGACGCGCCGGCCGACCACACGAACCGGCTTCGCCACCGGCTGCGTGTCCGGCAGCGCGTCCGGCGGCAAGAGTGGCGACGACGACCACGACGATCATGCGCCCTATCTGATGCGCGTCGCGTGGCCCGTCTTCCGTGACTTTGCCCCGCCGCTCGGCAGCACGCAGGTGCACGTCGACAGCATCGCGCATGCGCCGCTCGTACGCGCGAGTGTCTCCTCGGCAGTGGCCGAGGACCTGCGTGAAGACCGCGCCCTGCTCGTCGCGCGCACGGTGGCGCGGGCCGCCGCCAAGCTCGCGATCACACGCGGCATCGAAGACGAGCTGCGCGAGAAGAACGATGCGACCGCCGACCTGTTTGCGCTCCTCGGCAACCTCACGGCCGCGGTCACGGAACAGGCCGATACCCGCTCCTGGACCCTGCTTCCCGGCGCCATCGAGGTCTCTCGCGTCCGCATCCCCGCCGGCGCACGGACCATCGCAGTTGCGGCCAGCGGCCAGAGCGTCGACGTCCCCATCGACGCGCCCGGCGGCAGCATCCGCATCGAGCACGTCCGCCTCCCCTGACCCGATTTCCGGATTCCGGATTCCGCACTCCGAATTCCGCACTCCGAATTCCGCACTCCGAATTCCGCACTCCGAATTCCGCACTCCGAATTCCGCATTCGCACACCTCTTGCACGATCCGAGACCATTCGATCACCTCAAGCCGGAGGATCGCATGCCACAGCGCTGGAGCGACAAGGACGAGCGGAAGTACGAGCACATCAAGGAGAGCGCGCGCGAGGACGGCAAGTCACTGGAGCGCGCGAAGGAGATCGCTGCGCGGACCGTGAACAAGGGGCGTCGCGAGGAGGGTCGGACCCCGAACCGCACGAGCCAGGGGACCGGGAACCCGAATCAGAGCTACGAGGAGCGGAGCGTGACCGAGCTGCGCAACATCGCGGGTGACCTGGAGATCCGCGGACGCAGCAAGATGAAGAAGGACGAGCTGATCTCGGCGATCCGCCGCAAGCGCTGAGGCGTCTTCAGCCGCGGCTCATCGCCGCGAGCGCCGCCTTGATCAGGTCGACGCCCTTCACCTTGCCGTTCGCGTCGAGTGCGGCGCGCACGGCTTCTGCGGCTTCGCTGTTCGAGTAGCCGAGGGCGACGAGGGCACCGACCGCGTCATCGGCGGTCCTGCCCTCGGCGCGCGAGCCCGAGATCGCGACGGCCAGGTCGTCGAGGCGGTCGGCGAGCTCGACGGCCAGCTTTTCGGCCTTCTTGCTGCCGAGTCCGGGCACCTGGCGCAATGCGGCGATGTCCTTGTCCACGATCGCGCGCACCAGTCGCTGTGGCGGCAGGGTGGAGAGCATGCTCAGCGCGAGCCGCGGTCCGACGCCGGATGCGCTCAGCAGACGCCCGAAGAGGCGGCGCTCGCTCTCCTGGAGGAAACCGAACAGCTCGATTGCGTCCTCGCGCACGACCTGGTGTGTCAGCAGCTCGATGCCGTCGCCTTCGGGAGGCAGGCGCTCGAAGACCGTGAGCGGGATCGCGATCTGGTAGGCGACGCCCCCACCCGTCATGATCTCCACGCTGTCCAGGTCGCGGCGCAGCAGGGTACCCCGGATCCGGCTGATCACCGCTGCACGCCGCCGACATGCGCGAGCGTCACGCCGGCGCTGCAGTGACAGAGTGCGACGGCGACGCCATCAGCAGCGTCGTTCGGCTGCGGTGGCTGCTTCAAGCGCAGCATCTGCTGCACCATGTACTGCACCTGCTCCTTCGTCGCGCGCCCGGTGCCGCACACCGCGCTCTTGATCTCGGCGGGCGAATACTCGGCGACCTGGACGTCGCGCAGCGCGGCGGCGAGCAGCACTGCCCCGCGCGCGTGGCCGAGCACGACCGTGGTACGCGCGTTCTTGCCGTAGAACACACCCTCGACAGCCATGACTTCGATCGCATGGCGTGCCATGACTTCGACCAGCCCATCATGGATATCGCGCAGCCGGCGCGCGAGCGGCAGTGCCGGATCGGTTCGTACCACGCCACATTCGAGAAGCGAGACGGCGCCGCCGCCACTGCGGGCGACGACGCCGTAGCCCGTCGTGCCGGCGCCGGGATCGATCCCGAGCACGATCACGCGCCGGCCTCGGCCAGCGCGGCCTCGTCCAGCTCGGCGTTCGTATACACCTTCTGAACGTCGTCCAGCTCTTCGATCATTTCCATCAGGCGAATGAGCTTGTGGGCGTCGTCCCCCTTCACATCCACCATGTTCTTCGGCACCATTGCGAGCTCGGCCGCATCGAATGCGATACCATGACCGGCGAGGGCGTCCTGCACCTGCGCGAAGCGCGTCATCTCGGTCGTAATCACGAACTGATCGTCCGCACGCTGCATGTCCTCGGCGCCCGCGTCGAGCGCGGCCAAGAGAGTGGTCTCCTCGTCGTAGCGCCGGGCGTCGATGTAGATCTGCCCCTTGCGGTCGAACTGCCAGGCCACCGACCCGGTCGTGCCGAGTGAGCCGCCATACTTGTTCATCGTGAAGCGGATGTCTGCCACCGTCCGGTTCGCGTTGTCGGTGAGCGTCTCGATGTAGAGCGCAGCACCACCCTGACCGTAGCCCTCGTAGGCGATCTCCTGGTAGTCCACGCCCTCGAGCTCGCCCGTGCCCTTCTTGATCGCCCGGTCGATGTTCTCCGCCGGCATGTTCGCTGCCTTGGCCGTGTCGATCGCCAGCCGCAGACGCGGGTTCATGCCTGGATCGCCACCACCCGCCCGGGCGGCTACCGTAATTTCGCGGATCAGCTTCGTGAAATGCTGGCCGCGCCGGTTGTCGTTGACGGCCTTCTTGCGCTTGATCTGCGCCCATTTGCTGTGACCCGCCACGGGCGCACCTCCCTGTTGAACTGGATTCCTGCGGCTGGAGACCTGTGCGGTCGCGACCCGAATATAAGCAGCGCCGAACCTGCCAAGCAACGGCGGGCAACCGCTTTGCAGCCTCTCGCGCACGCCCCTTGCACTGCATCCCTGCCGCATGGATGGAGTGAACGCAAGGAGAGAGGCATCATGAACGGACGAACACTGCAGATCCTGGCCATACCATTGACCCTGATGGCTGCCGGTTGCGGCAGCGCCGGCGGCCTGGGCGAGGTGCTGGGCGGGGTCCTGAATGCGCCCGGAACGGAGACCGGCACGGCAACGGTGACCGCCGAGATCCAGGCGAACGACCAGCAGCAGCAGATGGTCCAGATCGTGACCGACAACGGTGAACAGGGCGTCGTACGCTGGGACGCGGGCACCGAAGTCATCTACAAGAACGAGACCTACGGCGCCGGTGCCCTCGAGCGTGGCGACCTCGTACAGATGCGGCTGCAGCAGACCAGTGACGGAGCGCTGTACACGGACTACGTCCTCGTGACGCAGAGTGTGCAGGAACGCAGCGGGAACGTGAACGGAGCGGACGGGGATCTCATACAGCTGCAGGGCAATGTAACCGGGATCAACAGCCAGACCGGACAGTTCCAGATGCGGACGACGAGCGGGGCGACCGTCGTCGTGAGCCTGCCGTATAACCCATCGGCAACAACCGCCGATCGGTTCCGTCGCCTCGGTGAGGGCGACTACGTGCGCGTCGAAGGGCGACGCGTTACGCAGACCCGGGTGGAGCTCACTCGCTTCTATTGAGTCACCCCGCAGGAGGCAGCACATGCAGCAGCGCGATCAGCCGATGGGCGAACGCGAGCACGGCGGCAACGAGCGCGGCCGACAGGCGAGCACGAAGTCGCGGACGGATGGACCCCGTTCGCACCCGATCGGCACGGGTGCAGGTGCAGCAGGAGGTGCCGCAGCCGGAGCCGCACTGGGCGGCGCGCTGGGTGGGCCACCCGGGGCGGCACTCGGCGGGCTCCTCGGCGCCATCGGCGGCGGCGCCGCCGGAGACGGCCTGGCCGAGGCCGTGAATCCGAGCGCGCACGATCGGTACTGGCGGCAGAACTACCGCGCCCGTGCGTACACCGATGACAGCGCCGCCTACGACTTGTACCGTCCTGCCTACCGCTTCGGCTGGGAAGCGCGTGTCCGCTATTTCGACCGCCACTGGGATGACGTCGAGCCCACCCTCGCCCGTGAATGGGAAACGCGGCACGAGAGCGAGCTCACCTGGCCGCGCGCGCGCGAAGCCGCGCGCGACGCATGGACACGCGTCGATACCCAAATGAATGAATGACTAAATGAATGAATGAATCGCGCGTCATGATCCCATTCAGCAGTGCCACCACGGCGAGCTGACCTTCTGAGATGGTGATTCATTCATTCATACATTCATGCATTCAGGTTGGACGTGCAGTGCGGGCAGCGGGTCGCAGCGATCGGGATCGGCGTCGCGCAGAACGGGCATGCCGTCTCGGTGGGTGCGGCGGGCGCGACTTGCTCCTGGCGTCGCAGCTGGTTGACCGTGCGCACGAGCAGGAACACGGCAAAGGCGACGATCAGGAAGCTCACGACGTTGTTGATGAACGTGCCGTAGTTCATCGTCACGGCGCCGGCCTCTCTGGCCGCCAGGATCGTGTCGTAGGGCCCCGGCGGCGTCCCCTGCTTCAGCATGATGTAGAGCTCGGAAAAATCCACATTGCCGAGCAGCACACCGATCGGCGGCATGATGATGTCATCGACGAACGAGCGCACGATCGTGCCGAATGCTGCGCCGATGATGATGCCGACGGCCATGTCTACTACGTTGCCCTTGACGGCGAATTCCTTGAACTCCGTCAGCATGCTCATGGCGACGCTCCTCTTCGAGTTCAGAGCAGCTCGAGGGAGGACGCGCCCTCCTGCCCGAGCTGCTCCATCGTGCACTGCCGCGCCGCCTTGTCTGGACGCCAGCGCTGAAACGAGGTGCCGTGACGGAAGCGGCCCTCGGAGAAATGGTCGTAGCGGACCTCCACGACCAGCTCCGCCCGGAGGGGCACCCACTCGGCGGACCGCTCGGTGCTCCAGCGGCTGGGTCCGCCCGGTGCCTTGCCGGTGAACCCCGGCGCTTCACGGATGGCTTCGAGACGGCGAGTGAGAGCTGCGCGCTCGGCGCGCGGGATATTGGAGGTATGGCCGACGTGGTGCAACAGGCTGTCGTCGTCATAGAGCCCGAGCAGCAGGCTGCCCGCCACTTTCGAGCGGGTGCCGTACCGGAATCCGCCAACCACACAGTCAACGGTGCGAAGACGCTTCACCTTCTGCATGGCGGTTCGCTCGCCGCTGGCGTACGGCGCCTCGGCCAGCTTCGCGACGATGCCATCGAGGCCGATCCGCTCGCTCTCGAGCCAGCGCTGCGCCTGCTCGGTATCCTCAGTCTGCGGCGATACGCGCGTACGGGTTGTTGCCGGATCGAGGTAACGCTCCGCGAAGCGAACGAGCCGCTCGCGTCGCTCCGCGAGCGGCCGTTCCACGAGCGGCCCGCCGCGCTCTGCCAGGAGAAGGTCGAATACGATGAACAGCGCGGAATGGCGTTCCGCCAGGAGCTGGACGCGGCTCGCAGCAGGATGAATGCGCTGGAGCAGCTGTTCGAAGGAGAGTGTGCCCTC
Organism: uncultured Gemmatimonadaceae bacterium; assembly: GCA_964430275.1. Taxonomy (GTDB): domain Bacteria; phylum Gemmatimonadota; class Gemmatimonadetes; order Longimicrobiales; family RSA9; genus DASTYK01. Next base: position 23,309 of record CAYSGF010000369.1, read on the forward strand.
GACGGGCACGACGAGCTCGCCGTCGAGGACGAATCGGCGCGCGCCAGTGCCGCGGAGCGCCGCGACGACCTTCGGGAAGTAGCGCTCGAGCGGCTTGCACGACTTCGACTGGAGCCGCACCTCGTCGCCGTCGCGGAAGGCGAGGCAGCGGAAGCCATCCCACTTCGGCTCGTACAGCCAGCCCGGCCCGGTGGGAATCGCATCGACCTGCTTCGCCTCGGCCGGTGGCAGCGGATAGGGGACCGGCAGTTTCATCTGCGCGGCGTCAGGCGCGGGGGGCGCGCGCCACGGCGCGGAGCCCCGCGCACCGGCACATAGGGCAGCTCCACGCCGGCATCGACTGCACGCAGCATGAGTCCGCCCCGGCTCATGTCACCGCGCCCGACGAAGTCGGCGGGAAAGACCAGCTGGTCGCCGAAGATGTCGAGCAGCACGGTGACGTACTTGTCGGATGCGATGCTTCCGAGCAGCACGACGGCGGTGTCCGGTTCGATGGCGTCGCGCAAGGCGTGTGCGGATGCTTCGAGCGGCGCGCGATAGCGAGGCTCGGCGAGATCGATCGGCACATCCGCGAACGCGCACAGATCATCGCTCGTCACCGTCAGATCGAGGGGCACCAGTCCTCGCGATGGGGTGATCACGAGTGCGGCGTCAGCGCGCGGTGGCGGATCGCCGAACGTCGTGGCGTATGCGGCCTTCCCCCGAAAGTACAGGCCGCTCATGAAGCTGAAGGCGTCGGCGAGCGGGAGCCCGCCCCGCCGCAGTCGGACCGCGAGATCGAAGGATGCCTCCGGCCGCAGCAGCAACTGCGCCCGCCGCCCGCTGCAGCTCGCAGGCGAAAGCAGAAAGACCCGGTGCATGCGCCTCCTTCTGCGGATCGGCGGTGCAGATACCTGCCCCGCCGCCGGTACGATCGTCAATGGTTGCGTCGCGAGCGGCAACGGCCTATCGATTCCGCGTTTGTGCACCCTCGAACCCCGGGCGATCCGAATGGCGACGAACAGCTCGTTTGATGTCAGCACCGGTGCCGACCTGCAGGAGGTCGACAACGCGGTGAACCAGGCACGCAAGGAGATTCAGCAGCGCTACGACTTCAAGGGCACCAAGTGCTCGATCGAGTTCGATCGTGCCAAGTCGCTGCTGACGCTCGACGCCGACGACGACTACAAGCTCAAGGCCGTGTACGACGTGCTCCAGTCGAAGTTCATCAAGCGCGGCGTGCCGATCAAGAACATGAAAGCCGGCACCGTCCAGCCGGCAACGCACGGCCGTGCGCGCCAGGAGATCACGCTGACGCAGGGCATCCCGACCGAAACCGCCAAGCAGATCTCCAAGGATGTGCGCGGCGGCGGCTTCAAGAAAGTGCAGGTCCAGATCCAGGGTGAGGAGCTGCGCGTGTCTTCGCCATCCAAGGACGAGCTGCAGGCCGTGATGCAATTCCTGCGGGAGCAGGACTACGGCATCGAGCTGAACTTCGGCAACTATCGGTAACGGCCACTCCGGGCCCGGGCCCGGGCCCAGGGCCCGGGCCTGCAGTTGTCTAGTAACCTCTGCGCTTGTCCACGACGTTCGACATCGGTCGACCACTCAGATAGCGGGCAACGTTCTCCTGGATCAGGCTCGTCTCGCGCTCCCAGAACTTCGGCGTCGTTGCGCTCACGTGCGGCAGGATCAGCACGTTGTCGAGCGTCCAGAGCGGGGATGCGGCGGGCAGTGGCTCTTCCTCGAACACGTCCAGCACCGCCCCGCGGAGTGCGCCGGCGGCGAGGGCATCGGCGAGGGCGCGCTCGTCGAGAGCGTCGCCGCGACCGACATTGACGACAACGGCGTGCCGGCGGAGCCGCGCGATCCTGCGCCTGTCCAGCAGATGGTGCGTCGCGGAGGTGGACGGCAGTGCGAGCACCACGTGGTCCGCGGCGCCCAGCATGGTGTCCAGTCCCTCGTCGCCGTGCACCATCACGACCCCGTCTTCGTCCGCGTGCACTGAGGTGCGCAGCGCCATCGTCCGCATCCCCAGCGCGGCCGCGCGCCGTGCAACGGCGCGACCGATGCCACCGTACCCGACGATGCCGAGCGTCGTACCGGCCAGCTCCCGGACGGCGCCGAGGCGTTCCTCGAAGGGTTCCCTGTCCCAGGTGCGGCGGGCCTGCGCGCGCACGGCGTAGTCGAAGCCGCGCGCGAAGTAATGCAGCGCACCGATCACCGTCTCCGCGATCGGCTCGGCATGGATGCCGGCGGAATTCGTGATCACGACGTCGCGCTCGATCAACTCGGGATGGAGCATGGAGCGCACGCCCGCAGCCGCCGTGTGGATCCAGCGCAGCCGGGCCAGTCCTGACGCCTCGAGAGCCCGGTCGAGGAGCGGCCTCGGGAAGCCATAGCCGATCCAGACCTCGGCGGTCCCTACAGCGGCGAGCGCCTCTCCGGAGACGCCGCCACCGTCGCCGCGGCCGGAGACCGGGGC
>CAYSGF010000370.1:0-3054 GCA_964430275.1 uncultured Gemmatimonadaceae bacterium
TCGACCGAGCAGCAGGAACGGGTGCGTATCACGTGGCGACTGTGACACGTCGGTCGCCAGCGGCAGCCATGCATCGACCAGCTCACCGCCACTGTAAGGCGTGTGGTAGTCCGCCCGGGCATGGATCTGGGGCACGCCGAACCCCGCATTCGCAGGCAGCACGCCGATCACCGTGTACGGCTCGTCGTTGAGCCGGATGGATCGGCCGATAATGGACGGATCTGCGCCGAACCGCGCACGCCAGAACGACTCGCCGAGCAGCACCACGCGCGCCGCACCGGGACGATCCTCGTCCGCCGTGAACGTTCGGCCCAGCAACGGCTCGATCCCGAGAAGCGCCGGATAGTCATGCGTCGCGGCAATCGCCGCGATCCGCGATGGCTCACCACGGCCACCGGGCAGGTAGTCCAGGTTCAGGCCGCGGAACGCACTCAGTCCGGCAAGCGTCCGACTCTGCTCACGGAAATCCAGATAGTCCGGATAGGAACCAGGCTCGCGCGTCGTGCCGCTCGCCCGGTCCGTCTCCCACACGACGACCAACTCCTCCATCGCTGCGAACGGTACCGGGCGCAGCAGCACCCCGTCGATGACCGTGAAGATCGCCGACGTCGCACCGATACCCAACGCAAGCGTTGCGACCACCACGAGCGAAAACGTCGGCGAGCGCGCAAGCGAGCGAAGGGAATGGTGTAGATCACTGCGCAGATCATCGATCGGGCGCACACCACGCGCGTCGCGTACCTCCTCACGCACCCGATCCGCCGGACCGAACGCGTGCGTAGCAGCGCGCGCCGCAGCCTCGCGGCTCATGCCGCGCGCCAGGTTGCGCTCCACGTCCAGCGCACGGTGGAACGTGAGCTCCTCCTCCATCTCCCGCTCCTCGCGGCCGTGCCGCACGAGTGCGCGCAGCCGCTCGCGTACCTCCGACAACAACCTCATGCGAACCCGCCCGACCAGCCGAGCACGCCGTCCACCGCTCGCGACGTACGCGCCCACTCCCGTACTTCCACAGCGAGCTGCGCGCGACCCGCCCGCGTGAGCTCGTAGTACCGCGCGCGCCGGTTGTTCTCCGTCACCTGCCACTCGGAGCGCACCCACCCCTTGCGCTTCATCCGCTGAAGCGCCGGATAGAGCGAGCCCTGATTGACGTGAAACACGTCGCCCGACATCTGCTCGATCCGCTGTGCTATGCCCCACCCGTGCATCGGCTCCAGCGCCAGCGTCTTCAACACCAGCAGCTCGAGTGTGCCCTGCAACAGCTCGCGCGACGCGTCTCCCATGGCCCCTCTCCTTCAGATGATCTGAAGCACGATAGGTGGCCTCCTTCAGATCGTCAAGAGGAACGGGAGGGGTGCGGCCCGCCGCGACCGGGCCGGCTCGTGCAGCGGGGTGAGCGGCCTGGTACGGGGCCGGATCGGCAGCGGGTGCGCGGCGCCGAAGTCGATGGGCGGTGATCGGCGCCGAAGCCCGCGGGCTTGGGATCGGCGGGTGGATCGGCGAGATTTCGTCATGAAACTGTCGAAGCATGCGAGGTCGAACGGCGGCGTGCGTGACGCGTCCGCGGGTCCGTGGACGATGCTGCGTCGTGCGCTGCTCCTGCGCTGCCCGCACTGCGGCGGCCGTGAAGTGCGCGCGACGTACTTCGACTTCAAGGCGTCGTGTCCGGTTTGCGGCGTGCGTTTCGATCGTGGTGAGGAGGACTACTGGATCGGCGGGTTCATGCTGAACTTCATCGTGGCCGAGTTGATCGTGGTGGTGGCGATCGTGGCGGCGATCCTACTGACGTGGCCGGCCGTTCCATGGACGCTGGTGATGTACGGCGCGCTGATACCGGCGGTGGCCGGGCCGGTGGTTGCGTATCCGGTATCACGGAACGTCTGGTTTGCGCTGGATCTGATCTTCCGCCCTGCCGAGCCGACGGACTTCGGGGGGGCACCCCCGGGATGAGTATGCGCGTGGGGTCGTGGCTGGTTGGCCGTGTCGGTCGAATGTGCTAACGTGCGGCGGGCGGTGCGGTTCGTCCGAGCAGGGATCACAGATCGGGAGGTGGTGTGTCGGAGTCCACTCCGCAGGCGCTGAGTCATTATGCGCTTGCGCGGTTCACATCGGAGTACTGGGCGCTCGGTTCCGAGGAGAAGGAGCGGGTGCATGCGGCGTTGCTGGCGGGCCTGCGCGGTGCAGCGCAGTCCGTGGACGTCTATCAGGTCTATCCAGCGGAGCACGGGTCGGACGTGTGCGTCTGGAGTTCGATCGCGGCGGAGCGTCCGGAGGCGGCAGCGGAGTTCTTCGCGGCATTTGCGCGCGCGACTACGCCGCATCGCCGCTACGTCGAGCTCACGACGACGCTGTGGGGGTACACGCGGCCGTCGCAGTACAGCAGGGCGCAGCGCTCCTCGCAGGAGATCGATCCATTCGCGACCGAGCGTCAGCGCTACCTGGTGATCTACCCGTTCGTCAAGACGACGGAGTGGTACCTGCAGCCGCGCGAGGAGCGGCAGCGGATGATGAACGAGCACATCCGGGTCGGGAAGCAGTTTCCGGAGATCTCGCAGCTGCTCCTGTACTCCTTCGGCGTTCAGGACCAGGAGTTCGTCGTCGTCTACGAGATGGCGAGTTTGCAGCAGTTTTCGGATCTCGTCGCGGATCTGCGCAGCACGGAAGGCCGGATCCATACCGTGCGTGACACACCGCTTCACACCTGCGTCTGGAAACCAGCGGAGGAGACGCTACGGCTGTTCCGCTGAGCTGGCACACCCGGGAAAGGATCGGTGGCGGATGGCGAGGAAGCGCGGAAGCAGCACAGTGACGATGGTCGCAACGTCGCTGCTGATTGTCGGCTGTGAGCGGCCGGCGGGCGAAGCCACGAGCGATGCGGCGCAGACCACGGCGGTGGCGCATGACTCCGCGGCCGTGCAGGACAGCACCCGCCGCGTCGCGCAGATCACAGGTCTCGCGGGCCCCGAGGCAGTGCGCTACGATCCGGACCAGGACGTCTGGTTCATTGCGAATTTTGGCGAATCAGGGGAGGAGGATCGCGACGGCAACGGCTTCATC
>CAYSGF010000371.1:0-5870 GCA_964430275.1 uncultured Gemmatimonadaceae bacterium
CGAGTTCCGCATCGCGCGCACGGCGGCGGCGCTCGATCGCTTCGACCCTTCGCTGTACTTTGGGGAAGCGCGCCAGCTGCGACTGGGCATCGAGGTGACGTTCTGATGCGCGCCGCCACCTGCGCGCTCGTCGCGGCCGCGTCCCTCGTGTGCGGGTGCCGCGAGGTCGAGCTCGCCACGGAGGTGCCCGAGTTCGAGTGGCAGAGCGAGTCGCCGCGCCGCCTGACGTTCAATGTGGGCGACGATCGGAATCCGCAGTGGTCGCCGAACGGGGATTCCGTCTACTACTCGGCACAGGGCTATCCCGGCCTGCCGCTCGCACCCGGCGTGCTGGTCGCAGCACCAGCCGGAGGCGGCACAGTGCGGCCACTGTACCGATTCCTGCACGAAACGACGCTCGGGCCACAGTACCACGTTGCGCCTGCCGTCTCGCCCGATGGGCAGCGCATCCTGTTTCTGAACGTCATCGCGGAAGCGCCGCCGGCCGAGTGCCGCATGGGAGACGACCTCTGTCCGGGCGTGGATCCGCGCATCCAGCGCGCGAACCTGACCGTGCGCGACATCGACGAAGCGAGCACCACACCGCCGGTGATCATTGCCGTGGACCTGCCCGGGCGCGGCTCGCGGGCGCTACCGGAGCCGTACAACGATCATTCCTATCCCTATCACGAGTTGTATGCCGTCGGGCGTATCGCTTTCACCGCGGCGTGGGCGCCCGATAACCAGCGAGTCGTCTTCAGCGACGGAATCCAGCTCTATCTGTGGACACCCGGTGTGAATGCTCCTGAGCCCATCCCGGGCACGGACCACGCAACGCATCCGGCGTGGAGCCCGGACGGCGCGTTCATCGCCTTCATGCGACTGCGGCCGCAGAGCTCGGCCACATCGATGTGCGGATGCAGCAGCGGCCAGGAAGCATGGGGCGTCCTGCGTACCCATCATGCGATGGGTACCCGCTCTCTCGAGCTGGTGCGTCCCGACGGCTCCGAAGTGATCGTGCTCGGTCCGGGCGAAGACCCCGCGTGGGCGCCGGACGGATCGCTCTACGCGCGTCGCGAACGCGGGATCGCACGCATCGACATCGAGACGGGAATGGCCACGCCGGTTTTGGGCACGAACGATGGCGTCGAGCCCGCCGTCTCGCCGGATGGCTCACGACTCGCCTTCACACACATGCCGGATGCCGGAGGCAGCGACGTATGGGTCGTCGATCTCGTCTCGCAGTAGCCGTCCTCGCGATCGCAGGCGCACCGCTCGCGTGTGGCGACCCGCTCATCATCATCGGCGACACGCCGGGCTTCATGCGCGTGATCGTCGGCGTTGCCGACTCCGCCGGTCTCGGCATCGAGCAGCTCGCCACGGACACGCCGCTCATGGACCCTCTTGCCGCAGTGATGGAGGAGGCGTCCGGCGACGTCATGGTCGTGGACCAGGGCGCGACGCTGCACGAAGGAGGGATCACTCGCCGCGGCGCGCGCATGTTCCGCGTCACGTCGACGAACACGGTCGATGTCGTGTTTCTGGACGGCGGCTGCAGTCGTGGCGTGTGCATCCGTGAGCCGGTGCACATGGCCTGGGAAGCGGACGGCTCGCTCCTCCTCGCAGACCTGAACGGCAATCGTCTGATCCGCATGACGGCAGACCTGCGCAACCTCACGGTCGTGGCCGGCACGAGCCGGCTCGACGTCTCGCCCGATGGCACACCGGCCGACCAGGCGTTCTTCCGTGGTGTCGGCGGCGTGGCAGTCGATGAGGCCGGCCGGATCTACTTCAGCGAGCCCGGCTCGCACCGCGTGCGCACGATCGACGCGGATGGCACGATCCGCACGATCGCAGGGACGGCGCAGCGTGGCTACAGCGGCGACGGCGGTCCGGCTGCGGCAGCCGAACTGTCCGTCCCGCGCGGCCTCGCGCTGGCGGGAGGAGTCCTCTTCATCGCGGAAAGCGGCAACCACGTCGTGCGCGCGGTGGATCTGGCCGCCGGCACGATTCGCACGATTGCCGGCACGGCGGGCTCCGAAGGATACGACGGCGATGGCGGCCCTGCGCTGGCGGCACGGCTGCGCCGGCCGCTCGGCGTTGCGGTTGCAGCAGACGGCCAGACGCTCTACGTCGCCGACGAGGGAAATCACGCCGTGCGCGTGCTTTCCCTGTCCAGCGGTATCATCGACACGTTCGCCGGCACCGGCACGCCCGGCTACAATGGCGCCGGTCGCCCGGCCGGGGAGACGCAGCTGCGCAGTCCGATGATGGTCGCGACGAGCGCGCGCGGGTTCCTGCTGGTCGCCGACCGCGAGCAGCATGTCGTGTGGCGCACCAGCGTGCGGCTGCCGCAGTAGACACACTCGAGCGCCGCCCCTACATTGCCGGCGGTTTCGGACCAGCAACGGGCAGGGAAGTGAAGATCTACGTCTGCATCAAGCGCGTGCCGGACACGGAGGCACGCATCAAGGTTTCCGGTGCTGCCATCGATCCGGCCGGGATCAAGCACGTGATCAGCCCCTACGACGAGTTTGCGATCGAGACGGCGCTGCGGCTGAAGGAGTCGCAGGGTACGGGCGAGGTCGTCGTGGTGAGCGTGGGCGATGCGAGCTCGGGCGAGCAGCTGCGCAGTGCGCTGGCGATGGGCGCAGATCGCGCCGTGCTGCTCAAGGGGCAGCCGACCATCGATGGCCTGGCCACCGCGAAGGCACTGGCGGCGGAGCTGAAGGAGGCGGCCCCCGACATGGTGCTGCTCGGCATGAAGGCGGTCGACTACGACCAGCAGCAGGTCGGGCCAATGCTTGCCGGGCTGCTCGATCTGCCGTGCATCACGGTCGCCGCGGAGCTGGAGGTCGGCGACGGCCAGGTCGTTGCGCACCGGGAGATCGAGGGCGGTGTGGAGATCGTCGAAGCGCCGCTGCCGGCGGTGCTGACGATCACGAAGGGCAAATTCGAGCCGCGCTATCCGTCGCTGAAGGGAATCATGGCGGCGAAGAAGAAGCCGCTCGAGGAAAAGGACGCGCAGCTCGGCGAGAGCCGGTTGACGATCCGCTCGATGACACCGCCGCCGGAGCGCCCACCCGGCCGGATCGTCGGGGAAGGTGCCGATGCCGTGCCGGAGCTGGTGCGTCTGCTGCGCGACGAAGCGAAGGTTCTCTAAGAGGAACGATGTCGAAGATTCTTGCAGTTGCGGAACAGCGTGACGGGGCGCTCCGCCGTGTTTCCTTCGAAGTCGTTGCGGTCGCGCGCAGGATCGCGGACGCGGCCGGCGGCGAAGTGCATGCGATTCTGCTCGGGCCGTCGGGCATCGGCGGCGCAGCAGCGGAGCTCGGTCGCTACGGCGCGGACAAGGTCCTGGTGGCCGAGCACGACGCGCTGTCCGGCTACGCTCCGGAGGCAGCAGCCGCGACGATCGCGGCGCAGGCGTCCGCGGGCGATCCGTTCGCCGTGGTCTTCGGTGCGAGTGCGCAGGGCAGGGATCTGGCGCCCCGCGTCGCCGCCCTGCTGGACGTGCCGCTCGCCGCAGACGTGACGGACGTGAGTGTGGACGGGGGTGAGCTGGTCGCTACGCGGCCGGTCTACTCCGGCCGTGCGTACGCGGAAGTCGCTTTTGCCGGCGGTCCGCGCCTCGTGTCGATCCGGCCGAACGTGTTTCGCGCCGTCGAAAACGAGCGCAGCGGCAGTATCGAGAGCATCGAGCTTGCCGCAGACCCGGCGCAGGCGCGCGTGAAGGTGCGTGAGGTGAAGGCGGCCTCAGGCGACCGGCCGGATGTCGGTGAAGCGCCGATCGTCGTGAGCGGTGGCCGCGGGCTCAAGGATCCTCAGCACTGGAACCTGCTGGAGGCGCTGCGCGATGCGCTCGGCCCGCAGGCGGCGCTCGGCGCATCACGCGCTGTGGTGGACGCCGGCTGGCGTCCGCATGCCGAGCAGGTCGGTCAGACCGGCAAGACGGTGTCACCGCAGCTCTATTTCGCCGTCGGCATCTCCGGCGCCATGCAGCACCTCGCCGGTATGCGCGGTGCCCGCACGATCGTCGCGATCAACAAGGACGCGGACGCGCCCATCTTCAAGGTCGCAGACTACGGCCTGGTCGGTGACGCGCACGAGGTCCTGCCGAAGCTCACGGAGGCGATCAAGGCGGCACGGTGAGGCACCGGCCTCACCACTCGCCGCTCGGTGCGCCGTAGCGGACCTTGATCAGCCGCGGCTCCGCACCTTCCGTGAGCAGCAGCACGTAGAGCGTGTCGTACACGGGATCCGGCAGATCACCCAGGTCATCCGGACCGCCCAGCGCTGCGATCGTGCGTCCGAGCGTGTTGCTGTGTCCGACGACGACGACCAGCCCCCCAGGGTGCTCCGTGCGTGCGCGCTCGGCAACCGCCGCGACGTAATCCGGTGCGCCCCCACCCGCCGGTACGATGGTCACTTCCACGCCCGCCGCGCGCGCGAGCGGTTCCGCGGTCGACCGCGTGCGCGCAAACGGGGTGGAGTACACCGCATCCACGCGTGCATCACCGAGCGCATCGAGCAGCGCCTCCGCGCGCGCTTCCCCAGCCGGTGTGAGGGCCGGATCGCTCTCCGGGACCGCCTGCTTCTCCGCATGTCGGACGAGCACGATCGTGGTCGTTTCCGCCGCAGGTGAGGCAGAGGATGACGCCACGCCGGATTGCGCACGCACGGGTGCGCACGCCACCAGCCCCGCCAACAGCACCCCCAGCCCCATCCCGACGCCGACGCGATCCCGCATGAGTCACCTCTCCCGAGTAATGGACCCCTCCCCGTACACCTGGCCCTGCCCCTGCCCGTGTACCCTCCCCCTCACCCTGACCCTTGCCCGTCCCCCGTCCGGCGGCACCGCAGCCCGCGGTGCCGACCTACATCTGGCGGTACGTAGGTCCGCTTCCGCCTTCTCGTGGCGTCCAGCGCGGACCGAGCACGTCCGTCGCCTTGCAATCGATGCAGTTGGGTGGATTCACGACCAGGCGGTCGCCGTCACGCTCGTACACGCCGGCCGGACACATGTGTGCGTAAAGGTCCGCCACCTCGCCGGAGATGTCCACGCCGACGACGAGATGCGACGGGATGTCGTCGCGCGTCGCATTCCCCGACTTGAACACAGCATCCAGCTTGCGGATCGCGAGTGGCGAATCGGGGAACGCCGACGGGGCGCCCGCGTGCTTCGCGTGTGCGGCGTCGCTGCCGACATCGATTTTGCCGCCGGGAAACGCGCCGCCGGTCAGGCTCATGAGGGCCGCCTTCGCGCCGCCGACATAAAAGCCGTCCTTGAAGGCCAGGCGCATATTGCGGCGGCGGTAGAGGTCGTCGCGGATGAAGCTGCCGTCGACCAGCTCGTCATACTTCCGCAGCGCGGTGCTCGACGTGTCACCCTGTTTCAGAGCGGTGAAGATCGCTTCGGCGGCGAAGATGCCGGATTGCATCGCGTAATGGATGCCCTTGAGCGATGCGACTTCGACGAAGCCTGCCGAATCGCCGAGCAGCACGACACCGTTGCCGTGGCGCCGTTCCGGAATCGCATGGAAGCCACCCTCGGGGATGGTCTTCGCGCCCCATTCCACGAGCTCGCCGCCCTCCAGGTATGCGCGGAAGAACGGATGCGCCTTCATCTGCTGGAGCAGCACGTGCACGTCGAGATTCGCGTTGCCGTAGTCGAGGCCAGCAACCAGCCCGAGCGCGATGACGTTCGGTTCCAGCGGATACATGAAGCTGCCACCGAACGTGTCATTGGGCAGCGGCCAGCCGAGCGTGTGGACGATCCGGTCGAGCGGCACCCGCGTCTCCCAGACCTCCTTCACGCCGAGCGCGAAGAGCTGTGGGTTCTCCGAGCCGATCGCCTGTGAGCGCAGAAACGCCTGGGTGAGCGGTCCACG
>CAYSGF010000372.1:0-1869 GCA_964430275.1 uncultured Gemmatimonadaceae bacterium
CACGATCTCGATCGTCGAGAACCAGCGCGCTGGCTTCCTGGGCCTGCTTCACGCTCTGCATGGCGATCTCGGCCGCGCGCACCGCATCGGCATCACCGGTCCCCCCGGCGGCGGGAAGAGCACCCTGAGCGCGGCACTCGTGCGCCACTTCCGCGCCTGCGGCGAGACCGTCGGCGTCATTGCGGTGGATCCGACGTCGCCGTTTACGGGGGGTGCTCTCCTCGGCGACCGCATCCGCATGAACGACGTGGGCATGGACGACGGCGTGTTCATCCGCTCCATGGCGACGCGCGGCTCGCTCGGCGGCATCGCCCTCGCCACGAAGGAGATCGCCGACGTCATGGACGCATACGGCTTCGACCGCGTGATCGTCGAGACCGTGGGCGTCGGCCAGTCCGAGCTCGACATCGCGCGTGCGGCCGACACGACGCTCGTCGTGCTCGTGCCGGAATCCGGCGATGGCATCCAGGCGATGAAGGCCGGCCTCATGGAAGCCGCCGACCTGTTCGCGATCAACAAGTCCGACCGCCCCGGCGCCGACCGCCTCGCCCGCGAAGTCGCGATGATGCTGCACCTGCGCTCGGGTGACGCGCTGCGCAATGTGCCGGCGCATCACGGGGTGGATACGAAGAGGGCGGCAAAGCGGATCGGTGGGGCGACGCATCGGGCCCGTCGTGCGGATGCACGGAGCCTGGAGGGCAACAGCGGGCCCGGGCCGGCGCCCGGGCCGGGGCCAACCGGCGGGGCGCAGGCGGACGCGGGTTCGCGGCGTGCGCAGCGCCCCACGGACGCCGCGAACGCCGATCATGCGCAGCCGACGGACGCTGGCAGCGCGCGCACAGCCGAGGCGCCTCCCGGCCCCGGCCGGGGCCCCGGCCCGCAGTCCACCTGGGAGATCCCCGTGTTGCAAACGATCGCCGATCAGCACAAAGGCATCGAGGAGCTGGCGAGCGCGCTGGACGGTCACCGCGTGTGGCTGACGGAATCCGGTGAGCTGATCGCGCGGCGTCGCATGCGTCTGTCGGAGCGGGTGCGCGAGCAGGTGCGTCGCACGCTGGAGCGGCACGTGTGGCAGGAGTGCGGCGGCGAGCAGACGCTCGCGGCGTCGCTGGATGGCCTCGTCGCGGGTGAGGAAACGCCCTATGATGTGGCGGCGCGGATCGTGCGCGCCGCGCAGGGCAACGCTCCGGCGCCTGAGGGGTAGGACCGGCCGGGCCGTCGGAGGGCCCCGGACAGAGGACCCCGAACCAAACCGGGAAGGTCGTCATGGGTGTGATGGATCGCGATGCACGGGCTGCCGCCGTTCCGGCGGAGCTGACCGAGCGCATGGCCGCACAGGAGCGCGAGCTGGAGGCGCTGCGGGCGCGGCTGGCGGAGTGGGAGGCGGCGTTCGGGACGCTGCCGGCGCGCGAGCCGTCGTTCACGACGGTGTCCGGCGTCCCCGTCGAGCCGCTCTACACCCCGGCCGATCTCGGCCCGGCGTGGGAGTACGACGACAAGCTCGGCTTTCCCGGGCGCTTCCCGTACACGCGCGGGCCGTACACGTCGATGTATCGCACGCGCCTCTGGACGATGCGCCAGTTCGCGGGCTTCGGCACGGCCGAGGAGACGAACCGCCGCTACAAGTACCTGCTCGAGCACGGCCAGACCGGTCTTTCCGTCGCATTCGACTTCCCGACCCTGATGGGCTACGACTCGGACCATCCGCGCTCGCTCGGCGAGGTGGGGAAGTGCGGTGTCGCGATCAGCTCGCTCGCGGACATGGAGACGCTTTTCGACGGCATCCCGCTCGACCAGGTGTCCGTCTCCATGACGATCAACGGCCCGGCGATCATGCTCTTCTGCTTCTACGTCGTCGCAGCGGAGAAG
>CAYSGF010000373.1:0-5940 GCA_964430275.1 uncultured Gemmatimonadaceae bacterium
CGCGCGCCAGGGTCGCGGTGGCATCGTCCCTGATGCGGCGGCGTGCGATCTCCAGAATCTGCGGATGCAGGTCCGTGGCTGTGACCTGGGCAAAGCGACCGATGCGGCGCAGGTGCGAGGCGATCGCGAGTGGCACGTCACCCGAGCCGCAGCCCACGTCGAGCACGCGCACGGCGCCGGCCGCCGGTGCCATCGCCTCGACCGCGTGTACCGCGGCACGCGTGCCGCCCAGGAAGCGGTTGACTGCCGCGAGCTGATCCAGGCTCTGCTCCAGCTCGCCCTCGTCATGCACTGCCGCATCGAGCCGTTCCTCGGCGTGCGGTAGGCGAGCCCTCACGACTCGGCGGCGCGCGCGACGCCGACCCGCACGGACAGCTCGTCCATGCGTGCAGCGACGGAAGCCAGGTCGATCGTCGAGTGAGCGCCAGCGCGGTAGAGGACGCGTCCCTGCACGATCGTCAGCATCACGTCCGTTCCGCGTGCCGCGTGCACGAGCGCCGATTCCACGTCATGGACCGGTCGGGCGTGTACTGCTGCGAGCGAGACTGCGCACAGATCCGCGCTCTTCCCCGGCTCGAGCGTGCCAATCTGCTGCTCGAGGCCGAGAGCCCGTGCGCCGTCGAGCGTCGCCATGCGCAGGAGCACGCTCGCCGGCAGGGCGTCGTGGCATTGCTGTCGCGCGCGCTGCAGGAGCTGTGCAGTGCGCGCTTCCTCCAGCAGGTCCATCCGATTGTTGCTGGCGACGGAATCCGACCCCAGCGCCACGTTCACGCCAGCCCCCTGCAACGCGGTGATCGGCGCGACCCCGTGACCGAGCCGGGCGTTCGCCACCGGGCAGTGCGCGACGCTGGCGCCCGCCGCCGCGATCGAAGCGATGTCGTGCGCGTCGATTCCGACGCAGTGGATGAGCAGCGGCCGCAGTGCCAGAATGCCTGTACGCTCGAGCAATGCGATCGGCGATCGTGCTCGGGGCGGTGTCGCGATGCCACGCCGTGTCAGTGCATCCGCGAAAGGACCCGCGCCACTCGCGACGAGCCGCCCTTCGGATGCGGATTCGGCAATGTGCACGGCGACGGGCAACCCCTCGCTCGCTGCGAGCTCGGCCGTCGCACCGAACAGCGCGTCCGAGACGGTATAGGGGGCGTGCGGACTGATGCCGACGCGCACGAGCGCGCCGGCCGCGGTGCGCATCGCGGCGACCTGCTCGCGCAGTTGCTCGATAGCTCTTCCGCTCTGCTCGGGTGCCGGGCCGAACACTTCGCGGAACACGACGCCGCGGCCGCCGCTCTCGCGCAGTGCCTCGAGCGATGCCGAGGAGTCCTCGGTCGCGCCGATCGTCGTGATGCCGGCCGCATAGGCTTCAGCAAGCTGCCAGAGAGCGGAGGTCCTCAGGTCATCGTCACTCATGGCCGCCTGCTGCTTTACGCGGCGCAGTGTACGGATCCAGGTCTCGAACGGCAGGTCTTCGAGGGCGCCGCGAAGCGCACTCAGCTCCGGATGCGCGTGCACATTCACGAGGCCCGGCAGCAGCGCGGCGTCGCCCAGGTCGATCGGCTCGGCGTCGGACGGACGAGCGACCTCCGAATCCGTCCCGACTGCGGCGATGCGCCCGTCGGTGTCAACGAGCACGGCACCGTCGGCGATCGGCTCACGGCTGATCGGAAGCAGCCAGCGCGCGCGGTAGCGGGCGGGGCGCATGATCAGAAGCGCGGCGTGAACAGATCGCCGGCGACGGTCTCACGTCGTGACCGGAGCAGCTGGGCGTCGCGCGCATCCGCCGACAGGCCGATGATCTCGTCGAGCGAGAAGATCACGCGGAAATCGCCCAGCCCGGTTCCCTTCTCGAGCGGCCAGGCGAAGTCGAGCCGTGCCACCGATCGCCCCCCGGCTGGAAACGAGACGCGCAACCCGAGCCCGGCGGCGGCGCGCCAGTCGCTGTCGCGGCCGAATGGGGCGTCGCCGCTCCAGACGCGACCCGCGTCCACGAATACGGTGCCGCCCACGTCGGCAAGGTCGCGGAACGGCCAGCCAAAGTAGATGCGATCCTCGAGCGAGGCGACGACCCGGTGCCCGCCGGGGTAGCGCTGGCGGGGGTAACCGCGCAGGCCGCGCAGTCCGCCGAGCGTGAGCTGAAAGGGAGTGACCGTGTTCCAGCCGCCACTGCCGGCCGCGCGCAGGAACAGCGTGTGTCGCGGCAGCTGCGCTGTCTGCAGGTACGTGAGCAGCTCCGCCTCGCCGTACAGATCCTTCCACTCTTCCGTGCCAACATCGGCGCGCAGGTCGCGCCGCGCGTCGCCGCGGCCGCGCAGGACGATGATCGCGTCGCCCACTTCCACGCCCGTGTACAGTGTCACCGTGGTTGCCAGGTCGTCATCCGTTTCGAACTGCGGAAGTGAGCGACCGAGGGCCAGCGTGATCTCCGCACCGAGACGCACGTCCTCTTCGCCCCGCATGCTGTCCAGGCCGCGCCGCTGAACGTACCAGATGTTGCGCTGCCCGATCATTGCCGTCGCACGAATGCTGTTGATCTCACTGCGTTGCGGCTGGATCGCCATGTCCATCGAGTCCGCGACCGGAACCCGGTCCTCGTAGTCACCGCGCGGTACGAACTGCGGAATCCCGTGATAGGACACCTTCTGATAGCTGATGCCGCCGCCGAGCAGTGTCATGGCGCCCCTGCGACCCAGACGGTGCACGATCGCTAGGTCGAAGAAGCTCTCGCGCAGCGGTTGGAGCACGTGGTCCGTGGCGCCTTCGGCGCGCGGCAGCATGTAGTCGAAGAAGCGATCGTCGCGCAAAAAGCTCTGGCGACCCGCCCACCGGCTGACTTCGACGACGAACGGGTAGGCGACTTCGGCGGCCATACGCGTGCCGGCACGCGACTGCGCCAGCTCTGCACCGAGATCCCAACGCGTGCCGAAGAGCTGGGGCGCGCTGTATCGGATACCGTACTCGCGCGTCGCGTCCCGATCGAAATAATGAATGCCAACGGACTGGCCCGTGCCAAGCAGGTTCACTTCGTCGATGCGGGCGCCCTCCAGGCCAAACCCCTCGTCCGTGTCGATGCGCAGGTCGAGCCGGGTGCTCCATTCGTCCTGGGTGTCCACGATCACGTGCCAGCTGCCGTCGGGCTGTGGCACGCCGAAGACATCGACCCGTGCGAGAAATCGGTACGAGCGCAGCAGGCGCTCGCTCTCCGACACCCGAAAAGGGTCGTAGCAGTCCCCCGCCTCGAACAGCAACTCGCGCAGGATCACCCGCTCGCGGGTCCGCACATGCAGGGCGTTCGCGGTGCGGTACGCCCATGCAAAGCGTGGATTCAGGTCGGGATCCGACGTGTCGAAGACGGAATGGTTGTCGATGAAGATGTACGAGATCGGCCCCGTCGCGCACGGCGCCGGGTCCGTCTGCGCGGCAACGGGTGCCGCGAGGGCGGTCAGGAGTAGCGCGAACCTGGTCTTCACGGGCGTCAGCTTACGGGTCCGAGTCGGCCCGGTCCAGCACGCGGGCGCTGATTACAAAGCGCAAGCCTCGATCCACGCTCTTCACTGCGGTCTGCTTGACCACCTCTGACGCCGCTAGTAACCTCCCGGTCTTCCACCGCATCCCGGGGCGTCCGAACAGCACGGAACGACACGAACCTAGAGGCAGACGTGGCAACGACTTTGGCAGCGCGCGACCTGGCGGCCCATGGACTTCGACCGGGCCGGCCCGTGTACTGGAATCTCGCGCCCGCTGCACTCATCGAAGAGGCCGTCCGGCGCGGCGAGGGGCAGCTCACCCGCGAGGGCGCGTTCGTCGGAATCACGAAGCCGCATACCGGCCGATCGCCCGATGATAAGTTCATCGTGCGTGAGGGCGACAGCGAGGAGCGCATCGCGTGGGGCAAGGTGAACGTCACCATGGAACCCGCGCACTACGATGCGCTGCGGCGCGATGTCGAGGCCTACCTGTCGGAGCAGGAGCTGTTCGTCACGGACCTGTGGGCAGGCGCGGACCCGGAGTACCGCCTCAACGTTCGCTCCATCAGTCCGAGTGCATGGCACACCCTCTTCGTCAACAACATGTTCATCGTGCCCGACGACGCTGCGCGGCGCGCCATCGAGCCCGGCTTCACGATCCTGCACGCACCGGAATTCGAGGCCGACCCCGCCCGGCACGGCACGAGGAGCAGCACGTTCATCGTCGTGAGCTTTGCCGGTCGTACGGTCCTGATCGGCGGCACGCGCTACGCCGGTGAGATGAAGAAGTCGATCTTCTCCGTGCTCAACTACCTGCTGCCGCTCAACGGAGTCCTGCCCATGCACTGCTCGGCGAACGTCGGACCGGACGGCGACGTCGCGCTCTTCTTCGGCCTGTCCGGGACGGGCAAGACCACGTTGTCGGCCGATCCGGAGCGTTCGCTGATCGGCGACGACGAGCACGGCTGGTCGCACAGCGGCGTCTTCAATTTCGAGGGCGGCAACTACGCGAAGGTCATACGACTCTCGGCGGAAGGCGAGCCCCTCATCTGGTCCGCCAGTCGCCGCTTCGGTGCCATCCTCGAGAACGTCGTTCTCGATCCGGACACGCGCGAGGTGGACTTCGACGACGACTCGCACACGGAGAACACGCGCTCGTCCTATCCGATCGCGTTCATACCCGGCGCCGTGAAAAGCGGGATGGCCGGCCACCCGACGAACGTCGTTTTCCTGACCGCGGACGCATTCGGTGTGATGCCGCCCATCGCCCGCCTCACGCACGAGCAGGCGATGTACCACTTCCTGTCCGGCTACACCGCGAAGGTCGCCGGCACGGAGCGTGGGGTTACGGAGCCGAAGGCGGCGTTCAGCACCTGCTTCGGTGCGCCCTTCCTGCCGCTGCCCCCCTCCACGTATGCCACCATGCTTGGCGAGAAGCTCGCCCAGCACGATGCACAGTGCTGGCTGGTCAACACGGGCTGGACCGGTGGTGCTTACGGCGCGGGCAACCGCATGAAGCTGAGCCACACCCGTGCGATGGTGCATGCCGCGCTGCGCGGCAAGCTGAACGACGCGGAGACAGTCGAGGATCCGGTGTTCGGCCTGCGCGTGCCGAAGCACATTCGCGGCGTCCCCGACGACGTGCTGCAGCCGCGCCTGACGTGGAAAGATCCTGCTGCCTATGACGCACAGGCACGGAAGCTGGCGGAGATGTTCCGTGAGAATTTCGCGAAGTACGCCGACGGGGTCAGCGAGGCGGTGAGAGAGGCGGGACCGCGGAGCTGAACCCGGAGTTCACTCAGTTCGAGCCGTAGCCGCCTGCGACGCCTTCGCCGCCGAGCAGCGGCGCGCTCCGCTCGATCCAGCTCGTCGGATTGATCGCGATGCGTCCGCCCGCGCGGTAGACGCCGAAATGCAGGTGCGGCGGCGTCGAGCGGGCATTGCCCGTATTGCCGACGCGCCCGATGCGCTCGCCCGCGCGTACGCGCATGCCCGGGCGAACGTCCTGCCGATCGAGGTGTGCGTAGTACAGCTCGAGGTCTTCGCCGTCGGGCCGCATCCAGACCACCTTTCCGCCGATCGGCGTGTGGCGTACGGCGATGATCACCCCGTCCGTCGCCGCCAGCACGGGAGTGCCCCGAGGCGCGAAGATGTCGACGCCCTCGTGCCGGCGGCCGCCGCCGCGCGGGTCGCCCCAGTCGCTGCGGATCGCGCTCGCATCGCGACCCTCGACCGGGAAGACGTAGCGCGACGCGGGGAGCGTTCGAAACGGCGCGGCGCTGGCGACGAGGGCGGGCCGCGCGCCGTCGCCCTCGATGCTCAGGCGGAACGTGCCGACCGTGCCGAGCCGTGGCTGCACGCGCACGAGGTAGCGGCCGCCGTCGCGGGAGACCGTACGTGCCCGATCCAGACCCGCATCGATCAGCCGCAGGGTCGCGCCCTGCTGCAGGAACAACTCGACGAAGGCCGACGCCGGATC
>CAYSGF010000374.1:0-12706 GCA_964430275.1 uncultured Gemmatimonadaceae bacterium
GGCGAAGACCATGCGCTTGGGGCTGGCGCGCACGCGATCGATGATCAGCTGCATGCGGCTGGCGGTCGGGTCGAGCCGGGCGCGCAGCTGATCGGCGTAGCGATCGCAATCGACGATCGGCTTTCTCGCCACGCCGCTGTCCATGGCGGCGCGCGCGACCGCGGGCGGCACCTGGGTGATGAGCCGCGGATCGAAGGGCGTCGGGATCAGGTACTCCGGGCCGTAGCGCAGCCGCTGCCTGCGGTAGGCGGCGCTGACCTCGTCCGGCACCTCCTCGCGGGCGAGCGCCGCGATCGCGTAGGCCGCGGCGATCTTCATCTCCATGTTGATGGCGCGCGCGCGTACGTCCAGCGCGCCGCGGAAGATAAAGGGGAAGCCGAGCACGTTGTTGACCTGGTTCGGATAATCAGAGCGGCCGGTCGCCATGATCACATCGCTGCGAGCGGCAGTCGCTTCCTCGTAGGTGATCTCGGGGTCCGGGTTGGCCATGGCCATCACGATCGGGCTCTCCCCCATCGAGCGGATCATCTCGCCCGTTACGGTGTTCGCCTGCGAGACGCCGACGAAGACGTCCGCTCCCTTCAGCGCCTCGGCCAGGGTGTGCCGGTCCGTTCGCCGCACGTACTTCTGCTTGTACGGATTCATCTCCGCATCGCGGCCCTCGAACAGCACACCCTTGCTGTCCGTCATCAAAACGTTGGCCGGATCGACACCGAGTGCCACCATCATGTTCGCGCATGCGATGCCGGCCGCGCCCGCGCCCGCGAACACGACCCGCACTGCGCCGATCGACTTGCCGGCGATCTCGAGCGCGTTCAGGAGCGCTGCACTCGAGATGATCGCCGTCCCGTGCTGATCGTCGTGAAAGACCGGGATGTCCATCATCTGCTGCAGCTGCTCTTCGATGTAGAAGCACTCCGGGGCGCGGATGTCCTCCAGGTTGATCCCGCCGAAGGTCGGCTCCAGCAGCTTCACCGCCCGGATCAGCTCATCCGGGTCGGTCGTGTCCATCTCGATATCGAAGACGTTCACGTCCGCGAAGCGCTTGAACAGCACGCCCTTGCCCTCCATCACCGGCTTGCCGGCGAGGGCGCCGATGTTGCCGAGTCCGAGCACGGCCGTGCCGTTCGTCACGACGCCGACCAGGTTCCCCCGTCCCGTGAAACGGAACGCCGCATCGGGGTCCTTCTCGATGAGCCGGCAGGGCAGGGCGACGCCCGGCGTATAGGCAATGGAGAGGTCGCGCTGCGTAAGGCATGGCTTCGACGCGATGACCTCGAGCTTGCCCGGGCGCTGGCCCTCGTGGTACTCGAGTACCTCGTAATCTCGGATCTTCATGGGCTCTCTACGTTTGTGGCGCTCCGCCAGGCGCGGCGCGACCCACGCTCATCGTACGGGCCGGTGCCCGTCCGCTCAAGGCGACCCCTCGATTCCCGCAGGCGCCACGCGTCGGATCCGGCTGCCAGACGTGCGCATGTGGCTCGCGCTGCGCGGGGCGGGTCGTCCCCGCATCGCGGACGGGTATCGCCTGCGCATTGACGCGCCCGGCTCCTGTGGCAATCCTCAGAGGACCACACCGTTAAGAATCACTTCGATGAGATCGCGGCGCAGCGCCGCCGCCCTGCTGGTCCTGAGGATGTGTTCCATCAGTCATGAGAGGTGAGATGATGCGCAGCATACGCGCGTTCTGGCTTGTGATCGCGCTGGCCGCCTGCGCCAGCAACCCGCAGCCGGTTGCGCCGGGCTCCACCGGTGAGCCGGAGCGCATGCCGCCCGCCGATACGGAGGCCGTGGTGGCCGGCCGTGCACCGTCGGCGGTGTCCATCCCGATCGACTACTACAAGCTCGACAACGGCCTGCGGGTCGTGCTGTCGCGCGACACGAGCGCGCCTACGGCCGCAATCGCGGTCTACTACAACATCGGCTTCCGCATCGAGCCGCGCGATCGCACCGGCTTCGCGCACCTGTTCGAGCACATGATGTTCCAGGGCTCGGAGAATCTCGGAAAGAACGAGTTCATTGCGCTGGTGCAGAAGCATGGCGGCAACTTGAATGGCTCGACGCGCTTCGACTTCACGAACTATTTCGAGCTGGTGCCCTCGAATGCGCTGGAAACGATGCTGTGGGCGGAAGCCGACCGGATGAAGGGGCTGGCAATCACGCAGGAGAACCTGACGAACCAGCAGGGCGTGGTCAGCAACGAGGTGAAGGTGAACGTGCTGAACCAGCCGTACGGCGGGTTCCCGTGGATCGACATGCCCATGGCGGCGAACGAGAACTGGCACAACGCGCACAACTTCTATGGCGACCTGGAAGACCTCGAAGCGGCGACGCTCGAGGACGTGCAGCGCTTCTTCCGCCAGTACTACGCACCGAACAACGCAGCCCTCGTCGTGGTCGGTGACCTCGATCCAGCGCAGACGAAGGCGTGGATCGAGGAGTACTTCGGGCCGATCCCGGCGGTCGAGCTGGCCGCGCAGCCGGACATATCCGAGCCGCGGCAGACGGCAGAGAAGGAGCACGTCCGGGTCGATCCGCTCGCGAACCGCCCGGCCATTGCGGTGGGCTACAAGGCGCCCGAGCCGGGTACGGCCGAGTACTACGCGCTCGGCCTGATCGAGCAGATCCTCTCCCAGGGCCGTGACAGCTGGCTGCACCAGGAGCTCGTGCAGGAGCAGGCCCTGACCGGTGGCGTGTCCTCGAGCATGAACCCGCTCGGCAACATGCACAACATCGACGGGCCGACGATCTACCAGATCTGGATGTTCCACGACCAGGACAAGCCGGCCGACGCGATCATTGCGGCGATCGATGAGCAGGTGCAGCGGCTGCAGACGGAGCCGGTCGACCGCGCCACACTCGATCGCGCTCTCGTGAAGATCCGCTCCAGTCTCTACAGCACGCTCGAGAGCGGACTCGGCCGCGCGGACCTGCTCGCCTCGTTCGCCCTGTTCGACGACGATCCCGCGAAGATCAACCGGCTGGAGGACGAGTTCCGCAAGGTCACGCCGGAGCTGATCCAGCAGGTCGCGCGCGAGTACCTGCGGCGCACGAACCGCACGGTCGTGAAGGTCGAGCCCGCGAGCGCATCATGACTAGGGCTGCGATGCACCGAACGATTACCGCAGGTTTGCACCGCTGTCGCATACGTCAGTCACCGCGCAGGACGAGCGCGAGCGAGAGGGAATCTCAGATGAATATGCCAGGGACACTGCGTCGCACGTGCGCCTCACCGCTAGCGCTGGCGCTAGCCCTCGCCCTGCCGGCCGGCACGGCCGCGCAGCAGAGCCCGCCCGAGCCGGGACCGGCCAAGGACATCACCCTGCCCGCGCCGTACACCTTCACGCTGGACAACGGACTGGACGTCAAGCTGCTGCAGTACGGCGACGTGCCGAAGGCCGGTGTGCAGCTCGTCGTGCGGGTCGGGAACGTGGACGAGGCCGGGGATGAGGTCTGGCTCGCGGATCTCGTCGGCGACCTGATGCGCGAGGGCACGACGACTCGCACGGGCGAGCAGATCGCGACCGAGGCCGCCAGCATGGGCGGCTCGCTCAATGTAGGTGTGTCCTCCGATGAGACCACGATTGGTGGCGATGCGCTCGCCGAGTTCGCGCCACAAATGGTGGCACTCGTCGCGGACGTCGCCCGGAACCCGTCATTCCCGGCGTCCGAGCTCGACCGGCTCAAGGCGGACCGGGTCCGCTCGCTCGCCATCGCGAAGAGCAGGCCGCAGTCGCTCGCCAACGAACGCTTCGCGTCGCTGCTGTACGGCAACCACCCGTACGGCATCACCTACCCGACCGAAGCGATGGTCATGAGCTACACTCTCGAGCAGATCCGGCAGTTTCATGCGGAGCACTTCGACGCGGCGCGCGCGCGTCTGTACGTGATCGGCCAGTTCGATCGCGCTGCGGTCGAACGTGCCGTGCGCTCCGCGTTCGGCGCCTGGACCGCCGGTACCGAGTCCGCACCGCGCCTTGCACAGCCGCAGACGAACACGATGGGGCAGCCGGTCATCCACATCATCGACAGACCGGGCGCCGTACAATCTTCGATGTTCATCGGTCTGCCGGTCGTGGATCCGACGCATCCGGACTACGTGCCGCTGCAGGTCACGAATACGCTGCTGGGCGGCGCGTTCGCGTCGCGCATCACCCGCAATATTCGCGAGGACAAGGGCTACACGTATTCTCCCTTCAGCTTCGTGAACAGCCGCTATCGTTCGGCGTACTGGGCCGAGGTCGCTGATGTGACGACCGCCGTCACCGGCGCATCGATCGAGGAGATCTTCAAGGAGATCGATCGCCTGGCCGCGGAGCCGCCTCCGGCCGAGGAGCTGCGCAGCATTCAGAACTATCTCGCGGGTACGTTTACGCTCAGCTCGTCATCGCGCGGCGGACTGCTCGGCCAGCTCCGTATGCTCGACCTGCACGGCCTGCCGCAGTCGTACTTCACGAACTACGTGCGGAACGTCTATGCCGTCACGCCCGCCGAGGTGCAGCGCATCATGCGTGAGTACCTGCCGAAGGACGAGATGGTCATCGTGATCGTCGGCGATCGCGAACAGATTGCGGAGCAGGTCGCTGCGCTCGGCGACGTAATCACCGACTGAGCCAGGGCAAGGCAGCATCTGCCCCTGCCGGGGCGCGGCAACGGCAGGGGCAGCAGCTCACCGACACCACACCCGGTCTGATTCCGTAAGTACCCATACACGCGTTCCGCAGCGCGTGCACACAACGCAGACGCTCCGAACCGGAGTAGACATGCACGCTCTCTTCATCGTATGCCTGCTGGCGGGCGCGGTCGTGCTCGCGGCGCAGGTGCTGTTCGGCGCCTTCGGCATGGATACGCATCTGCCGGACGTCGACGCGTCCGGGGTGCCGGGCGGGAGTCCGCTCGTCGCCGGCGCAGAGCTGCTGAGCGTGCGCTCCGTGTCCGCGGCCGCAGCCGTGTTCGGCGCTACGGGAATGGCACTCGAGCCGCACATGCCGGCCCTGCTCGCGGGTGTGCTCGCACTGCCGGCCGGCTATGCGGCTGCCGCAGCGAACGCGTACCTGAATCGGCTCATTTTGCGGGCGCAGAGCGACGGTTCGCTCCGCCTTTCCGGTGCGGTCGGGGTTACGGGGCGGGTCTATCTCCCCGTGCCGAAGGCCAACGAAGGCAGCGGCCTGGTGCAGCTGACACTGCAGGGCCGAACCGTCGAGCTGCGAGCCGTGACGCGCGAAGCAAGTGAGCTCGCGACCGGCGCAGCCGTGTTCGTCGTCGCCGTCGATCCCGAGCGTGAGACGGTCGAAGTCGTGTCCACCTCCAGCATCGAGGCACTCTCATGATCCCTGTTCACGCAATGCTCGGCGTCGTCCAGCTGCCGGCGTCACTGCCGCCCGCGGCGATCCTCGGCGGGGTGATTGCGCTCCTGCTGTTGAGCGCAGTCATGCTCTTCGTCAGCCGCTACCGTCGCTGTCCGGCCAACCGTGTCCTGATCATTTCCGGTCGTGTAGGGACTGGTCAGTCGGCGCGCGTGATCAGCGGGGGTGGCGCATTCATCTGGCCGGTCATCCAGGAGTACGCGTTCCTGGACCTGGCACCGCTGCAGATCGACATCAACCTGACGGACGCGTTGTCTCTCGAGAACATCCGCGTCAAGGTACCGAGCCAGGTGACCGTCGCAGTGGGCGACACCCCCGAGTTCCAGCAGAACGCGGCAGCGCGCATCCTGAACCTGAAGCCGAATGATGTGAAGGAGCTGGCTGCGAACATCATCTTCGGCCAGATGCGCCAGGTGATCGCGTCCATGCGGATCGAGGACATCAACCGGGACCGCGATCAGTTCCGCGCGAATATCGAGCACGCGCTCGAGCCCGAGCTCAAGAAGATCGGCCTGAAGCTGATCAACGTGAACATCAAGGATCTGAACGACGAGTCCGGTTACATCGAGGCGATCGGTCGGGAAGCCGGCGCGCGCGCTGTCAACAAGGCGAAGGGTGACGTAGCCGAGCAGGAGAAGCTGGGCGCCATCGCCGTTGCGCAGGCGGAGCAGGCGAAGGACATCGAGGTGTCGAACGCGAACCGCGAGCGCGAGATCGGTGTGAAGACCGCCGAGCGCGACACCGCGATCCGCATCGCGGACCTCGATCGCGAGACGGCCGTCGCACAGCAGCGCGCCGAGTACTCGCGCGACACCGAGATCGCACAGGCGGACCAGTCACGCCGGGTCGCGGTATCGGCGGCGAACGCGGAGGCGATCTCCGGCGAGACTGAAGCACAGGCCAGCATCGCCGGCGCGAAGGCACGGCTGCTCGTGAAGGAGGCCGAGGCATACGAGGTCGGTGAGACGCGTAAGCGCGTTGCGTCCGCCGCCGTGTCCGAGGCGGAGAACCGCGCGCAGGCCAAGGCCGCACTCGCCGAGGCGGAGCGCATCGAGGCCGAGCGCCGCGCCGAGCTGGAAGCGCCGGCCAAGGCGGAGAAGGCGCGTCGGATCGTGGAAGCCGAGGCCGTCGCCGAAAGCCGTCGGCTGGAAGCGGAAGGAGAGGCGTCCGCGATCTTCGCCCGGCTGGAAGCCGAGGCGCGCGGCGAATTCGAGATGCTGTCGAAGAAGGCCGACGGTCTCCGCAGGATCGTCGAGGCGTGCGGCAGCGCCGACGAGGCGTATCGCCTGCTCATGCTCGAGAAGATCGAGCACCTCGCCGACAAGGCCGCCGACGCCGTCAGCAACATCAAGTTCGACAAGGTGGTGCTGTGGGGTGGCGGGGGAGCAAACAGCAATGGCGCGGCCAGCGGCGTCAGCAGCTTCGTCGCGGACCTGATGGGCACTCTGCCGCCCGCGCTGCACACCATGCTCAACATCGGCGGCGTTCGCATTGCCGAGAACGTCGTGAAGCTGGAGGAGGAGCCTGCGAACGGCGACTCCGCGCCTGCAGCCAGGAAGCCGGCGCCGCCCACGCGCACCGTCGAGCTGCCCAAGTAAGGCTCTCGCGGGCGGGTAGCATCCGTACCGGCAGAATCAGAACGGCGGGCAGCCGATGCCACTCGGCCGCCCGCCGTTCCTTCACAGACTGCGTGACCTCGTCAGGGCGCCATCGCGGCCCACAACATCGGCCAGGTCGCCACGGTCTGCCCCCGGTAGTTCGGCTGGAATCCGAACAGCACCACGCTGCCATCGCCGACCTCCGCTTCGACGAGCGCGGGTTTCCCGGCGAGGTGCTCGGGTCCGAGAATCCAGCCGGATACCTTCGGATTCCCGGCTGCGTAGCGCGCGACCACCGTCACGTTCTCACCCTCGATGTCGAACGCGCGCGAATCGCCCCAGTACCAAACGTGCGCACTCGAGCCGACCCCGCCCGACAGCGGGTTCGATGCATCCACGTCCACGCGCAGGATGGACCCGGGTACGTAGAAGTCCTGTGGGCGCAGGTCCTCCACCGCGCTCGTGATCGGCAGGTCGAAGAGCTCGGCCGCGAACTCCGTCGCCTGCTCGATCGCGACGAGCCTGCCGCCGCCGCGGACGAACGCCTCGAGTGCCGCGACGCCGGCATCGCCGATGCCGCCCGTGTACTGTTCGGGTAGCGTGCCCGGCTCGTTCCCCTCGCGGATGGAGCGCGCACTCTGCGACTGCAGCACGATCACGTCGTAATCGCGGCCCAGGTTGCCCTGCCGGATGCGCGCATCCTTGAGCGTGTCGTAGCGCAGCTCGTGCATGTCGAAGACCCAGCGTGTCCAGCCGGCCTCCATCGGCTCCTGCGCGGACTTGTACAGGGCGATGCGCGGCGCATCCCCGCCCGTCAGCACGTCGGGAAGCTCGAAGCGCCATTCGACCTGGCGGATCGGCTCGGACAGGGTTGGCTGCGCACCCGCCCATTCGTCGACCGCAATCGCCTCGACATCCATCAGCAGTGGCAGCGTGTGCGCCGTTACGTCGTACGGACGACGCGGCGGGCCGCCGGGATACTCGCGCAGGTCCGGGTACTCCTGGACCTCGAGCATGGTCTGAGCGAACGACGCATACGGCTGCTGCATGGGAATCACGTACGTGCCTGCGGCATAGGAGCGTCCGCCCGTCGTGAACGGCGCGCCTGCGCGGTGCACCTCGACATCCGCCATGGTCAGGATTCGCAGGATGTGAGCGAGCCCGACCTCGTTCGCCTGGTCTGCAGGGATTACCCACGCCGCCGGCCAGTCGTCCCATCCCTCGACTGCGCGCCGGTTGATGCGGTAGAAGTTCTCGACCCAGAACTTCCGATTCCTGGCCGCATTCTCGAGCAGAGCAAGCGCGCCCGCTTCCATGTAGTCGACGATGTCGCCGACGCCCCATTCACCGCCTTCCCACGGCAGCGGAAAGTTCCAAGTAGCAGTGGCGGCATCGTAGGCGCGGCCGCCTCGCACGCGCTCGGGCGGGATGTCCACGGGCGTCGCCAGCCGCGCAGAGGCCGTCTCGCTCAGGATCCGCACACCGCCGTGGTAGTGCTGGTAGGCGCGCGCCGGCGTGAACGCGTCGTAAATCGCATTGATGACTACACCTTCCTTGCCATCCGCCGTCAGGCGCGCACCCATGTATGCGCCCAGCTGGTTGAGTGCACTCACGACCGCCGGATCGACGTTGTGCTCGACCGGGTCGATGTAGGGCGGGAAAAAAATGCGCGCACCCGTCGCACCCATCTGGTGGATGTCGTGCACGATGTGCGGTCGCCAGACATTGTGCGCGTGCTCGATCGCGAGCTGCGTCTCCTTCTGCGTAAACGCATACCAGTCGCGGTTGTTGTCGTGGCCGATGTAGAACTGGTACAGCCACGGCGGCGATGCACCCTCGTACGCCGTGCCGACATGCTCCATGTAGAATTCGCTGACCCAGTCCGTACCGTCCGGATTCAGAGAGGGGATGTCGAGCAGGATCACATTGTCGAGGATCTCGCCCGTAGCCTCGTCCGTTCCGGATGCCAGCTTGTAGAGCATGCGCGCGGCGGTCAGCCCACCGCCGACCTCCGTGGAGTGGATCTGGTGCGTGATGAGCGCGACCGTCCGGGCGTCCTCGAGCAGCGTCGCGAGCTCCGCGTCGCTCGCGATCGTCCGCGGGTCCGCGAGCTTCTGCTGCATGGCGAGCAGCGCGTCGAGCCGGGCATGATTCTCCGGGCTCGTCACCGTCAGCATCACGAAGGGCCGGCCCATCGTCGTCGTTCCGATGGTGTCGAGGGCTACGCGCGGACTCGCCTGCGCGAGCTTCTCGTAGTACGCGAGGAGCTGGTCCCAGTCTGCGAGGTGGCGGTCGGCGCCGATCTCGAAGCCGAAGTGGGACTCCGGCGTGGGGACCTGCTGCGCCGCGGCCGGTAGCGCAGGGGCAGCCAGGCAGAGCAGTGCCGGCAGGAGGAGACGACGGTTCATTGCGGCCTCCGAATGTGTTGTGACGGTATTGCGCGATCCTAGCCGACGCGCCGCGGGCAGGCAAGCTGGGGCACCCGTATTCTGACTGGCGGAAACGATTGCACTCCGGCATGGTACTACTCCGCTGCCCGGTCAATCACAGGAGATGTCCATGCCGACACGGAGAGAATGGCTGGCCGCCGCGGCGGCCGGTATCGCGGTGACGCTGGCTGCACCACGCGAGGCGCTCGCACGCATATCCGCGCGGCCGATGCTGCGCGTCCGCAAGAACCCCGGCTGCGGCTGCTGCGACAAGTGGGTCGACCACATGAAAGAGCTCGGCTTCGACGCGACGGTCGTCGAGGACCCGAACATCTACGAGTACAAGCAGAAGCTCGGCGTTCCGGGCGAGCTGGTGAGCTGCCATACGGCCGAGGTCGACGGCTACGTCCTCGAAGGACACGTGCCCGGCGACCTCGTGCAGCGCATGCTCCGCGAAATGCCGAAGATCACTGGCCTCGCCGTGGGCGGCATGCCGATGGGATCGCCGGGGATGGAGGGACTGCGCAAGGATCCGTACGACGTCGTCGCCTTCACGAAGAACGGCGACACGATGGTCTACGCCCGTCGCTGACCGCGTGCCGTACGCGCAGAACGGAGCCGCCCCGAAGACATACGACCGCGACTATTTCGACCGCTGGTACCGATCACCGCGTGCCGTAGTGCGCCGTACCGTGGTCGAGCGCAAGGCGCGCCTCGCCCTGGCGGCGACCGAGCATCTACTGGGGCGCGAAGTCCGCACCGTGCTCGATGTAGGGTGCGGCGAGGCGCCGTGGCGCGGAATGCTGCGGCGCATCAGGAGCGACGTCGACTACACCGGCATCGATCCGAGCGACTACGTCGTGCGTCGGTACGGCCGCCAGCGCGACGTCCGCCAGGGAACACTCCAGTCGCTCGACCGCCTCGACCTGTCCCGCAGCTACGATCTCGTCGTCTGTTCGGACGTGCTCCAGTATCTCCCGAACGCGGAAGTGAAGCAGGGGCTGCGCCTGCTCGCGAAGCGCGTAGGCGGTGTCGCGTTCATCGAGGCGTTCACGGCGGGTGACGACATGGTGGGTGATCGCGAGCTGTGGCACGCCCGGTCCGCCGGATGGTACCGCCGCGCATTTGCGGATGCCGGCCTCATACCCGTCGGCCTCCATCTCTACATCGGCCCGCGCCTGCGTTCCGCCACGAACGAGCTCGAGCGCCTGGGCTGACGCGGCTGTGTCAGGGCCGCCGCCGGAGCAACCTCAGCGCGATTCCCACTGCGAGTACCAGCACACCGGTCGCAAGCGTGCGCGCATCGAGTGCGAGCGCGAGCAGTGCACACGCAGCGACCCCGAATGCCGGTATAAAGGTCGGCAGCCAGCGTCGATCCGCGGGCATGCGCAGCGCTGCAACGTTCGCAATGCCGTAATACACCAGTATCGTGAATGACGCAGCCGCAACGACGGCGTCGAGTGCACCGGTCGCAGCCACGGCGCCGGCTGCGATGCCGACGGCGATGACTGCGGCGCGCGGCACACCCCGGTCGTCGACGTGGCCGAGCAGTTGTGGCAGGTCCTTGCGACGCGCCATCGCAAAGCCCATCCGGCTGAGTCCGAGGATCTGGGAAAGCACGACCCCGAGCATTGCGGTCAAACCGCCGATCGCCACGACATGCGGCAGCCAGGCCGACGGTGTCGCATTCGCTGCGACGTAGAGTGGCGCAGCCGTGCGAGCCAGCGCGGGTGCACCCGCGGTGCCGACCGCGACAGTGGCGACGGCGCCGTAGAGCAGGAGCGCTCCCACGAGCGTAATGCCGACCGCGCGCGGGATCGTGCGGCGCGGCTCGCGCACCTCCTCGCCGAGCGTCGCAATGCGGGCATAGCCGGTATACGCGAAGAAGAGCAGTGCAGCGGCGCGCGCAGTGCCGCTCCAACCGTCGGGTGCAAAGGGTGCGAAGGCGGCACGTGTCATCGAGCCCGCGCCGACCACGACGAAACAGAGCAGCGCGCCAACCGATCCCGCAACGATCAGCAGGTTCACTGTGCTCGTGCGGCGTACGCCGAACAGGTTCAGCACCGTGAAGAGCACGATTGCGCCGACACCGACCGCGCGCTCGGGCAGTCCCGGCAGCAGCGCGCCGAGGTAGCCGCCGAGACCGATCGCGATCGTGCCCGCCGCCGCCGTCTTGCTCGCGAGGAACATCCAGCCGGCGACGTAGCCCGGCCACGGTCCGAGCACGCGATAGCCGTACTCGTAGGTGCCGCCCGCATACGGGTACTCCGCTGCCAGCTGAGCGGAGGAGAGCGCGTTCGCCGTAGCCGCGAGGCCTGCGATCAGTAGTGCAACGACGAGCGCCGGGCCGGCCACTCCTGCTGCGACGCCGGTCACCACGAAAATGCCACCGCCAATGATGGCGCCAAATCCGATTCCGACGGCGTCGAACAGGCCGAGCTCGCGGCGGAGCGCCTGGGGCGGAGGAGTCGCTGGGCTCATGTGCGGATCTGAACCCGTCGCGGCCGACTCCGCAACCTGCTGCGCGACGGCGGCGGGGCCATATGTCCGGACGCGACGCGACACGGCTGGCGCCCTCGGCGCCAGCGCTGCATCTTGGGCGCAGCCCCAGCCACGGAGCTGCCATGAAACACTGGATGCTGCCCCTGAGCGCTGTCGGTGCGCTCGCCCTCGCCGCACCCGCTGCTGCACAGGAGCCGGAGAACCCGCCGCCCCTCGAGATCGGCGCGCTCGCGCCGGACTTCGAGCTGCCCGGCGCGACGCGCTACGGCGTGCTCGCCGAGCCCATCCGCCTCAGCGACTTCAACGGCAAAACTGTTGTGCTCGCGTTCTTCTTCAGGGCAAGGACGAAGGGCTGAACGATCCAGATGCATGCGTACCGTGATCAGTACGCTCGGATCTTCAACAACGGCCGCGGAACCATTCTCATCGCGATCAGTGCGGACTCGATCGGAGAGCTCGCCGCCTGGGCGCGCGACGACGAGTTCCCCTTCCTGATGGCGAGTGATGCAGGCACTGAAGTCGCACGCCAGTACGGCGCCCTCGCGTCGCGCCCCGGCATAACGAACCGCAACCTGTTCGTAGTGGGGCCCGACGGCCGGATCGCCTATCGCGCTGTACCATTTCGCGAGATCGACCCCACGGCGTACGACGAGCTCGCCGAGGTCGTGGACAGCCTGATGCCGGTGGAGGAGAATTAGTTCGGAAAGCCGGAATCCGGAGTGACCGGAATCCGGAGTGCGGAGTGACCGGAATCCGGAATTGCGGAGTGCGGAGCGACCGGAATGACCGGAATGCGGAGTGACCGGAATGC
>CAYSGF010000375.1:0-4735 GCA_964430275.1 uncultured Gemmatimonadaceae bacterium
CCGCCCGCGATCGCGTCGTCGACGAGGGCGGCCATGCGCGCCAGCTCCGCCTGTGTCGCCGGCCGGTCGTCGTTGCCGATCACGTAGCCGCGCACCGACCCCGCGCCGATCATGCTCGCCACATTCAGCGCCGCACCCTGCTCATCGATCTGGCGCAGGAAGCCGGCGACGTCGCGGAAGCCGAGATCGATCCCTCTCGTGCGGTAGCGCTCGCGCATCGCGTCGTATTCGGCGTCCGACCAGAGTCCGACGGATCCGCCATCCTGTCCAGCGACCTCCGTCGTCACACCCTGGAGCAGCTTGCTCTCGGCGCGCGGGTTCGACAGCACCTGCGTATCCGTATGGGAGTGGATGTCGATGAACCCCGGCGCGAGTGCCAGCCCGCTGACGTCGATCTCCTCCTCGCCGCGCACGTCCAGGCGCGCACCGATCCCGCTGATGCGTCCCGCCGTCAGCGCTACGTCCCCAGCGAAGGGTGCCGCGCCCGTGCCATCGTAGATCGTGGCGTTGCGCAGCACGAACGCCGCACTGGCGTGGCCACGCGCAGGGGCGCTGACCGACGCCATTGTCCCCACGACGGCGCCGGGCGCAACCGTCAGCGTCGCCGTAGCGAGGCCGGTGTGCCGGAGAAACGTCCGTCGTTCCATCGCGAGCTTCTCGTGAGAGGATCGAATACAGGGTAGGCTACAGCGCCGCGGCGTGCCCGCAAGACTGCCTGCTGCGCGTCCAGCGCGACCGGTTCCGCGGTGCCGTGCCGGCGATGCTCCCGCAACGTGTAGGGAAGATCCCCTCAACGCAGCGCCGATCGCCGATGGCCGTCGGCGCCGCGGGTGGGGATATTGCAGCACTGGCCCGATGCGCATGGAGCACGCTGCGCGACTGCGGCAAGGAGAGAACGATGAACCTGTTCACCACCGACCACCTGTGGACGATGCTGCACGGCATCGCGTTCGGCGGTGCGGCAATGATGGCGCTGGCCGCCGCACTGTTCACGCTCTACGCGGTGCGCACGGTGCCTGCGCCGCAGCTGGGCCCGGGACCACCTCGCGCATTCGCCTGGCTGTCGGTCTTCATTGCGGCGATGCTGTGGCTCACTGTGATCGTCGGCACGTACGTCGTGTTCCCGCCGTACCGCGCAGTGCCGCCCGAGGGCACGGTCGCTCTCGCGGAGTTTCCGAAGTCGATGATTCAGGCGAACCCGGATACGGAATGGCTCCACTCCTTCGCGATGGAGAGCAAGGAGCACGTTCCCTGGATCGCGGCGATGATCGCAACCGCTGTCGCGTTCGTCGGCTTCAAGCGGCGCTCTCGTCTGTTCGCGGACGCGTCGCTGCGCAACTTGACGGCAACGATGCTGGTCATCTGCTTCGCGCTCGTCGCGTACATGGCGCTGCTGGGCGTCTTCGTCAACAAGGTCGCGCCCGTTCAGTAGGCGCACCGGGGAGGCATCATCATGGCCACGACTGCGGAATCCGTCGTCCAGCCACGGCAGGACGCGCACACGAACGGGGGTGAGCTGGCGGCATTCGTCGCCGCGGGCGTCGGCTCCCTGGCCATGGGGCTGATCGTGGTGCTCGGTCACATCGGCGCGCTGTCGGTGCCGGCACTGTACGCGCCCGCCGGTGGCGTTACCGGCCGCACCACGCTCGCCGCGGTCGTATGGCTCGTCGCGTGGGCGGCGCTGCACCGGCGGTGGCGCAACCGCGACCTGCCGGCACGCCCGGTCTTCACGATCGCGCTCGTGCTCATTGCACTGGGTGTGCTCGGCACGTTCCCGCCGGCCTGGAACCTGTTCTAGCTCGACGAGTGGCGCTCAGCCCGCCGGCGTCACGTTCGCGTTCAGCCGGAACAGGTTCGTCGGATCGTACTTCGTCTTCACTGCGACGAGCCGGTCGTGGTTCTGCCGATAGTTTTCACGGATCGCCGTCGCATCCGCGCCCGGGTCGAGATCGTTGACGTAGAACCCGTGCGTAAAGGGCTCGAGCGCGCGCCAGTATTCACGGATCGCCTGCATGTGATCCGAGCCGTCGTCGCCGAAGCGCCAGGTGGACGCGGTCAGCATGTTCGCGAAGACGTCGCGCTGTGAGAAGGCGGTGGCGTCCGGCGCGACGCGCGCGATCGCACCGCCGCTCGCCTGGAAGAAGATCGCCGTCGCCCGGCGTGGATCCGGCCGGAACTCGTCGATGATGGTCGACACGAGGTCGCCACCCAGCCGGGGAATGAACCCGCTCTTCAGGTACATGGACTGCGCACGCGGGTCGCTGACGTCGCCCGAGCGCTGGAGCACGGTGTAATCGACCGGGCGGACCTCGTCGGCGAGTGGCGTGCCGAGCGCGCGCAGCGGCGCGAGCGCACGGTCGAGGCCGGCGCGCTCGCCGCAGTAGCACACCTCGAAGAGCACGACACCTCGCTCGTTGCCGGGCGGCTGCACCATCACGAGTCCGAGGCTGAGGTCGTCGGGCGCCTCGGGCCCATACTCGCCAAAGAGCGTGAGAGCATCGCGCGCGCGCTCGATCGGGAACACGACGTGCCCGCCGACGACCTCCCTCGCCATCGGATGGAGCTGGAACTCGAAGGCGGTGACGATCCCGAAGTTGCCGCCACCGCCTCGCACGCCCCAGAACAGGTCCGCATTCTCGTCCTTGCTCGCGCGCAGCAGCTGTGCGTCCGCCGTCACGACCTGCACGGAGCGCAGGTTGTCGATCGCGAGGCCGTAGCGCCGGGCGAGGCGGCCGAAGCCGCCGCCGGTGACGAGACCGCCGACGCCGGTGTGCGACACGGTGCCGAGTGGGGTCACGAGACCGTGCGCCATGGTCTCGTGATCCACTGCGCCGAGCAGGCTGCCGCCCGTGACCCACGCAGTACGGGAGACGGGATCGACGCGCACGTCGCGGAAGCGTGACAGGTCGAGCTGCAGACCCCGGTCGCAGGTCGACTGCCCCGAGAAGGAATGGCCGCCGCATTTCACGGCGAGCAGCAGGCCGCCGTGCTCCTGTGCGAAGGCGACGGCCGTGCGGATGTCCGCTGCGCCCGTCGGCTGGATGATGAGCGCCGGCCGCTTGTCGAAGGACGGGTTCAGGATCGTCCGGGCGCTGTCATACCCTTCGTCCCCGGCGAGCAGCAGCGGACCGCGCAGCCGCGCGCGCAGCTCTGCGAGTGCAGTGTCGCTCAGGGTCACCGTCCGCCCGTCACCGGTGACGGCTTCGACGCTCGCGCGTCGTCGGGTGGCAGCCCGGAACGAGGACGCGAAGAGGGGACCGGACGGCAGCGACAGCACGGCCGCAGCGGCGGCTGCGGACTGGACGAAGGCGCGACGCTTCATGACGGCCTCGACGGCAGATGTTGGGGAAGGCACAGCCTGAGCGTCCACGATAGGATGGCCGATCCTCCGGGCACAACGGCGGCGTTTCCGACCACGCTGAGGCACCCCCCGGGGCACCGTCGCCCTCCCCCGGACCGGCGCTTGCCCGCGGCGCGCAGGCCCCGGATTATTCGCAGCCGCCGACCGCAGGCAGGCAATGTGCATCGGCTCGGTCCGACGCAAACGCATACCGGCACAGGACAGGACCATGGCAGTGGCCAGACGCAGCGGCAGTACCCACGAAGTACCCGCGGCCTCCTCGCGCGAGAAGATCCGCGTCGTCGTCGTCGGAGAGCACAGCGACTTCGCACGCATCATCGCCGAACGTATCGTCGAGCTCGTCCGCGAGAAGAGCGCGCGCGGCGAGACGACCGTCCTCGGGCTCGCGACCGGCAGTACGCCCATCGAGATCTACCGCGAGCTGATCCGCATGCACCGGGAGGACGGCGTCGATTTTTCGAGCGTCGTGACGTTCAACCTGGACGAGTACTACCCGATGCAGCCGGACAGCATTCACAGCTTCCGGCGCTACATGGACGAGAACCTGTTCGACGGCGTCAACATCCCGCCGGAGAACATCCATTTTCCGCGCGGCGACGTCCCGCGCGACCGCGCGGAAGCGGAATCCGCGAAGTACGAGCAGATGATCCGCGATGCCGGTGGCATCGACCTCCAGATCCTCGGCATCGGCAAGACCGGCCACATCGGCTTCAACGAGCCCGGCTCCGGCTTCGAGAGCCGCACCCGTATCATCGCGCTCGACACACTCACGCGACGCGATGCGGCACCGGACTTCTTCGGCGAGGAGAACGTGCCGCTCGAAGCGGTGACGATGGGCGTCGCGACGATCATGGAAGCGAAGGAGATCGCGCTGCTCGCGACGGGCGAGCACAAGGCGGAGATCGTGCGCCGCGCCGTGGAGGGGCCGATCTCGCCGGACGTCGCTGCGACGTACCTGCAGAAGCATCCGAATGCGACGTTCTACCTCGACCAGGCCGCCGCCGCCGAGCTGACCCGCATTGCCACGCCCTGGGTCGTCACCGAAGTCTCGTGGACGCGCGAGGACGAGATCCGCGCGCTCATCTGGCTGAGCGAGACGACCGGCAAATCGCTGCTCAAGCTGGACGCACTCGACTACCGCGAGCACCACCTGAGCTCACTGCTCGCGCGCTACGGCTCGGCTGGGCCGCTGAACGGCGAGGTCTTCAACGCACTGCTCGCCAAGATCCGCGGCAAGAGTCGGCTGCCGAGCGGCGAGCGCATCATCGTGTTCAGCCCGCATCCCGACGATGACGTCATCTCGATGGGCGGCATGCTCAACAAGCTGCACCAGAACGACAACGACATCATCGTCGCATACCAGACCTCCGGCAA
>CAYSGF010000376.1:0-1834 GCA_964430275.1 uncultured Gemmatimonadaceae bacterium
CCCCACCCACCCCCCCCACCCGCAGACCACCCCCCCACCCGCAGCCCTCCCCCCCACCCCCAGTCCACGCCCCCCCCCGCAGCTCCCGCCCCCACCCGCAGTTCAAAGATCCGTCGAAGTCCGCGACGCCATCTTCTCCGCCTCTTCTCGCGGCCCATGCTCCGACGGATCCCGCGAAGGATCCTCGCCAGGGTTGATGTAGAGGTCCGTCTCGAGCTGGTGCTGCCGCTCGTAGAGCCGCTTGTACAGTCCGCCGACGCGCATCAGCTCGTGGTGCGTGCCGCGCTCGACGATCTGGCCGTCATTCATGACCAGGATCTGGTCGGCGCTCGTGATCGTCGACAGGCGGTGTGCGATCACGAATGTCGTGCGGCCGCGGCGCAGGTTGCGCAGGCCGTCGCGGATCATGGCTTCGCTCTCGCTGTCGAGTGACGATGTCGCCTCGTCGAGGATCAGGATACGCGGGTCGGCGAGGATGGCACGGGCGATCGCAACGCGCTGGCGCTGGCCGCCGGACAGCTTCACACCGCGCTCGCCGAC
This sequence comes from uncultured Gemmatimonadaceae bacterium, assembly GCA_964430275.1. GTDB lineage: Bacteria > Gemmatimonadota > Gemmatimonadetes > Longimicrobiales > RSA9 > DASTYK01. The sequence goes on from CAYSGF010000376.1 coordinate 541, forward strand.
GACCGTGTCGTAGCCGTTCTCGAAGCGGGACACGAACTCGTCGCAGTGCGCGATGCGGCCGGCCTCGCGGACGTCGTCTTCCGTCGCTTCCGGCCGGGAGAACGCGATGTTCTCGCGGATCGTGCCGTCGAAGAGAAAATTATCCTGCAGCACGACGCCGATCTGGCTGCGGTACTCGCGCAGCTTGAGCGTGGTCAGGTCGCGGCCGTCCACGACGATGCGGCCGTTCTTCGGGCGTGCGAATGCCATGACGAGTCCGATCAGCGTGCTCTTGCCGGCGCCGCTCGGGCCGACGAGCGCGGTGGTCGTGCCAGCCGGCGCGTGGAAGGAGATGTCGCGCAGCACCGGCACGTCGGGATCGTACTCGAAGTCGACGTTCTCGAAGGCGACGTCGCCGTCCAGGTCCGCGGGCGAATCGAGTCCCTTGTCGAGCTCGTCCTCCGTCTTCATCTCGCGCAGCTCGCGGATCCGGTCGAGCCCGGCGAACGCCTCACTCACCTGCGTGCTGATCGAGGCGATGCCGACCAGCGGTGTCACCATCATGCCGACCAGGAAGATGAATGCGGTCAGCTCACCGACCGTCATGGTCCCGCTCAGGATGGAGCGGCCGCCGACCAGGATGACGAGCACGCTGATGCCGCCGACGACCAGCGTCGAGAACGCGGTGACTGCGGACGTACCCGTGATCGTGCTCGCGATGTTGTTGAACAGCCGGTCCACGCCGCCGCCGAACACGCCCTCTTCGCGCGCTTCGGCCGTATACACCTTCACCAGCCGCACGCCGCCCAGCGCCTCGCCCAGCCGGCCCGTCACCTCTGCGGTGATCTCGCTGCGCTTGCGGAAGATCGGACGCAGCTTCTTGAACGCGTATGCGACGACGCCCGCGAAGATCAGCAGGATCGCGACGGTCGACAGTGTCAGGCGCCAGTTGCGCTGGAGCAGGAGCACGAATGCGATTGCGGCGGTGAACAGCCCGCCGACCAGCTGGATCAGGCCGGTGCCGACCAGGTTCCGGATGCCTTCCGGGTCGTTCATGATGCGCGAGATGAGCACACCGCTCTTCGTCGTGTCGTAGTAGCCGACCGGCAGGCGCAGCACGTGCGCCTGCACGAGCTTGCGCATGTTGCGGATCGCGCGCTGTGCGGTGACGCTCACGACCTTGGCGAGGCCGAAGCCGGTCAGCGCCTGTACGACCGTGGCGCCGGCGACCGCGAGCGCGAGCGGCACGAGCAGCTCGGGGCGCGTGCCGCCGATCACGTCGTCGAGCAGCACCTGTGAGCTGAGCGGCAGCACG
>CAYSGF010000377.1:0-1956 GCA_964430275.1 uncultured Gemmatimonadaceae bacterium
GTCAGCTTGCGCGCGCGGTCGCCATTGTACATCCCGCGGATCTGCGGCACCGACTGGTGCGACTCGTCCACGATGACGAGAAAGTCTTCCGGGAAGTAGTCGAACAGGCAGGCAGGCCGCTCGCCCGCCGCGCGTCCCGTCAGGTGGCGCGAGTAGTTCTCGATGCCCGGGCACGTGCCGATCTCGAGCAGCATCTCGATGTCGAAGTTCGTGCGCTGTTCCAGCCGCTGCGCCTCCAGCAGCTTCCCCGCTCCGCGCAGCTCCAGCAGCCGGTCCTCCAGCTCTGCGCGGATCAGGTGCACCGCCCGCTCGACCGTGCTCTTCTGCGTGACGAAGTGCGTCGCCGGGTAGACCGCCGTCTTCTTCAGCCGCACGATCGTCTCGCCCGTGATCGGGTCGAACCGGCTGATGCGCTCGATCTCGTCGCCGAACAGCTCGATCCGGACCGCCTGCTCCTCGTATGCCGGGAACAGCTCGATCACGTCGCCGCGCACGCGGAACGTGCCGCGCACGAACTCCATGTCGTTGCGCGCATACTGGATCCGTACGAGCGCCTGCAGGATGTCGCGCCGCGCGATCTGCTGTCCCACTTCCAGCGTCAGCATCAGCGCACGGTACTGGATCGGGTCGCCCAGGCCGTAGATGCACGAGATCGACGCGACCACGATCACGTCCTCCCGCTCCATCAGCGACGACGTCGCCCGCAGCCGCAGCCGCTCGATGTCCTCGTTGATCGAGCTGTCCTTCTCGATGTACGTATCGGACGAGGGGACGTACGCTTCCGGCTGGTAATAGTCGTAGTACGAGATGAAGTACTCTACCGCGTTCTGCGGGAAGAACTGCTTCAGCTCGCCGTACAGCTGCGCCGCCAGCGTCTTGTTGTGGCTCATCACCAGCGTCGGGCGTTTCCCCCGCGCAATGATGTTCGCCATCGTCACGGTCTTGCCCGAGCCGGTCACGCCCAGCAATGTCTGGTAGCGCTCGCCCGCCTCATAGCCCGCGCTCAGCTCCTCGATCGCTCTCGGCTGGTCGCCCGACAGCTCGAACGGGAGTCTCAAATCGAAGTCAGCCATAGAACCGTATATACACCGAAGCAGCAGTGTTGCGCCAATCGCGGTCGATACGGCGGGCCCAGGCCCCGGCCCGGGGCCCAGACCCGCCGTTCAGGAGTTGTTTGCAGTAGCGGTTGTAACGCCATAAAGTACTAGTTGGCAACCGTTTCCCCGGTCACCGTGCATTGACCGCCAAACCGACTGTCCTCCTCGTGGCCGCGGATCTCCACCGGCGGCTGCACTTCGCGGAGTTCCTGGCCGATGCCGGCTTCGAGGTCCTGGACGCGCCGAGCTGCGAGGCGGCGCTCGAGCGGGTGCGCGAGCGCCGGCCGCGCATCGTCGTGTCGGAGCTGATCGTGCCCGGCGCGTTCGGGGTGAGCTTTCCGGCGAAGCTGCGGGAGGTGTCGGGGGACGGAAATGCGTTCCTGATCGGGTTGATGCCGGAGGTGTTCTACGGGAGTCCGGACGTGCTGCACGGGCTGGGCTATGACGAGGTCGTGCACGCGAACGTGCCGGCGGTCATGCTGGCGAGGATGGTGAGGGAGGTGGTGCGGGGGTTGGGGGGCAGAGCAGAGCCCTAGACCGCGTTTACTTCCTGCCGACCTGCTGCAGACCGACCCTGCTGAAACCCGCTCATGCGTGCGAGCACGCTCTTCATGCCGTCCGCGAGCATACGGCGCGGCCGCCAGCCCGCGCCCGCGAGCTTCTCACCCGACAGCGCGAGGTTGAAGTGCGTGAGCACGTCCTGCGCGGTGCGCCGGATCTCCGCCCCGGGCCGGAGCGCCGCGACGACCTCGGCGACCTGTCCGATCTCGACGTTCTCCGCGACCGCATTGAACACCTCGCCGCGCGTCCGCGCGACCTCGGCCACGCACCAGCGCACCGCATCCGACGCGTCCGCGAC
>CAYSGF010000378.1:0-1752 GCA_964430275.1 uncultured Gemmatimonadaceae bacterium
CGAGCAGGCGCTCGAGCACGCGCAGTCCGTCACGCGGTGCAATCGTCGATACGCCCTGCCTGCCGACCCAGTCACCGGCATGCCGCTCTGCTGCCGCGCCGATCTCGGACCACACGCCCCAGTCGATGCTGAGCGCAGGACGCCCGGCTGCGCGCCGCTCATGCGCGAGCGCGTCCATGAACGCATTCGCCGCAGCATGGTTCGCCTGCCCCGACGATCCCATCACCCCGGCCAGGGAAGAGTACAGTATGAAGAAATCGAGCGGCCGGTTCAGCGTGAGCGCGTGCAGGTACCACGCACCGTCCACCTTCGGCGCCATCACTCCGGCGAACCGCTGCCATTCCTGCCGCATCAGCACGCCGTCGTCGAGGACGCCGGCGGCATGGATGATCCCGCGCAACGGCGGCATCTCCTCTGCGACAGCGTCCAGCATCCCCCGCACGGTGGCGGCATCGGAGACGTCACCGGACTCGATCCGGACGTGCGCGCCCTCCGCCTGCATTTTTGTGATCGACTCACGGGCCGCTACGCCTGGCTCGCGGCGCCCCATCAGCACCAGGTGCCGCGCACCGTTCGCTACCATCCACTCCGCAGTCAGTAGACCGAGCCCGGAGAGGCCGCCCGTGATGAGGTACGTCGCGTCCGTTCTGAATCGGTCGCGACGCGCGGCGCTCGCGTCGTGGACGACCACGACCTTTCCGATGTGGCGCGCCTGTGCCATATCGCGAAACGCGTTGCGGGCCGCATTGCGTTCGTACAGCCGGATCGGCAGCGGCTCGAGCTCACCGGCGGCGGCGAGCACAAAGACCTGCCTGAGAACTGCGGCCAGTGTGTCCTTCGATTCCGTACCACCGGACGCGAGGTCGATGACCGTATAGCGTACGTGCGGGTACTGCGCTGCCACCTGCTCTGCCGTCCAGATGTCGCGCTTGCCGATCTCGAGGAAGCGACCGCCTCCGCCCAGTACGGACAGACCTGCCGGGATGAAATCACCGGACAGCGAGTTCAGCACGACATCGACGCCCACACCGCCGGTCACTTCACCGATCTCGCGGACGAAGCCCAGTGTGCGCGAGTCGAAGACATGCTTCACACCAATCGAGCGAAGGTAGCGGCGCTTCGCCTCCGTACCCGCCGTGGCAAAGACCTCCGCACCGAGCATCCGGGCGATCTGTACGGCCGCCATGCCGACACCACCACTTGCGGCATGGATCAGGACCCGCTCGCCGGCGCGTACCGCAGCGACGTTCTTCAATGCGTGCAGTGCGGTCACTGCTGCAGTCGGCAGTGTCACGGCTTCTTCCGCACTCAACCGTTCCGGGCGGTGCACCACGAGGGCTGCATCGGCCATGACGAAGGATGCAAAGCCGCCCGTCGCGAGAGCGACCACGTCGTCGCCCGGAACGAAGTCCTCCACGCCCTCTCCCACGGCAGTGATGACACCCGCCACCTCCGAGCCGAGCGGGTCGTCGTCGCGGCGCATGGCGAGTGCGTTCAGCACGTCACGGAACGCCAGCCCGCTCGCCTGCACCTCGATCTCCACCATGCCGGCCCCAGGCAGGTCGCGCTGCATCGGGACCCATTCCAGGTCATCGAGCACACCCGATGGTGACGCACGCAGCATGACTGCGTCCGTGTGTGTATCCGGCGTCGGCTGCTCCGCGCGATCAGCGCTCGGCACGAGGCGCACGACCCGCCGCTGACCGGCTCGGTACGCGATCTGATTTTCACGATCGCCGACTTCGATTTCGT
>CAYSGF010000379.1:0-7123 GCA_964430275.1 uncultured Gemmatimonadaceae bacterium
CGACGTCCAAGCGCGCGAGAAAGCCGGGCACCTCCTCCCGCCTCACCCCGCCGGGCGTCTCCACCGCAGCGTCCATCCCGAGCCCTGCGCGCGCCGCCGGCAGCCGCTCGAGCATCAGCTCCTCGCCGCGCCCGTCGCCCCCGGCCAGGGTGAGGCGTACATCCGCGCCGCGGCCGCGCGCGTCGGCGACTGCGTGAAGGACCATGTCCAGGCCACGGAAGGCAAAGAAATGGCCCGAATAGACCACGCGCAGCGGGCGCGTGGCCGGTGCCGCCGCGCCCGTGGACGCCGCCACTGCCGCAGGCGGCGGCGCGGCCGCGAGGAACGCGGCGTCCGGCGTCGTGACGTTGATCGTGATCCGGCCGGGCGGTACGCCGGCAGCCACCAGCCGGTCCTTCTGCTCGTCGATCACGACGAACACGTGGGCCGCGCGCCGGACGGCCAGCCGCTCGAGGAGACGCAGGCCGCGGTGCACCGCGCGCCGCAGAATGCTCTGCCGTTCGCGGCGGCGCGCAAGGAAGGCGGCCGGGAAGTTCTCGCGCATGTCGAAGCAGACGGGGCGGCGCAGCAGCGCCCCGGCGGCGAGGGCAAAGGGCATCATGGGCAGGTCGCGCGCCCAGATGATGTCCGTGCGATCCTCGCGCAGCCGGCGCACGAGCCACGCGAGCCAGCGCGGATCCGCATAGACCGGCAGGCGTGTACCGCTCGCGTACCGCACGACGCGCACGGCCGCCGGCGCGGATCGTCCGAAGCGTCCCTCCGGGCAGTATACCGTGACCTCGTGACCCGACTGCTGCAGTGCCGATGCGACCAGGTGGATGCCCCGGTTCCACGGAAACGGAGCATAGTGCAGCATGCCGATGGTCCTGCCCGCCGTCGGTTCGCGCTGTGATGCCGTCATGCGCTGCTGGCGGCCTGCTGCGCGGGGTTCGGCGCCGGTGCCGTCGCGCGCATGGCGGCGATCGCGAGTCCGAGCTCGGCCCAGAAGAAGATGCTCGGAAAGCCGTACAGGTTCGTTGCGAAGCTGCGCAGCACGAGCGAGACGATCAGCAGGATGCCCAGTTCCGCGAGCCCCGGCACGAATGCATCGGTTGCCGCGGCAGCGCGCTGTCGTGCGTTCACGAGGCGCCACAGCAGGTAGGACGCGAATCCGGTGAAGGCGGCAATCCCGAGCAGGCCCGTCTCGGCGAGCAGCCGTACCGGCCCGAACGCGCCCGTGAACTCGTTCGACAGCAGCGAGACGTTGTAGTACTCGAGGTTGTTGAGGCCGACCCCCACGATGGGCGACTGCGCCCACGTCCGGATCGCGGTACCGAAGCTGCCGAGGTAGCGGAACCACCCCCACTGACCCTGGTCGAGGTAGACGATCTGCGCCCAGGCGACGGCCAGGTCCGGCGCCTCCAGCTTGGACTTCAGGAAGGTCGCCAGGATATGGTCGGAGTACATCACGAACACGTACAGCGCGGCGACCGGCACCGCGACGATCACGGCCGGCAGCAGCCGCTGCATGCCGCGCCGGCGGCTCGGCGCCAGGAACATGACGAGCGCGAGCAGGACCGCGGCCGTCATGAGTGCGCTCGCGGACAACGTGCTGAGGAGCCCGGCGGCGATGCAGATGGCGGCGATGAGCAGGCGTCGCCGGCGAGCGGGCGTGAGCCGGGCGAAGACGAGCAGTCCGACCGCGCACACGAGCGCACCGACCAGGTAGCCGCCGAACTGGCGCGGCTCCTCGAACAGCCCGGTCGAGCGGGAGAAGATGCCGGTCCTCTCCTCGTACGAGCTCACCGCCGCGCGCATGCCGGGATTCAGGTAGCTCAGATTCAGGTTCCATCCTGCAGCACTGGCGAGCAGCTGCATGACGCCGAACGTGCCGATCCCCGCAGCGAGCAGGATGTAGCGATCGAAGAGCCGGTGGAGCGCGCCCGGGTTCGGCCGCAGGTTGATTACGACGAACACCAGCCCGATGCCGACCGCATACTGCGCGTACGTCGTCAGCCAGCCGGCCACCATGCCGGGGCGGCCTTCCACGAGCGGCCGGTAGATCGACGCGAGGATCGCGCAGTTCACGAGGGCGATCAGCAGAGCGCCGACCGGATCACGGAGCGGCGAGCGGCCGGCGAGGAACTGCGCGCCGAACAGTGCGGCGGTTGCGAACGCGAGCAGCCAGCTGAGCAGGATGCCGCGCTCGCCGACGGGAATGACCGCGTAGCCCCAGAACGGCAGGAGCAGGACGACGGCCGCAAAGAGCGCATGAAAGCTCAGGCGCGCCGGCGCGCTTCCCTGCTCGTGCGCGTCCCGCGCGAGGCGCGTGCTCACCCGGTCCTCCGGCGGGCGCCGCCGTGCTGCACGGCTGCCACCTCAGCCCTGCATCGTGTCCACGACATGGATCAGCTCGTCGGCGATCCGGCGTGCCGCGTGCCCGTCACCGTACGGGTTCTCCCACTCGTAACGGGAGCGCGCCTCGAACGCGCCGAGCGCAGCCACCCAGCGGTCCGGTTCCGTGCCCACGACGACGTTGCTGCCCACGTCGACCGTCTCCGGCCGCTCGGTGTTGTCGCGCATCGTGAGGCATGGCACGCGTACGATGCACGCCTCCTCCTGGATCCCGCCGGAGTCCGTCATGACGAAGCGCGCATGCGAGAGCAGGCGCAGCATGTCGAGATAGTTCAATGGCTCGATGATGCGCAGGCCGTCGGCCCCTCGGAGCGTGTCGGACAGACCGAACTCGTCCAGCCGCTTCTTCGTGCGCGGATGCATCGGAAAGATGAGCGGCCCCTGCGCCGCCGCGAACCCGACCAGCCCGGCGACGATCCTGCGCAGTACTGCCTCCTGGTCCACGTTCTCTTCGCGATGGCAGGTCACCAGGCCGTAGCGGCGCGGCTCGAGGTCGAGGTCCTCGAGCACACTGCTCTTCCGATCCGCCAGCGCACGGCTCTCCATGACGGCGTCGACGATCGTGTTGCCCGTGAGCACGATCCGGCCGCGCACATTGTCCTGCTCCAGGTTCGCCCGGCTCTGTTCCGTCGGTGCGAACAGCAGGTCACTGATGTGGTCGATCATCACGCGGTTGTGCTCTTCCGGCATGCTCCAGTCCCCACTGCGCAGCCCTGCCTCCATGTGGGCGAGCTGCACGCTCGCGAGCTTTCGCACGGCCACGGCCGCCGCGAAGTTCGTGTTCGCATCGCCGCCGACGACGACGACCGCGGGCCGGTCCTGCAGCACGGCACGCTCGACGCCGATGATCATCGCGGCCGTCTGCTCGCCGTGCAGCCGGCGCGTCGCAACCTCGCCGTTCGTGTGGTCGGGGACCGGCAGCTCGAGATCCTCGAAGAAGACGCGATCCATCTCCGGCGAGTAGTGCTGCCCCGTGTGGATGAGCGTGAAATCGGCGCCCCGCCGCTCCAGCTCCTTGATCACCGGCGCAAACTTGATGATGCCCGGCCGTGTGCCGACGACCACGCCGATACGCGGCAGCAGGTCGCTCCTTCTCAGTATCTTCAGTCCCATGCGTTACGCCACCGGAGGTTGTATTGATTGCGCGTGCATCACCCATCGGAACACGGCGTGGTGCCCGGCCGCAGCGGCGTCCAGGGTGTGCCGTTCCATGACGAAGGCACGGCCGCGCTGTGCCCGCTCGCGTGCGCTCCCGGGATCGCGGCGGATCGTGCGGAGCGCGGCTGCCAGACCCTCTACGCCGTCGTCGATGCCCGTGCCGTACAGGTAGCCGCGCTCCGACGAGACCAGCTCGCGCACACCCGGAATATCGCGCGCGACCACGGGCAGCCCGCAGGCCAGCGCTTCCAGGACGGCATTCGGCAGGCCCTCGCGCACGGACCCGAACAGGAACACGTCGGCCGCACGATAATACACGGGCATGTCCGGCTGCTCGCCGAAGAATCTCACGCGGTCCCCGACACCGAGCCGTCCGGCAGCCGTCTCGACGAGCGCCTGGTACGCAGAGTCGCGACACGGGCCGACCAGCCAGAGGAGCGCGCCAGGTTCGTCGGCCAGCGCGCGCGCCCACCCCGTCACGACGTCGAGCGTCCCCTTGCGCGGATGAATCGCGCCGGCGCACAGGCACACGAACGCGTCCGCCGGCGCGCCCAGCGCGCGCCGCGCCGCCGTGCGCTCTGCCGTGTCGTGCGCCGGCCGGAACCTCGCGACATCGACACCATTCGGCACGTGGAATACTTCCGGGTGCCGGGATGCCGGGCCGCCGCTCGCCACGTAGGTCGCTGCACTGACTGCGATCGCGGCGTCCGTGCACCGGTCGCGCACCGCGTCACGCGCGCGCCGCAGGCGAGACACGCGGCCGGGCGGAGCGTCGATCGAGCGTCGCACGACGACGCGGAGTCCGAGCGCGCGCGCAACCAGCGCGAGGATCGTCGCCTGGTACTTGTAATCGAGGATATAGACGAGATCCGCGTGCTGCCGGAGCGCGCGCAGCCGCCACGCCTGGCGCCACGCCTCCGCCACGAGTGTGGAACCCCTGCCCGGAACGACGGGGAACGGACCGCCGGCCACGGCTTCGACCGGTACGCCGTCCACGACGGAGCGCGGCGGCCGCTGTCCAGCCGTCAGGACGCGGACGTCCACGCCCTGCGCACGCAGCGCGACCGCGATCTGATGCACCTGCGCGGCCGGGCCGTAGAAGTCCGGTACGTAGCGCGGTGACACGACGAGGACGCGCGGCTCGTCGCGCTGCTGCAGATCGGACGGGGGTGCATGACTCACGCGGCAGGACGACGATCAGCTCCCGGTACGATCGCTCGCATCGCGCTGGCCGATCCTGCAGCGGGTGGGCTTGAAGCGCAGGAACACTTCCTGGCGCGTCTCGATGGACTCGTAGATCGCAGTGATCAGCTCGAGGCTGCGCCGCCCTTCCAGCCCGTCGACGAGCTGCGGTGCGCCGTTGTTGATGCAGTCGACGACATGATCGTAGTAGGCCTTGTGGCCGTAGCCGTACACGTCGGGCGGATTCACGGAGTAGCGCGCGAGCACCTCGTCGTCGTCCGTGCGCCGCTCGCCGAACTGCCACGTGCGGATCGCGTTCACTGCGAAACCGCCGATCTCGACCGCGCCGCCTTCGCCCAGGATCGAGATCGAGCCTTCCAGGTCGTTCGGACGCGCCGCCGTCGTCGCCTCGACAATGCCGAGTGCGCCGTTTGCGAAGCTCAGCAGCACGAGGCCCGTGTCTTCGGTCTCGATGTCGACGAGCGCGGTCGAGCTCTTCGCGACCACACTGTCGACGTCGCCCATCATCCACTCGAGCAGGTCGATGTGATGGCTGGCCTGGTTCGCGAGCACGCCGCCGTCGTATGCCCACGTCCCGCGCCATGCATCCTGGTCGTAATAGCTCTGATCGCGCGCCCAGCGCACGCGCACCGTACCGAGCACGAGCTTGCCGAAGCGCCCCTGCTCGAGCGCTTCACGCAGCTTCAGCACCGGTACGTTGAAGCGATTCTGCTTCACCACGAACAGCCGGACACCGTTCGCATCGCACGTACGGATCATCTCATCGGCATCGGCGAGACGGAGTGCCATCGGCTTCTCGACGATGACGTCCTTCCCGTACGACGCGACATGGATCACGTGCTCCGCATGGAGCCCGCTCGGCGTGAGGACGGCGATCAGGTCCACGCGGTCCGCCATCTCCGCCATCAGCTGGTCGATGTGCTCGAACGACGGGACGTCGTACCGCGACCCGAGCTCGCGCGCGCGCTCGCCGACCACGTCGCATACGCCGGCCAGTTTCGCGCCGGCGATCTGGCCGCTGCCGAGCAGCTGCGCGTGACGCTGTGCGATGCGGCCACAGCCCATGAGGGCGACGTGTAATTCCCGTACCTGCATGCTCCGGGTCCGTTTGCTCGCGTTCGAGAGATGTTGGCTGCTACCGGACTGCATCTGAAGATGCTCGCGGGGCGTCATGCTACGGGCGGCCGCGTACCCCCGCAACCCGCTCGAGTCGTGTGCGCGCACCGAAGCCGGGCGCACACACTCGCAGGGCCGGGTTCAGCCGAATCGCTGCGCCAGCGCACGCAGGCCCTGCGCCTGCGCATCCTTTGGCGACACGATCGGGTCCGCCAGCGGCCACGTGATGCCCAGCTCCGGATCGTTCCAGCGCAATGTGATCTCGTCCGCCGGCGAGTAGTGGCTCGTGCACTTGTAGGTCACGACGGTATCGTCCTCGAGCGCCTGGAAGCCGTGGGCGAAGCCCGGCGGTACCCAGAGCTGGCGGCCGCTCGCCGCGGCCAGCTCCACGCCCAGCCACTGGCCGAAGGACGGCGATGCGGGACGGACGTCCACGGCCACGTCGTACACGCTCCCGTGCACGACCGTGATCAGCTTCCCCTGCGCGTTCGGATGCTGGAAGTGCAGCCCGCGCAGGACGCCGCGCCGCGAGTGCGACACGTTGTCCTGCACGAACGCGACCGGCAGTCCGGCTGCCTCCAGGGTGGCGCGGTTCCAGCTCTCGAAGAACCAGCCGCGCGCGTCCTGGAACCGGCGCGGCTCGAGCAGGAGCACGCCCTCGAGCGCGAGCTGCTCGACTCTCACGACGGCTCCGGCTTCGCGAGCAGGTCGAGCAGGTAGCGGCCGTAGCCGCTGTTCTCGAGCGGCGCGGCGAGGCGCGCGAGCTGCGCGGCATCGATCCAGCCCGCGTGAAACGCGATCTCCTCGGGGCACGCGACCTTGAGCCCCTGCCGCTGTTCGATGGCTTCGATGAACGTGCTCGCCTGCAGCAGAGAGCCGGGCGTGCCGGTGTCCAGCCAGGCATAGCCCCGGCCCAGCAGCTCCACCTCGAGCGCGCCGCGCTGCAGGTACGCGCGGTTCACGTCCGTGATCTCGAGCTCGCCGCGTGCGGACGGCTTCAGTGACGCGGCGATGTCGAGCACGTCGTTGTCGTAGAAGTACAGGCCGGTGACGGCCCACGGCGACCGCGGATTGGCCGGCTTCTCCTCGAGCGACATCGCCCGCCCGCTGTCGTCGAACTCCACGACGCCATAGCGTTCCGGGTCGCGGACGAGGTAACCGAAGACCGTGGCGCCCGCCATCCGTCCCGCGGCGGCCGCGAGCATCTCGGGCAGGCCGTGCCCGTAGAAGATGTTGTCGCCGAGCGCCAGCG
>CAYSGF010000380.1:0-12628 GCA_964430275.1 uncultured Gemmatimonadaceae bacterium
CGGAGTGCGGAGTGCGGAGGGCCTCAGCCGAGCCGCTCCTTCTGGCGGCGTCGGATCCGGCGCAGCGACGTGACCTGCGCGACCTCGCCGCCGATGATGAAGATCACGGCGGAGTAGTAGACCCACAGGATGACGACGAACAGGTTTGCGAGGTTCGCGTATGCCGAGCGGTAGTCCGCGAAGCCGGTGATGTACCACGCGAATGCCTGCTTGAGCAGCTCGATGAAGAGCGCTGTGAACGTCGCGGCGACGAGTGCGGTGCGCCACTGGATCTTGCGGAACGGCAGGTAGCGGTAGATCAGGAGAAACATGAACCAGATCGAGAGCAGCGCGCCGATGCGCAGGTAGAGCTGGTTGAGCGCCTGCACCTGGCTCGGGCCGATGCCCAGAATGCTGTAGCCCGCCTCGGCAATCACGTTCATGACCACGGTGAGCGCCGCGTTGATGGCCAGCAGGGTTCCTGCTGCGACGACCATCCTGATGTCGAACAGCTTGCCGGCAACGATGCCGCGATCGTGCTGGATGTCGAAGATCTCGCGCAGTGCGGTTCGCAGGGTGCCGACCAGGCGAGTCGCGAGCCAGGCGAAGATGACGGTACCGATGCCAAGGAAGCCGGAGGACTGTTCGAGCAGGGCGCGGATGTACTCGCGGACCTGCTGGTTGAACTCGGCGCTCACGGGTGGCAGCGCTTCCAGGATGTAGCGGACGAGCGGTTCCTCGGCCCCCACGCCGTAGCGGCTCTGGAGGATGAGGCCGGCGACGCCGAGCATGGCGAGGATGAGCGGGACGATCGCGACGAGCACGTTGAACGCGATCGCACCTGCCATGAAGAAGATCTTGTCCTGCTCGGCCTTCTTGTACACCCGGCGCAGGAAGTCGCCGGCCGTACGCCGCCAGCGGGTGAAGCGGGACGGCGGTGTGGGAGACGACGCGCCCCCGCTGCCTCGTGCTGCGGTGGCGGGGGCGGAAGCGATACCCGGCTGCGGGGAGGCGCTCACGGCCGGCTGGCCGGCGGTCTCAGAGCTCGGTCTCGCCGACGCCGCCGGTGTCACCGTCACGGGGGCGTCGGGCCGCTTCGTAGCCCGCGCGCGCGCCGGCGCCGGTCTCGCGAATCCGCTCGGACGCCGCGCGCCGACCGGAATCGAACGCGTCGCGCGCCGTGCGTACGCGCCCGCCGACCTCGGTACGTACCTCATCGTAGCGGCCGCTCACGCTCTCCTGCAGCTCGCGCATGCCGTCCTCGGCGCGGTCGCGCAGCCGGTTCATGCCGGCGCGCAGCTCCGTGCGCGTCTCGTGACCCGAGCGTGGTGCCAGCAGCAGGGCAGCGCCTGCGCCCAGGAGTGCGCCGATGAGGAAGGTGCCGATGCCGCCCTCCCGCTCGATCACGATGGTTGCGTACTCGTCACGATCGGACATGGCAGATCCTTTCTACTTCGATGCCGCAGAGCGTGCCTTCGGCGCACTCGCGCCGAGGTAGTCGTGCAGCTTCGCCTTCAGGTCCTTCTCGGTGATGCCCAGGATCTTCGCGGCCTTCTTCTGGTCGCCGCCGGCGAAGGCAAACGTCTTCAGCGTGATCACCTTCTCGGAATCGGCCAGGGACGTGCCGACCGGAATATGGACTTCACGCTCTTCCAGGCCGAAGCGCTTCGGCGACAGGTCCCGGACCTCGATCACATCGGTCTTCGCCAGGATGACCGCACGCTCCACCGCGTTCTTGAGCTCGCGCACGTTGCCGGGCCAGCGGTACGTCTGGATGAACTCGATCGCGCCTTCCGTGAAGCCCTTGATCGTCTTCTCCTGCTCGTCCGCGAACCGGCGCAGGAACTCCTCCGCCAGCAGCTGCACGTCACCGGTGCGCTCCCGCAACGGCGGCAGGTAGACCGGGATCACCGCGAGACGGTGGTAGAGATCGTCGCGCAGCTTGCCCTCGCGCAGCGCCTCTTCGACGTTCTTGTTCGTCGCCGCGACCACCCGGATGTCGACGTTGATCTCCTTCTTGCCGCCCAGACGCCGGAAGCTGCGCTGCTCGAGTGCACGCAGGAACTTCACCTGGATGTCCGGCTCCATCTCGGCGACTTCATCGAGGAACAGCGTTCCCCCATCGGCCTGCTCGAACGCGCCCGGCTTCTCGTTGATCGCGCCGGTGAACGCGCCCTTCTCGTGACCGAACAGCTCGTTCTCGAGGATCTCGCGCGGAAAGGCGCCGCAGTTCAGGGCCACGAACGGCCCCTTCTTGCGCCCGCCCTTGCTGTGCATCGCCCGCGCGACCAGCTCCTTGCCCGTGCCGCTCTCCCCGACGATCAGCACGCTCGCGCTCGACGGCGCGACCGCCTCGATCAGCTTGTAGATCTGGGTCATCTCCTCCGACTGACCCAGCATGTCACCATAGCGCGTCAGGCTCTCGAGCCGGTCCTGCAGCCGACGGTTCGCCGTGCGCACCTCGTACTTCTCCAGCGCCTTCGGAATCAGCGCCTTCAGGCGGTCCAGCTCGAGCGGCTTCGTCAGATAGTCGTAGGCACCGTTGCGCATCGCCTCGACGGCGCTGTCCACCGTGCCCTTGCCGGTGATGATGATGACCTCGCTCTCGATGCCCGCGTCGCGCATGAGCGCGAAGAGCTCGAGACCATCCATCTTCGGCATCTTCAGGTCGGCGAGGACCAGCCCGTAGTCGCCGGACTGGACCTTGTCCCACGCCTTCTGGCCGTCATTCGCCGTATCGACTGCATAGCCCTCCTCCTGGAGAAGCATCTGCAGCCCGTCGACGATGTGCTTCTCGTCGTCGGCAATCAGCAGTTTCGTCATATCGTCCAAGTTAGCCGCCGCCCGAAGGGAGGGTCAAGCTCCCCTAACCCGCGGCAAAACAACGTAGATAGCAGACTCGCCCGCAACAGCTTCCACCCGTCCGCCCGCTCCGTCCAGAAAGCCGCGGGCCTGGTCCTGGGCCCGTTCGTCCGGCATCGCCTCCGGGGAGGACTGCAGCCGGATGCGCACATCGCTCTCGTGGGCGACGCTCAGGACCACGCCCGGCCCGTCCTCGGGATGCGGCAGCGCGCGCAGGTGCTCGATCATCGGCATCGCGATCGCCAGCACCGCGAACTTCACCGCGGGATGCGCAATGCCGATCGGAGCGTCGATGTCCACGTCCTCGCATTGCAGCGGTACACGCGCGAGCCGCGCCTGCAGCTCGATCAAGGGCAGCACCTCGTCGAGTGCACCGGCGAGCGAGTACGCATGCTGCTCGTGATTGCGATCCGGACGCACGAGCTTCAGCAGCAGATCGACGAGGTGGTGCGTGCGCTCGATCTCCTGCTCGATCACGGCAGCACGCTCGAGCGCGATCTCCGTATCACCGGCCGCCACACGACGACGCATCACCTCGAGGTTGATCACCATCGCGTGCAACGGATTCTTGATCTCGTGAGCGAGGTCATCCGCCAGCCGGCTGACCAGCGCGTAGCGGCTGGCGAGCTCGTTCGACGTCGCGTCGGTCTTCGCAGCGTTCACCATGTTCCGGGATTCTGGTCGCATCCGGTGGCGAAGCCAGTTATGCAGGTTCCGTTCCCGGTGGCCGCTCCACACTCGCCGCGACGAGGCGCCAGTATGCGTCTCGCAGACGGGGGCCGATCGTGGGCTCGGGCAGCGGGTGTCCATCGAGGGCGCGGATGGTGACGGGCCCGAGCGAGCTCATGGTGGCGAGGATCTCGTCGGCGCCGTCCAGAGCGGAGCGGGGATAGACGCCCTCTTCGGTGTGGAGCCCGAGGTCGCGTGCGAGTGCGACGGTCTCGGAGCGCGTGACGCCGTCGAGTATGCCGGTGGCGAGGGCGGGCGTGAAGAGCGTCTCATTGCGTCGCCAGAACACGTTCCAGCTGGGCCCCTCGGCGATGGCGCCGTGCACCGTGAGCATGAGCACGTCATCGGCGCCGGCGTCGGCAGCTTCCTGCCGTGCGAGCAGCGAGTACGTGCGGCCGGTGGACTTGAGCGTGGGCGGCACGACGTCGGCGGGGGGTGTGCGGGTGCGCGCGGTCACGAGTGTCCAGCCGCGGCGGGCACGCTCGACGGCCGCATCCGCGATGACGGAGAGCACCGCAACGACGAGCGGGGCGCCGCCGCTGCCGCGCGTAACCGTGATGCGGAAGGAGCCGTCGCGCAGGCGATTGCGGTGCGCGAGCTCGAACGCGATCGCACGCACGTCCGCGCGCGCGGGCAGCGGCATGCGCAGGATCGCGGCGCTCTGCTCGAGTCGGTCGAGGTGCCGCTCGAGCCGGAAGTAGCCGCCATCGAACAGGCGGGCCGTCTCGAAGACGGCGTCCGCGCTCAGGAAGCCGCGGTCGGTGATGGGAACGACGGCGTCCTGTTCCTCGACCCAGCGACCGTCGACGTATGCGATCACGGCTAGCGGCTGCGGTAGCCGGCGTCGACGGTGGCAGTCTGCGGCGCGTCGTATCCGCTGCGCCCCATCAGGCCGTAGGTGAGCTGTTTGCCGAGCTCGACGCCGGGCTGGTCGAGCGGATCGACCTCGTACAGCGCGCCTGCATACACGGTCGCGATCTGGAGCATCATCAGGAGCTGGCCGACGGCGTGTGCGGTCGGACGCGGCAGCGTGATCGTCATGTTCATGCGGCCGTTCGCGGCGAGTGCGTGGGTGGTCGCGACGCGCTCGGCGTCGAGCAGTGCGCCGAGCGAGCTGCCGCCCAGGTACGAGAGCGTGTCGAGATCCGGGTGCACGTTCGGCACGGCCAGGTCGGTGCCCGCGTCCTCGAGTGCCAGGAACGTGATCGTCTTGTCGAAGGGGCCTTCCATGTAGAGCTGCACCTGGGAGTGCTGGTCGGTCGGCCCGAGCGCCTTCACCGGCGTCGGTCCCGCGAACACCTCCTCGCCCTGCCGGTTCAGTTTCTTGCCCAGGCTCTCTGCCCAGAGCTGGCGGAACCAGTCGGCGAAGCCGTAGAGCCGGTCGCCGTAGGACATCATGACATGGATGGGGGCGCCATGATCCGTGTGCGCCGCGTACTGCAGGGCGGCGAACAGCGCAGCCGGGTTGTCACCGAGCACGTCGGTGCGGCAGCGCTCGTCCATGGCTGCTGCCCCGGCGAGCAGTGCCTCGATGTCGATGCCGACGAGCGCGGCGGGCAGCAGTCCAACGGACGAGAGGACACTGAAGCGGCCGCCAACCGAGGCCGGGACCGGCAGCGTTGGAATCCCTTCCGTGTCGGCGAGACGCCGCAGCACGCCGTTCTCCGGATCCGTCGTGAACACGAGGTGGCGGCGCTCGCCGTCCGGGTCATCGGCGAACGTCGAGCGGAGGCGGTCACGGACGATGAGATACTGCGCCATCGTTTCCGCCGTCGATCCCGACTTGCTCACGACGTTGAACAGGGTGCGGCGCATGTCGAGCCGGTCGAACAGCGGGCCGATCGTCGTCGGGTCGATGTTGTCGAGCACGTAGAGACGCGGGAAGTAGTCGCGCTGCTCGTCCGAGAGCTCGTTCCAGAACGGCGGCAGCAGTGCCTGCTGGAGCGCCGTCGTGCCGAGAGCGGAGCCGCCGATGCCGAGTACGACGATCGTGTCGAACGACTGCCCTACGCCCTCGCCGAACGTGGTGATCTCCTGCACGACCGTGCGCTCGTACGGCAGCGCGAGGAAACCGAGCTCGCCGGCATTGCGCCGGCGCTCGGTATCCGCATACACGTCGCGAAACCGTGTGGCGAGCGCGTCAAGCGCCGCGGGCGGGATCCCGCGGCCGCCGAGCTGCGGTGCGAACATGTTGGCGTAGTCGAGCGAGATGCGGTCGGCCATCGTACGAGCTCCGGGTTCGTGGATCAGGCGTCCGGCACGTCGACGGTCAGGCCGTCGAACGCGGGCGCTACGCCAACGGGCAGGCTGTCCTGCAGCTCGGCGTGGCGGACGCGATGCGTGAGGTGCGTGAGCCAGGTGCGCTCCGCACCGATCGTTTGTGCGACGTCGAGCGCTTCCTCGACGTTGAAATGCGTCGGATGCGGGTTGCCGCGCCAGAGCGCGTTGAGCACGAGCACGCGCACGCCGCGCAGTGCCTGGAGTGCGCGCGCATCGAGGCGCTTCGCGTCGGTGACGTAGCCGAGCGCACCGGTGCGGAAGCCGAAGGCCCTCTGATCGCCGTGCGGCACTTCGATCGGCAGCATCGGGAAGCCGGCAATGTCGATCGAAGTGAACGGCTCGAAGATGCGCAGGTGCAGATTGGGCTTGCTGGTGCCGCGCGGCGGCTCGTATGCGTCGTCGAAGATGTAATCGAAGCGGTTGCGCAGGTGTGCAGCAGTGCTCGCATCGGCGTACACGGGCAGCGGGCGGCTGCGCCGTCCGGCGAACACGCGCAGGTCGTCGATGCCGTGAACGTGGTCCGCGTGGGCGTGCGTGAACCAGACGGCGTCGACGCGGCGAATGCCGTCGCGCACGAGCTGGAGGCGCAGCTCGGGCGGCGCATCGACGAGGAGTGCGCGGCTGTGGTCGTCGCTCTCCAGGAGTGCGCCGTGGCGGGTGCGTCGATCGTGCGGGTCCGCCGACGTGCAGGTCTGGCAGTCGCAGCCGACGACCGGGATGCCGAACGAGGTGCCGGTCCCGAGGAAACGCAGCTTCACAGCACTTCGACGCGCAGCATGTTGGTGGTGCCGGGAACGTGGAACGGCACACCGGCCGTGACGACGACGCGCTGCCCGGGCTGGGCGATGCGCGTTTTCAGCAGGTACTCGCGCCCGGCTTCGAGCATGGCCTCGTAGCTGATCTCACCCTGGCAGTGCACGGGCTCGGCGCCCCAGACGAGCGCGAGCTGGCGCCAGGTGCGCTCCTGGTCGGTGACGGCAATGATCGGCACGGGCGGCCGGTAGCTCGACACGAGCCGTGCGGTACCGCCGGTGCGCGTCAGGCAGATGATCGCGGGCGCGCCCAGCAGCCGCACGGCCTCGACCGTGCCGGCGGAGATCGCGTGCTCCGTGGGGGTGGCGCCGATGCGCAGATGGTCGAGAATGGGAACGTCGTACTTCGGTCCCTCCTCGAATGCCTGCGTGCGCTCGATCTCGCCGCCAATGCGCACCATCGCCTCGACTGCCAGAAACGGGTACTTCCCCGCTGCCGTCTCGCCGGACAGCATCACCGCGTCGGTGCCGTCGAACAGCGCGTTCGCGACATCACTCACCTCCGCACGTGTGGGCCGCGGATTCTCGATCATCGATTCGAGCATCTGCGTGGCCGTGATGACGGGGCGACCGTACAGGTTCGCGAGCTGGATGATCCGTTTCTGCGCGACGGGCACCTGCTCGAAGGGCAGCTCCACACCGAGATCGCCGCGTGCGACCATGACGGCGTCCGTCTCCACGAGGATCGGCTCGATCGCTTCGAGCGCCGTGTCCTTTTCGATCTTCGCACAGATCAGCACGCCACGGGGAATGCGACTGCGGAGGTCGACGATGTCGTTCGGCGTCTGCACGAAGGACAGCCCGATGTAGTCCACGCCCTGGCTGACGGCGAACTCGAGATCGAGCAGGTCCTTCTCCGTGAGCGCCGGTGCGCTCACGCGCACCCCGGGCAGATTCATGCCCTTGTTCTGCTTGAGCATGCCGCCCCGGATGACGCGGCAGAGCACGCGCTCGCCCTGGACTTCTTCGACGCGCAGCTCCATGAGGCCGTCGTCGAGGAGGATGCGGTCGCCGTGCGAGACGTCGCTGGCCAGCTCGTCGTACGTCGTCGGCAGCTCGCTGCCGGTGTGGCTGCCTTCCGGCGCCAGTACGACGTGCGACTTGTCCGCCAGGTTCACCGGTGCCGGCAGCGAGCCGATGCGAATCTTCGGTCCTGCGAGGTCGGCGAGCACCGCCATCGGCTTGCCGACGTGGAACGACGCCTCGCGCGTCCAGCGGATGACGCGCGCGTGCTCCTCGTGCGTCCCGTGCGCCATGTTGATGCGCACGACATCCGCGCCGATCTCGGCGAGCGCGTGCACCTTGTCCTGGGCGGCCGTAGCCGGTCCGATCGTGGAAACGATCTTGGTTCGCAACAGTCAATCCTGAGTCAGGTGTCACGCCATACGAGCCGCCCCGCCACGAATGCGGCGGTGCAGCGCATCGCGAGAAGCTCGGATGCAGGGATCGCGAGCGGGTCGCGGTCCCATGCGACGATGTCGGCGAGCGCGCCCGGCACGAGCCGGCCGAGCCGCCCGCCGAGTCCAGCGGCAATGGCCGGGCCGCTCGTACAGCCGGCGAGCGCAGCAGCGACGTCGATGCGCTCGCGCGGATGCCATCCGCCCACCGGCTCGCCGGCCAGGTCCTGGCGCGTCGCGGCCGCATACAGCGTGTGGCGCGGATCGACGGGCTCGACCGGCGCGTCCGAGCCGAATGCCAGGGTTGCGCCGCCGGCCGCCAGCTAATGGAACGCAGAGGTGGTACGCGCGCGAGCCCCCCAGTGCCGATCCGCCGCCCGCCAGTCGCTCATCAGGTGCGAAGGCTGCACACTGCAGACGATGCCGTGGCGGCCCGCATCCGCCAGCTGCTCGGGCGGGCAGCACTGGACGTGCTCGATCCGATGGGGCATGGCCAGGTCCCCATGCGGTGCGCGACCCAGGACGTCGAGTGCGAGCGCCACCGCGGCGTCGCCGATCGCGTGCACCGCGCAGGCGATACCGGCCGCTGCCGCGCGTGCGACGTGCCGCTCGAAGCGCTCCGCGTCGAGCACGCTCACGCCCCGGTCCGCGCTGTCCTCGTACGGCTCGCGCATCCAGGCAGTACGGGAGCCGAGCGCCCCGTCGAGGAACATCTTCACGGCGCCGAGCCGGATCATGTCGTCGCCGAAACCGCTCTGCAGCCCGAGACGGATCACGTCATCCAGGTGGTCGAGCCGGATGTGCTGCAGCACGCGCAGGCGCAGGCGGTCGGCCGCGCGCAGCCGCTGCAGCACGAGGAGCGGCTCCGGCTCGAGGACGTGGATGCCTGGAAACGAATGCACGCCGGTGATGCCCAGGCGGTGCAGCGCCGTCTGCGCGTCCGCGACGGCGTCGAGCACGTCTTCGAGCACGGGCGCAGGGCTCACGCGTGTAATGAGCTCGACGGCGTACTCGAGCAGCACGCCGGTCGGGTGTCCCGCGGCATCGCGCACGATCCGCCCGTTCGGCGGATCGGCCGTCTCCTCGTCGATGCCGGCGAATCGCAATGCCGCGCGGTTCGCCCACACTGCGTGCATGTCGTGGCTGTGCAGCACGGCAGGACGGTCGGGGATCGCACGATCGAGGAGCTCGCCCTCCGGGTAGGCACCGCCCCAGTGGTGCGGGTTCCAGCCGACCCCGCGCACCCACTCCTCGACCGGCCGCTCGGCGGCATGGGCGGCGGCCATGCTGGCGACCTCCGCGGGCGTGCGGGCGCCGGAGAGGTCGGCATGGGTACGGGCGAGCGCCCAGTCGAGCAGGTGGATGTGTGCGTCCGTGAATCCGGGTGTGAGCGTCGTGCCGGGCAGGTCGCGGACCTGTGCGTGCGGATGGTCGGCTCGCAGCTCGGACGCGCGGCCCACGCGGGCGATGCGGCTGCCGTTCAGGAGGACTGCATCGGCGCGGGGATCGGTATCGGCCGCCATCGCATGAACCCGATCGGCGACGAGGAGCTGCGCCCGCGACTCGGCCATCGACAGCAGTGCCTCCTTGCGCGCCGGACGTGCGACGGCCACAGTTGGCCGCCGAATCCTACGAGTGGCCGCGGCGGTGCGCAAACGAGCGTTGTCCCGGGCCGCGGCGGCGACGCGCAGCGGAATCAGATGGAGTACATCCGGAGGAGCGACCGGCTGACCGCACTCGGCGAGCGGCTGCAGGGAGTGCCACTGCTGGCGATCGATACCGAGGCGGCGGGCTACCATCGTTACCACGATCGCATCTGTCTGCTGCAGCTCTCTACCCGCACGGAAACCTTCGTCGTCGATACGCTCGAGCTGAGCGACGTCGCGCCGCTCACGCCGATCCTGGCGAGCGCCGACACGGAGATCGTGCTGCACGACGCCGACTACGACCTGCGTCTGCTCGCGCGGGATTACGGCATCCGCGTCCGCCGCCTGTTCGACACGAAGATCGCGGCGCAGCTCCTGGGCGAGCCGCAGATCGGCCTCGCGAGCCTCCTCGAGAAGTACCGTGACGTGCGACTCGACAAGAAACACCAGCGCGCCGACTGGGCGCAGCGGCCACTGCCGCCGGACATGATTGCGTACGCCGCCGAGGACACGCGTCATCTGCCCGCGCTGCGCGACACGCTGCGTGCGCAGCTCGAGGAACGCGGCCGGCTGCACTGGGCCGAAGAGGAGTTCGCGTTGCGTGTGCAGGTCGATGCGGCGTCGGCGACCCCCGATCCGGACGCCTACCTGCGGCTCAAGAACATCCGCGACCTGAAGCCGCGCCAGCTCGCCGCACTGCGCGAGCTCCACGGCTGGCGCGAAGCGGCCGCCTCGGAGCGTGACGTGGCGCCGTTCCGCGTCGTGAACAACGAGGTGATCGTGGAAGTCGCGCGCCGGCTGCCGGAACGGCCCGATCAGCTGCGCGGCATCCCCGGGCTGGGCGATGCACTGATCCGCCGACGCGGCGCAGATTTCCTCGACGCCGTCGCACGCGCACGGGCGCTGGGCGAAGAGGACCTGCCGGTCCGGCGACGCGGGCCGCCGCGCCCGCCGCCGGACGCCGCATTCGATGCGCTGGTCGATCGCCTGAAAGGCGTGCGCGACGCAGCGGCCGAACGGCTGGGTCTCGAGCGCGGTTTCCTCATGCCGCGTCAGCAGCTCGAGGACATCGCGCGCGGCCGCCCGGCAACGCTCGAGGAGCTGCGCACGGTCGCGGACATCCGCGCGTGGCAGGTCGAGGCGCTGGGAGAGGATCTGCTGGCCGCCGTTGCGAGGCCCGGACCGTCATGAGCCGCCGCTGCGGATCACCATCAGCTTGCGCGTGACGCGCGCGTCGGCGAACTCGATCAGCAGCAGGTAGACGCCGCTCGCGATGCGCGAGCCATCGTCGTTGTCGAGCGGCCATTCGACCTGCTGCACCCCCTCACCGACCGTCAGGCTGCGAACCGGCGTGCCGCTCAGCGTGTAGATGCGCACTCGCCGCGCAGGCTCCGCGAAATTCAGCACCAGCCGCTCCGAGCGGACCGGGTTCTCCGACAGGCTCCAGCGTTGCTCGGGCGCGAGCACACTCGCCGCGATCAGCGGTGTCGTGGCGACGGGCGGCGGCTCCGCCCACCGGTTCTCCTCTCCCGACAGCACACCGACGAGGCGGGATCCCGCCAGGTCGAGGCTCAGCCCGAAGCGCGCGCCATGCTCCGTCCCAGCGCCGAGCTCGACGGCCAGCAGGTACCGGCTCACGCGTCCGCGCGCTGCGACCGCATCCGTTGAAATGTTCACGGACCCGGCACTGAACGCGACGGTGCGGCGTCCGACGACCGGCTCGTCGTCATCGATCGCGCCGTCGCCGTCCTCGTCCGCAACGACGAGGATCGTGCCGACTGCGTCACCCGCGGTCGCGACGGCCAGGGTGTGAAGGTGAACGGCTTCCACGGAATCCGGGGCAATACGAAAACGCACGAGCGCCGTGCGTGCACCGATGCGTGCGTCCACGCGCTCCGACACCGGCAGTGCCTCCGCGTCGACGACGAACGTGCCGGCAGGCAGCGGCAACGCGTGCAGCGCAGCGGCAGCATCGAGCTTGCCGTGGCCCCAGTGTACGTTCGGCGTACCGCCGGGCAGCAGGGAGTAGCTGCGCACCGTGAAGGCATCCGTGCGCGCACCCTCGACGAGCAGCGTACGCGCAGATTCCGCAGTGAGTGCCGGCTCGAACTGGAGCAGCAGTGCCACTGTGCCCGCGACATAGGGCGCAGCCATGCTGGTACCGAACAGCACGGCGTGCACGCCGTCCGCATCGATGAAGGAGGGCAGCTGCGCCCACAGCCCGGCATCCTGCGAGCGCGCCGAGAGCACGATCTTGCCGGGCGCAGTCAGCTCGGGCTTCAGCGCGCCGTCACGCGTGGGCCCGGGGCTGGAGAAGTGCGCGAGATCGCCGAGCTGCTCCTGGAACGGGTAGGCCTGCGCCTCGGCACCCGGACCGAGCCAGGCATGACGCGTCGTGTGGGCGCCCACCGTGATGAGTCGTTGCGCGGTTCCGGGCAGGGCGATCAGGTGCGTGTTCGTCGTGCCCAGCCGGAGCGTGGGCAGGGCGAGCGGCGTGCTCAGGTTCGCACCGACGAGCCACAGGTGATAGGCGCCGCTGCCCGCACCGCCGGTACGCGTGACCTCGATGCGCCAGGCGCCCGCGACCGGCGGCGCGGCCGCCTCTGCATCGAAGATCGAGATGAGCGCGAGGCGGTCGCCATTGTTCGGATCGACACCGAGCGCTGCATTGTCGATGAACACTGCGCCTTCCGGTGAGAGCGCAATCACACTGTCGCCCGGTGCGAGCTCGGCCACGAGTGCGCCGGACGGCGCGCGCACGCCGATCGTGAGCTCGTCGGCACCGTCGTACCAGAGCTCGAGCACGGCAGCGTCATTTACCTCACCCGGCTGGGCACTGTACTCGGGCACGACCAGCTCGTGCGCCTGCATGCCGTCGTCCACGTCGCCCATTGCATGCAGCGACTGGCGCACGAACGCCGGC
>CAYSGF010000381.1:0-2737 GCA_964430275.1 uncultured Gemmatimonadaceae bacterium
GAACAGATGAGAACGGTCAGCCCGATCGCGGCGCTCTCGACACTGTGAACGGCTTCACCGGCTCGGCCCGCGCCCTCCTCCTCCTCGCCGCGCTCGTCGCAACCGGCTGTGGCACCGAAGCCGACGGCGCGCCGGCAACGGGACGCGACACCGTGCGCATCGCGTTCGTCACGCACGGTCAGTCGGCCGATCCGTTCTGGTCGGTCGTCGCGAACGGCGCGCGCGATGCGGCACGCGACCTCGGCGTCGCCCTCCAGTACCAGGCGCCGACGCGCTTCGACATGGTCGAGATGTCGAATCTCATCCAGGCGACGACGGCGGCGCGCCCGCACGGCCTCGTCGTCTCGATCCCGGACGCCGCCGCACTCGAGGGCGCGATCCGCGCCGCGACGAACGCGGGCATTCCCGTGATCTCGATCAACTCGGGTGCGGACACTTACCGGGCTCTGGGCGTACTTGCACATGTTGGGCAGACGGAGTACGAGGCCGGTTTCGCCGGCGGCGAGCGCCTCGCCGCCGCGGGTGTGCGCAACGCGCTGTGCATCAATCACGAGGTCGGCAACAGCGCGCAGGACCAGCGCTGCCGCGGACTGGCGGACGCGCTCGCGCGCAGCAATGCGACGTCGTCCGTGCTCGGCGTGGACCTCGCCGACCCGGTCGACGCCGAGCAGCGCATCGGTGGTGCACTGCGCGCGGACCCGACCATCGACGGGCTGCTCGCGCTCGGACCGGCGGGCGCGGATCCCGCACTCGCCGCGCTGCGCTCGACCGGTCGCGCCGGCGACGTGTCGTTCGGCACGTTCGATCTCACACCGCGCGTGCTCGAGGCCGTACGCGACGGCGAGATGCTGTTCGCGATCGACCAGCAGCAGTACCTGCAGGGGTATCTGCCGGTCGTATTCCTCGTGAAGTACCTCGAGAGCCGCACACTGCCCGGCGGCGGCGAGATCATCCGCACGGGACCGGGGTTCGTGACGCGCGAGGATGCAGCCGCGGTCATGGAGTTGACGGAGCGCGGGATCCGGTGAGCGCCGGTTCGCCGCTGACACGATCGCTCACCGCATGCGACGTCCGGTGAGACGCCTGCTCGCCGCGCCCGAGCTCGCGCCGCTCGCTGCGCTCGTGCTCGTCTGGCTGTTCTTCGCACTCACGGCCGGCCCCGCGTTCCGCTCCCTCGCGGGCACCGCCGCGTGGATCGACGCCGCCGCACCGCTCGGCATCCTCGCGATCGCGGTCGCACTGCTGATGATCGGCGGCGAGTTCGATCTCTCGGTCGGCTCCGTGATCGGCGTCAGCAGCATGACGCTCATGCTGCTCACGGTCGAGGCGGGCTGGCCGCTCGCGGCGGCGATTCCCGTGACGCTGCTGCTGTGTGCCGCGATCGGATTCGCGAACGGCGTGCTCGTCGTGCGCACGAGCGTGCCGTCGTTCCTCATCACGCTCGGCAGCCTCTTCGTGCTGCGCGGCCTCACGATCGCGCTGAGTCGCGCACTCACCGGCCGCACGCAGATCAGCGGGATCACAAACGCCAGCGACTACGACGTGTGGCACGCGCTGTTCGCGAGTGCGCTCGGACCGTTCGACGTCGGCGCCCTGTGGTGGCTCGCGCTCGCACTGGTCGCGACCTGGCTGCTGCGCCGCACGCGCACCGGCAACTGGATCTACGCAGCCGGCGGCAGCGCCGACGCCGCGCGCAGCTCGGGCGTACCGGTGCGTCGCATCAAGGTCGCACTGTTCGTCACGACCGCACTCGCGGCCGCGCTCGTCGGCATCATGCAGGCCGTACGCTTCACCGGTGCCGACGCGCTGCGCGGCTCCGGCCAGGAGTTCCGCGCGATCATCGCCGCCGTCATCGGCGGTACGCTACTCACGGGCGGCTACGGCAGTGCCGTCGGCGCCGCGATCGGTGCCCTCGTCTTCGGCATGGTGCAGCAGGGCATCGTGATCACCGGCGTCGACGCCGACTGGGTCCAGGTCTTTCTCGGCGCGATGCTGATCGGTGCCGTGCTCGTCAACGACGCGCTGCGCCGCCGCGCGCTGCAGGCTGCATGAGTACGTCCGCGATCAGCACGCCAGCGATCGGAACGCCCGCATGACCACGCCCGCGATCGGCGCGCCCGCATGAGCACGCCCGCGAGCGGTGCGCCCGCGATTGCCACCGAGCGCGTGACGATGCGGTTCGGCGGCGTGACAGCCCTGGAGGACGTCACCTTTGCCGCGCAAAGCGGTGAGGTGACGGGGCTGCTGGGCGACAACGGGGCAGGGAAGTCGACGCTCATCCGCATCCTCTCCGGCGTGCTCGAGCCGACCAGCGGGCGCGTGCTCGTCGACGGCGCCGCGGTGCGACTCGATTCCCCGCGCGACGCGATCGCGCGCGGCATCGCGACCGTGTACCAGGACCTCGCGCTCGTGCCGCTGCTGAGCGTGTGGCGCAACTTCTTCCTCGGCGTGGAGCCGACCGTCGGCGCGGGTCCGTTCCGGCGCATCGATACCGACCACTGCCGGCGCACGGCGCTCGCCGAGCTCGAAGCGCTCGGCATTCCGCTGCGCGACGCCGAGCAGCCGGTCGCAACGCTGTCGGGCGGCCAGCAGCAGGCAATCGCGATCGCGCGCGCCGTGCACCGCGGCGCCCGCGTGCTCATCCTCGACGAGCCGACCGCCGCGCTCGGTGCCACGCAGCGCGCGATCGTCGCCGACCTCATCCGCCGCGTCCGCGACCGCGGCACCGCCGTCATCC
>CAYSGF010000382.1:0-9049 GCA_964430275.1 uncultured Gemmatimonadaceae bacterium
AGTGAACCGGCTGCTCGATCAGTTCAAGCAGATGCAGAAGCTGATGAAGCAGTTGAAGGGCATGGGGATGGGACAGATGATGGGCGGGATGCGCGGCATGCGCATGCCCGGCATGTTCTAGCACGCGGCGCCGACGCAGCGCTGCAAACCTGGTGTAAGCAATCATGGCCGTCACGATCCGACTCCGGCGTATTGGCCGGAAGAAGCAGCCCAGCTACCGAGTGGTGGTGACCGACAGCGCGAAGCCGCGCGGCGGTGAGTACCTCGACACGGTCGGCTTCTACAACCCGCGCCAGCAGCCGGCGGAGCTCCGTCTCGATCTCGAGAAGGTCGACACGTGGGTCGGCAAGGGTGCGGGCATGAGCGACACGGTCTCCTCGCTGGTGCGCAAGGCGCGCCGCGGTGGAGATGCGAAGGTCGCGATGCGTCCGCTGTCCGGCGAGCACGAGCGGCCGAGCGTCGAGGTGCACGAGGCCGATGCGACGCCGAAGAAGGGTGGGCGCAAGGCGGCCAGGCCGGCGGCGGAGACGGTCGCGCCCGAGGCGGGCGAGGTCGTGGAGCCGCAGAGCACGCAGGGGGAGGCGGAAGAGGCCTTCGATCCTGGCACGCCGCGCGGCGAGGCGGGCGAAGCGGACGCCGAGGTGTGAGCGCGATGGCGGACGCGGGTCGCTCCGTCCCGGAGCACCTGATCGTCGGCCATGTCGCGAAGCCACACGGCACGAAGGGCGAGCTGTTCGTCTGGCCGCTCACGGATTCGCCGGACGAGGTCTTCGTGGAGGGCATGCAGCTGCTGCTGGGCGACGAAGATGGCACGCTCGATGAGACGGCCGAGGAGCTGGTCGTCGAGAGCAGCCGCCCGTTCAAGCGCGGCGAGCTCGTGAAGTTCGCCGGCATCGATGACCGCAGCGCCGCCGAGGAGATCGCCGGGCGCTACGTCCTCGCCGCCGCAGCATCGCTCGAGCCGCCCGATGACGACGAGGTCTACTACCATCAGCTGCTCGGGATGGTGGTGGAGACGACGGACGGCGTGGCCGTCGGGGTGGTACGCGAGGTGTTCGAGACGGAGCCGACGCACCTGCTCGAGGTGAAATCCGCAGACGGGAAGCTGCACCTGATCCCGTTTGCCGAGCGCATTGTCAGGCAGATCGATGTTGCGGCCGGACGCCTGGTGATCGAGCCGCCGGAGGGGTTGCTGGACCTCTGACGGAAGCGGAAGTGGTGCGGAAGCGGAAGCGGCAGCGGTGCGGAACCGGAAGCGGTGCGGAAGCGGGACCGGGACCTGAGGGGGAGGGGGCGTGATGCGGATCAACATCGTCACGATCTTCCCGACCTTCTTCGATGCACCGCTCTCGCTCAGTATACCCGGCCGGGCGCAGGCGAACGGACTGGTCGAGCTGCGGCTGGTGGACCTGCGCGAGCACACGCATGACCGGCACCGGACGGTGGACGACTACCCGTTCGGCGGCGGGCCCGGCATGGTGATGAAGCCGGAGCCGTTTTTCGAGGCAGTCGATGCACTGCGCCCGCGGGGACCGGTCCTGCTGATGAGCGCGCGCGGTCGGCGCTTCACGCACGAGGACGCAGTGCGGCTCGCAGTCGAGCCGGAGATCACGCTGCTGTGTGGGCATTACAAGGACGTGGACCAGCGCGTCGCCGAGCACCTGGCCACGGAGGAAGTATCGCTGGGCGATTTCGTGGTGAGCGGCGGGGAGGTGGCAGCGCTGGCGATCACCGATGCGGTGATCCGCTTGCAGCCGGGCGCGCTCGGCACGCACGAGGCGGCGAGCGGCGATTCCTTCTACGACGAATCGCTGCTCAGTCCGCCGAGCTTTACGCGGCCCGCAGTCTATCGCGGGCATGACGTGCCGGACGTGCTGCTGTCGGGCCATGCGGCGCGCATCGCAGCGTGGCGGCGCGAGCAGGCGGAGCAGCTGACGCGACGGCGGCGGCCTGACCTGTGGGAACGGCACCAGCGTTTGCAGGATGAGGAGTAGCGGCGCCGATCCTGCGGGCGGTAGCGGCCCGCGTCAGGGATGGATGGAGGACGCGCTGGAACGCGGCCCGTACGACGACGGCGGGCGCGGGACGGAATGAAGCGAACGGACCCTGGCCCCTCCACGCGGGAGGCGTGCGGAGGGCGAACGAAAGGGGGCGACGATGGACGTTATGCAGGAAGTCACCAGGCAGCAGATGCGCGACGATCTGCCGGCATTCAATCCGGGCGACACGATCCGTGTGAGCGTGCGTGTACGCGAGGGTGACAAGGAGCGCCTCCAGGCGTTCGAGGGTGTGTGCATCGCCAAGAAGGGCGGCGGTGTCAGCGAGACGTTCACGGTGCGCAAGATTTCGAGCGGCATCGGCGTCGAGCGGGTGTTTCCGATCCACTCGCCGACCGTGGAGTCGGTGAAGCTGGTGCGGCAGGGTCGCGTCCGGCGCGCGAAGCTGTATTACCTGCGCGCTCTGCGCGGCAAGAAGGCACGTATCCGCGAGAAGACGCAGCAGGGCTAGCGGAAGCGCCGTGCCCGCAGCAGGGGGCGGACGGCGGAAGCCGCGCGCGAAGACACCGGCGGGCCGCAAGCGGGCCGAGACCTGGCGGCTCAAGAAGCTGCTGGAGTTCGAGCGTGCGTTCTGGGACGCGGGTGTCGAGCATGTCGCCGGGGTGGATGAGGCGGGTCGCGGCCCCCTTGCCGGGCCGGTGCTGGCCGCGGCGGTGATCATGCCGGCGGGCGTCGCGATCCGCGGCGTCGATGACTGCAAGCGGCTCACGTCGGACGTACGCGAGCGCCTTTTCCTGGAGATCCGGGAGAAGGCGCTCTGTTTTGGCGTGGCAGCGGCGAGTGCGCGCGAGGTCGATCGCATGAACATCCTGCGCGCCAGCCACCTGGCCATGCGACGCGCGCTCGCGCGGCTGCGGATCCAGCCGCAGCGGGTGATCGTGGACGGGCTGCCGGTACCGGATCTCGGCTGTGAGCACACGGCCGTGATCGACGGAGACGCGAAGGTGCACGCGATCGCATGCGCCTCCGTACTCGCCAAGGTGGTTCGCGACCGGATCATGGACCTGCTCGCCGGCCACTACCCTGGGTATGGGTGGGACAGCAACGCCGGGTACGGGACGGCGCAGCACCGCGGTGCCATCCTCGAGCTCGGCCTGACACCGCACCATCGGCGCTCGTTCGAGTGGAACACGCAGATCGAGCTGCTGTGAGCATGGCGCCGGCGCCACGGCGCGGCGATCACGGCAGCAGCCGACGGCGATAGCTTCGACTCATCCGCACGGCACGACCCCCCCTCAGCAGCAGCTCGAAGTCTCCGCTCGCATGCGGTGTGATCCGCTGGATCGCATCGATATTGACGATCGTGCTGCGGTGCACCCGCGCGAACTGATCCGGGTCGAGCGTCGTCTCGAGCTCCGTCATCGTGGAGCGCATCAGGAACGTGCGAGCCCCGCTCATGATCCGCACGTAATTGCCCGCCGCCTCGAAGGAGTCGACGTCCGGGAGCAGAATCGGGACGAACCCCGTGCGATCCCGAACGATGAGGCGCTTCGCGCGCGTCGTGTCCGGACGCGCAGCCACGACGCCGTCCTGGTCCGGCCGCACGAGCGAGAGTCTGGCCGTGGCATCCGCGGCGGGTTCCGCGTGCACCAGGCGCGTGCGTGCGCGCGCGACCGCCTCCACCAGCCGGTGCGTCGTGAACGGCTTCAGCACGTAGTCGATCGCGTTCAGCTCGAACGCGCGCGTTGCATACGTGCTGTGGGCAGTGACAAAGATTACGAGCGGCAGGTCCGCAGCAGCGATCTGCTCGAGCACATGCAGGCCATCCACGCCGGGAATCTCGATGTCCATGAAGACGACGTCGGGCTTCAGCTCATGGATCGCGCGGAGCGCCGCGTACCCGTCACCCGACTCGCCCAACACTTCGATCTCGGGCACGGCGCGCAGCCGCGTACGCAGCAGCTCGCGACCGAGCTCCTCGTCGTCGACGATCAGCACACGCATGGGCGCGCACGATCGATACGGGGCACTGGATGCTCGAATCATGCGATCCCGCCACCGAAGACGTGATTACCACCTGCCACTAATGAGTCGCACCGTGTTCGCAGCGACAAGCCCATCCACACCAGTGCGCGGGCTGATGGTCCCGAATGCGTGTTCGGTGTGACGAGCTTCGCACTTCGGGGCAGATGGAGGTGCAGGTGTAAGGGCGGGGGCATGGCGCGTGGGGCGCGTTTACGTTGAGGTGTAGATGCAGGGGCAACCGCGACTCGTGTTCAGCTGTTGATACACCTGCCCCTGCCCCTGCCTCCAACCCGCGCCACGCCCAATGCCCCCGCCCTTACGACTAAACCTCAACCCGCCCCGCAACATCCTGTCACCGCCACCTGCGTATCGCCCCACCTGCCGTCAACGCACAGCGAACCCGTGTCGTTCCCGCGCAGGACGAGGAGGATCCGGAGCGTCGGCGACATCCGCCGCGTACGGCGCGCCCGTCCGGGGAAACGCAGATCCTTCGCAAGGAGATCCCATGCGCTACGGTGCAGTCGGTCGATGGATGTTCGCGCTGCTGCTGTTGTTGCCGGTCTCGCTGGCGGCGCAGCAGTCCGGCACGATCACGGGGCAGGTGTTCGAGGCCGGTACGGAGAATCCGCTGAGCAACATCCAGGTGCAGGTCGTAGGGACGAGTCGCATCATGCTGACGAACGAGCAGGGCCGCTTCCTGTTCTCCGGTCTGGCAGCGGGTTCCTACGAGGTGCGTCTGTCGGGCCTCGGGTACGGGCAGGGCGAAGCGAGCACGACGGTGACGCCGGGGCAGACGTCCACGGTTCGCGTGGAGCTGTCGCCGTCGGCGCTGCAGCTCGATGCGCTCGTGGTGAGCACGGTCACCGGCCAGGTCGAGCGCAAGCGCGAGCTGGGCAACGTGGTCGGGCGGATCTCGGCCGAGCAGATCGAGCCGGCCATCACGACGAACCTGTCGGAGGTGCTGCAGGCGCGCACGCCCGGCGTGAGCGTGTCGGCCGCGAGCGGTGCGTCGGGGACGAGCCAGCGGATCCGGATCCGGGGCTCGAACAGCATCTCGCTGGCGAACGAGCCGCTGCTGATCATCGACGGGGTGCAGGTGAACAACTCCGCGACCGGCCTCGATGCGCTCGATCCGAATGCCGTGTTCGTCGGCGGTGCGGAGACGTCGCGCTGGAACGACCTGAACCCCGATGACATCGAGAACGTCGAGATCATCAAGGGCCCGTCGGCCGCGGCGCTGTACGGGACGGCGGCGGCGAACGGCGTGGTGCTCGTGACGACGCGGCGCGGACGCATGGGCGGCTCTCGCTGGAACGCGTACGCCGAGTACGGCGGCATCGACGTGAACACGGACTTCCCGGCGAACTACCAGCAGATCGGGCGTGACCCGGCAACGGACGAACGGGTCGGCTCGTGCAACCTCGACCTCCGCTCGCGCGGCCTGTGCGTGCCCGTGGCGGACTCGCTGCTCGTCCACAACCCCTGGGTCCAGAGCGATCCGTTCCGCACGGGCTACCGGCGGGCGCTCGGTGTCAGCGTCGCCGGCGGCACGGAGGACATCGGCTACTTCGTGAGCGGCTCGACGGAGCGGGAGCAGGGCGTCCTCGATCCGAACAAAGTCGGCCGCCACTCCTTCCGCGCGAACCTCGACGGCCGCCTGCGCGACGACCTGAGCGTTAGCGTGACGACCGGCTACGTCCGCAGCAAGGTCACGCTGCCCTACAGTGACAACAGCTCGTTCGGCACGATGGGCAACGGACTCCTGGCCCAGGCCGAGTACGAGCGTGACCCGCTCCGCCAGGGCTGGTTCCTGCGTCCACCGCACGAGTTCTTCTTCGTCGATGCCGGTCAGGAGATCAACCGCTTCACGGGCGGCGTGAACCTGAACTGGGAGCCGCTCTCGTGGCTGAACATCGTGGCGCAGGGCGGACTCGACCATGCAGCGCGTCACGATTTCCAGCTTGCAGAGTCCGGGATTACGACGGCGAGCGCCACACTCGCGGACGGGTTCCGCTTCTCGAACCGCTTCGACGTCGAGACCATGAGCGCGAACCTGTCGGCGACCGCCACGCACGCACTGCGCGAGGATCTGCTCTCCACCTCGACGATCGGCGGGGCGTACACCCGTGATGGCCTCTTCGGCTCGTGGGCGAACGGCAGACAACTGCTCGCGGGCACCGGCACTCTGGGCGGTGCAGCCGCCGGCGCCGTCATCGATGAGACCGTGCAGGAGATCATCACTCTCGGTGCCTTCGTCCGGCAGCAGCTCTCCTGGCGCGATCGCCTCTTCCTGACCGCCTCGCTGCGCGGCGATGACAACAGCGCGTTCGGTGCAGACTTCGCCTTCGTAACCTACCCCGCCGTCAGTGCGGCCTGGGTCGTGTCGGAGGAGTCCTTCTTCCCGGACATCGCCGCGCTCGGCCAGCTGCGGCTGCGCGGGGCGTACGGTCAGTCCGGCCAGCGGCCGGGCTTCCGCCAGGCGCGCACGTATTACAACCCGGTCGCCGTCAGCAGTGCGGTCTCCGAGCTGACGGCCGTATCGATCGGCGGCACGGGCAACGCGATCCTCAGCCCGGAGCGCTCGGAAGAGTGGGAGGGCGGCTTCGACCTGAGCCTGCTCGGTGATCGGCTCGGCGTCGAAGCGACGTATTACAACAAGCGCACGCGCGACGCGCTCGTCGCCCGACGCCTGGCCCCCTCACTCGGCGCGAGCAACACCCGGTTCGAGAACATCGGCAAGGTATCGAATCGCGGCTTCGAGCTGCAGCTGAATGCGCAGCTGGTCGACACGGAGCGTTTTGCATGGGATGCGACGATCACGGCCGCGACCACGCGCAATCGCGTCGATGAGCTGGGTGCAGGCGTCGAGCCGATCCTGTTCAACTCGGGGAACGTGCAGCGCCACACCGAGGGGTACCCGCTGGGCGCCTTCTTCCAGCAGCGCATCGAGTACGAGGACGTGAACGGGGATGGCATGCTGAGCAGGGCGAACTGTCCGGGCGAGCCGGCACTCACGCTGCCGGACGGGAGCATGCCGGCGTGCGAGGTGTCACTGAGCGAGGATGCGGAATACATGGGGACGCCGTTCCCCACGCGCGAGCTCGCGCTCGTCAGCTCGCTCACGCTCTTCGGCGATTTCCGTCTCACCGGCCAGCTCGACTACAAGGCCGGTCACCACCAGTACGACTACACGCGCTACTTCCGCTGTGCAGGCGTCCAGAACTGCGAGGCCGTGCACGTGGCCGGCGCCTCGCTCGAGGAGCAGGCCGCCTATTACGGCGCGCGGTTCCTGGACTCGTTTGCCGGCTACATCGAGCCCGCGGACTTCGTGAAGCTGCGCGAGCTCGCGCTCACCTGGCAGGTGCCCCAGCGCTACGTCCAGCGCATCAACGCGGCCGGCCTGAGTGTCACGCTGGCAGGCCGCAATCTCGCGACCTGGACGAAGTACACCGGATTCGACCCGGAAGTGAACTCGCTCGGGTACGCGGGGTCCGGCGCAGCCGGCGGCGACTTCTACACGCAGGACTTCCTGACGCTTCCGCCCATGCGGCAGTGGAGCGCACGCGTCAATGTCACGTTCTGAGGAGCACGCAATATGAGAGCAATCGATCATGGTGGCGTGTGGCGCACGAGGGTCCGCGTCGCTGCGCTGGCGGGCATGCTGTCGGTGACAGCCTGCGATCTCGATTCCGTGCTGGAAGTGCCCGACCCGGAAGTCGCATCACCGACCTCGCTCGAAGGCGCTGCCGGGCTCCCCGTCGTGCTGGCCGGCGCGAAGGCGGACTTCCAGCTGGCGTTCAGTGGCGGCGTCATCGAGGGCCTGTCCAGCATCACGGGACTGTTCACGGACGAGCTGCACTACGCCTCGACGTTCCCGACGCGGATCCAGGTGGACCGGCGCGAGATCCAGAGCGTGAACTCGACGATGGAGCCGATCCACCGGTTCCTGCACCGCGCACGCGCGCTCGCTCGCACATCGGCTGACCTGCACGCGGAGCTGGAGCCGAACAGCGCCGGCCACGCGGAGTCGCTCAGCCTGCACGGCTATACCCTCGTGCTGTTCGCCGAGATGTACTGTTCCGGCGTGCCGCTTAGCGCGGTTTCCAGCACGGGCGCGGTCGAGTACGGCGAGCCGCAGACCACCGCGGAGCTGCTCGAGGGAGCACTCGCCTCCTTCGACGCTGCCCTCGCGGCGGCGACCGCCGCGGGCGACGCCGATCAGCAGAACCTCGCGCGCATCGGCCGGGCGCGCGCGCTGCTCGATCTCGGCCGGTTCGCCGACGCCGCTGCAGCCGCCGCGAGCGTGCCGACCGCGTTCGTCTACGACATCTACCATTCGGAGAACTCCGACCGCCAGAACAACGGCGCGTACGTCTACCAGTACGTCGGACGCCGCTGGTCCGTCGCCGACCGGGAAGGGACGAACGGGTTGCCGTTCCGCAGCGCCATGGACCCGCGCGTGCCATGGGAGACGGGAACGGGCGCGCAGGCGACCGCATTCGACAACAGCCCGCTCTACCTGTCCCTCAAGTACACGTCGCGAAGCGCGGCCACGACCCTCGCCAGCGGTCTCGAGGCAAGGCTCATCGAAGCCGAGGCGGCGCTCCAGGCAGGCAGCGGAAGCTGGCTGTCGATCCTGAATGCGCTCCGTGCAACGCCGCCGGAGTACTATCCGCCGTCCCGCTTCCCCGGCATCGCGAGCATGACGGCGCTCGCCGATCCCGGCACGGACGCCGAACGCGTTGCACTGCTGTTCGCCGAGCGCGGCTACTGGATGTACCTCACCGGCCACCGCCTCGGTGATCTGCGTCGGCTCGTCCGCCAGTACGGCCGCACCCCCGACGACGTGTTCCCGACCGGCCAGTGGGGCACATGGTCCGATGACAAGAGCGGCGACTACGGGACCGACGTGAACCTGATCATCCCGTTCGATGAGCTGAACAATCCGAACTATGAAGGATGTCTGGATCGGGGAGCCTGAGGGGATACGAATTGGTGAATTGGTGAATTGGTGAATTGGTGAATTG
>CAYSGF010000383.1:0-15151 GCA_964430275.1 uncultured Gemmatimonadaceae bacterium
GATCGACCGCGCGCCGGTCGTAATCGCCGGCCTCGGCGCTGTAGATGTTTACGGCGGTGAACTCGTCTGCGACCATGCCGACCGTTGTGATGTAGGTCGCGAGCGCGCAATCGAAGTCACCGACTGCCGAGCGCACCAGCAGACCGGCGAATGCGGCGTTCTCGAGGTCGTCGGCCTGAACGCGACTGGGTGCTTCGACCTCCAGCAGCCCGTCGCAGGCAACGAGGGGCATTACGGCGAGCGCGAGCAGGACCGGCCGCAGGCGCTTCGGAAACAGTCTTGTCAGCGTGATCATCACGTCCTCCTCAGTAGGTCACGTTGACGGTGAACAGCACCGACATCGGATGCGGCGTGAACGTCTGCGACCATTTGTCGAACTGGTGCGAAAGGAAGTACGTCTCGGGATCGAGCGACGTCCAGTCCGTCCAGGTCTTCAGGTTTCGGCCGGAAACGGTGAGACGGGTCATGCCGGCACCGAACCGCTGCGACAGCGACGCGGGCAGGATGTAGCTGACCGAGACGTCGCGCAGCTTCACGAAGCTCGCGTCCGCCACCGCGAAGTCATGCCAGCTGGAGCTCTGCACCTGCGCAACGAACACCGGGTCGAAACGCTCCGGATGGAAGTTCACCTCGCAGTTGCGGAACAGCGCGCAGCGGACGAGCGTGTCGTTCTCTCCATGCTTCACGCCCTGCTTGAAGTCGATCAGGCCGGCGATCGTGACCTGCCCGAAGAGCGTCAGGGTCGTCGAGAAGGACCCTTCGATGTTCGGATCGGAGCGGCCGAGGTAGACTTCCGGCGCTTCCGCACACGGCAGCGGTGATGAACTGATCTCGCCGCCGTCGCACATGACGTTGATGGCCTGACCATCGGTACCGAGTTCGGCGCTTACGACCCTGCGCCCGAACCACGACCCTGCCGGATAGCCCTCCTGATGGCGCAGGTGGATCCCGGGCGTGTCGAGATTGCTGCCCATCCTGATGTAGTGTCGGCCGCTCGGCGTCATGCCGGACGATGCGCCCGATACGTCCAGCACCTCGCTCTCGTTCTTCGAGATGTTGAAACCGACGTCCCAGCCCACCGCATCACGCGCCATCAGCTGGCCGGTGAGCTGCAGCTCCACACCCCGGTTGGCCAGCTCGCCGATGTTCACGTACTGCGCTCCTGGGAACCCGCCCGACGGGGCCAGGGCACGCAGCAGAATCGCGTCCTTCGTATTCTGGGTATAGAAGCTGAAGTCGACGCCCAGTCGGTCCTCGAACAACCCGGCCTCGAAGCCGGCCTCGAACTCCGATGACCGCTCCGGCGACAGCTCCGGGTTCCCGACGAACTGCGGGGTCACGCCGCCTTCACCCGCACTGATGGTCACCGGCTGGAAGGTGCGCAGCGCTGCGAACGTTTCCGGCTGCTGACCCGACTGGCCGTAGGCCGCACGCAGCCGCAGTGTGTTCAGCCAGTCGATGCTCCAGAACGGCTCCTCGTTCACGACCCAGCTCGCGCTCAGTTTCGGATACGTCACGAAATCGAACTCGGAGCCGAATGCACTGTTGTTGTCGACGCGTACCGCGCCCGTCAGAAACAGCCGGTCCTTCCAGCCGATCTCCTCCTGGATGAACGTGCCCATGGTCACGTTCTCGATCAGGTCCTCACCCGAGGTGCTCCGCGCGGTGCCCGTGATCGTCGTCAGGCCCGGACCCGTGAACTCGCTGCCGCTCGCCGACAGGATCTCCGTCTGGCGCCGGTAGTACTGTGCACCCACCGACGTGGCCGAGGTGAGCGCGGAGGACAGCGGGAGCCGCAGCGTCGCACCGTAGTCGACCGTGTTGTACGTCACGCCCACGTCGGACGTGGACTTGCCGCCGAGTGCAGCCGTGCCGCTGAAGAACTGCGCAGCCTCCGGATCCAGGAACGGGCTGATCGTGCTGTTCGTCTCGTTCGTCTGGTCCACTCCGACGATGAGCCGGTGCGTGAAGACATCCCACGGATGATGCTCCACCTGCAGAGACCCGGTGAAGCGATCCAGCGCCTGATTCGCTTGTGACCGCTGCAGGAACGCTTCGGGCGGCGAGCTGCGGAATCCACGCCGCGGACCTTCCACATCCACGTTCGTCGAGAACATCGTGTTGAACAGGACGCCCGAGCCGATGTCGTTCGCCAGCCCGATCGAGGCCTTCGTGAAGCCGAAGCTCGTGTTGATGTCCCATTTGTCGCCGGGCGTGAACCCGAGGTTCGAGCGGGCGCTGTAGCGCCAGACGTTGTTGTTGACGTCGATGCCCTCGGAGTCCTCGTACTTCGCACTGATGAAGTAGCGCGCTGCACCACTGCCGCCGCGGACACTCAGCCCGTACTCCTGGACATGCCCGGTGCGGAACAGCGGTGTGCCGCGCTCGGCCTCGTTCTGCACCAGATTCACCGAACGAAGCTCGCCGTCCGGTGCATACCCCCAGTTCATCGGCACGCGGTTCTCCGGATCGTGGAACCAGTTCGCACCCTGGCGCACGATCAGGTTCCACTGCGCGCCCGTGTCCGCCCGCCCCTTCTTCGTGATGATCTGCACGACGCCCGCGGACGCCTCGGTTCCATAGAGCGTCGCGGCCGCCGGACCCTTGATGATCTCGATGCTCTGGATGTCGTCCGGGTTGAAGTCGCCGAGCCGACTGATCGAACCGGAGCCATACCCCTGATTCGTCGGACCCGCGGCGACATCGTTGTCGACGCGCACACCGTCCACGTAGATGAGCGGCTGGTCGCTGAGCGACAGGCTCTTGGCGCCGCGGATGCGGATACGCGGCCCCGCGCCGACCATTCCTGTTCCCGGCGCGACCTGCACGCCGGGCGCCCGGCCGTTGATCATGCTCGATACGCTCGCCACCGGGACCACGCTCTGTACGTCCTCGGCATCCACGCTCGCGACGCTGTTGCCGAGTGCGCGCCGCTGGGTGCCGCCTGCCGTGCCTGTAACCACGATCTCGTCCAGCTCGACTGCCGACTGGGAGAGCGCAAGGCGCACGTCCATCGTGCCCACCCGCACGACCTGCGTGAGCGTCCGGTAGCCGATCATCTCGACGCGCAATGCCGCTTCACTGCCCGCGATGTCATCCAGGCGGAACTGCCCCTGGCCATCGGAGATCATGCCGTTACTGGTTCCCTCGACGAATACCTGCGCGCCGGAGATGGGCTGCTGATTGGAGGCATCCACCACACGACCCGCGACGGAGCCGGCCTGCGCACTCGCGCTGGCCGCCGTAGCGAGGAGCAGAACCGTCGTCAGGCTGCAGTCCGCAACGAGGCGAACCACGCGTGGGAGCCATGCGTCGCGCCGGGTGCGACTCATTGGAACCTCCTGCAGGTCTCGGGGATGAGGGGAACGAGCCGTACTGCGCACCGGATGAAAACGCACATCTGCACTCCCTTTCGAGGCGGCGTTGCTGCGACTAGTTCGTCTGCGTCCTGGTGTCGGGCATCACGCGCAGCTTCAGGTGCGACGGATGCGCAGCGGATCGCAGCACCCGGTGGGTCGCCTTCTGAAAATCGTCCGCACTCGCGCGGTAGATGTCCACGAACTTCTGCGGATTACGATCGATCACGGGGAACCAGGTGCTCTGCACCTGCACCATGATCCGGTGTCCCTTGCGGAACGTGTGGTGACGGTCGCGCAGATCGAACTCGAGGTGCGTGACCTCCCCCGGCACGAGCGGCTCCGGCTGCGAATAGCTGTTGCGGTACTTCGCACGGAACACCTCCCCAGCAAGCAGCATCTGGAACTCGCCCATGCGTACGCCTGTCGGGTTCGGCTCCGGGTCCGGGGCATCACCGGGCAACACGTCGATCAGCTTCACGACGAAGTCCGCATCGGTTCCGGTCGTGGTGAATTCGAGGTTGGCCAGGATCGGACCGGCGATCGTTACGTCGGCCTCCAGCGGCTCCGTCTGATAGACCAGCACGTCCGGCCGACGGGCGGCAAAGCGCTGGTCCTCGATCATCCACAGGTGCCCCTGTGACGTCCGCGTTTCCGCAGTGAAGGGCACCGGCTTGTCCGGATCGCTGATGTACTCGTCGTAACCCTGCGCTTCACTCGGCGGCTCGAAGGCGAGCCGTCCGTCCGCATGGAAGTAGAGCTTGCGCTCCACGGCGGCCGCCGGCGGCCACGCGTCGTACGTCCGCCACTGGTTGGCGCCCGTCTCGAACACCACGGCCTCCGGCGCGTCCCAGTCATCCGCACCCTTGAGGTAGTGCTGGAAGAACGGGAACTGCACCTCCTCCTGGAAGTACTCCGATGTCGGTTGGCCGAACGCGATATGGCCCAGGCTGTCGCCGGGCATCCGTCGCCACCCGCCGTGCAGCCACGGGCCCACGGTCAGCGTGTTCCGGTTCGCGCCAGGATGGTTCTCCTCCATCGTGTAGTAGATGCTCATCGGACCGTAGAAGTCCTCGGAATCGAACCAGCCGGCGACGTTCAACACCGCAGGCTGGATGTCATTCAGATCCTTGAGCACGCCCTGCCTCTGCCAGTACTCGTCGTAGTTCGGGTGCTCTATGAAATCCCGCCAGGCGGGCACCTCGTCATGGAAGTACAGCGAATCGATGCCCGCCGCCGTCCCCGCCCGCATGAAGAAGTTGTAGCCGTCCGGTGTCCCGTAGTCGAAGCGACGTCCGCGTTCCGTCGTCAGTCCGTCGCGCGGGCGCGCGTTCCCGGAGAGCCAGCTGAACGCATACATGAGCCGGAACGCGCCGTTGTGGTGAAAGTCATCGCCGATGTACATGTCGGAGGGCGATGCCTGCGGCGACACGGCGACGAGGGCCGGATGCGCATCGATCATCCCCATCACCGCCTGCCACGCGGAGTACGAGATGCCCCACATGCCCACCCTGCCGTTGTGGTCCGGCAGCGTCTCGAGCGCCCACTCGATCGTGTCGTACGTGTCGCTGCTCTCGTCGATGTCGTTCGGGCCCCGCTTCACCGGGACATAGGGCCGCAGGATCTCGAACTCGCCTTCCGAGCGGAACTTCCCGCGCGCGTCCTGGAACACGAAGATGTAGCCGTCCCGATCGAACTCGTCCGATGGCCCGAGCAGTGTCGCATACTCGTCGATGCCGTACGGCGAAATCGAGTAGGGCGTGCGGTACAGCAGGATCGGGTACTCGCGTGACGTGTCCTTCGGCTGGTAGACGACCGTGAACAGCTTCACGCCATCGCGCATCGTTACCATGTGCTCCGACTTCGTGTAGTGCGCGCGGACGTCGAAGTCGGGCGCCTGCGCCCCCGCATCCGCGACGGCCAGGACCGAGAGGGCGAGAATGGTGCAGAACGAGCGCATCGTGCCGAATCGCATGTCATTCTCCGATGGTTAGGACGCCAGCGCGCACCCGAAATCGCCGGTGCGCCCATCGCGGAATCACGACGCCAGCCGCTCCGGCCCCGGGTTGCCCGGACGCTAGGCCGACTGCGTCGCACACCATCCTGCTTTACATTTTGTATACACTACGGTAGCCCGCGGGCGCCAGCGCCGCAAGGATGATGCATTGAGACATTGCCCGTCAGCACGGCACATCTTGCCGGGTGAGCAGGGGCGCCCCATCATGTGCTGTATACAGTTCGATATACGATTCTCTGCCTTGAGACGTTCCCCGGGTCTGGCCACGCGCCCCGTCCCCGGCGGCAGTTCCGCACCGGCGTAATCAGGACATGGAGAGCCATGCACGCATGTCTGCGCATTGCCTTGATGGGGCTACTGCTGCTGCCGGCGGCCGGTCACGCCCAGGGTCCGGCGGACGTCTACCGGTACGACATCGTGATCCGGAACGGTCGGGTGCTGGACGGGGCCGGGAATCCGTGGATCCTGGCGGACGTGGGGATCCGGGACGGCCGGTTCGCCCGGGTCGGCAGGGTGGAGGGGCGAGGCCGGCGGGAGATCGACGCGCGAGGGTTGTACGTCTCGCCGGGGTGGATCGACATGATGGACCAGTCGGGGTGGGTGCTGCCGCGCAATCCGCTGGCGGAGAACAAGGTGCGCATGGGGGTTACGACTGCGATCGGCGGTGAGGGAGGCACGCCGGTGCCGGTCGACTCGATCCCGGCCTATTTCCGGACGATGGAGAGCCAGGGCATCAGCATCAATTTCGGCACGTACGTGAGCCACTCGCAGGCGCGGGGACCGGTTCTCGGCAACACGTCGCGGGCGCCGACGCCGGCGGAGATGGAGCGGATGAAGGCGATCATTGCGCGTGCGATGGAAGCCGGCGCCATGGGGATGACGACGGCGCTGATCTATCCGCCGCTGAGCTATACGACGACGGACGAGCTGGTCGAGACGGCGCGTGTGGCGGGCGAGTACGGCGGCCTGTATGCGAGCCACATCCGCGACGAAGGGTCGGGGCTGCTGGGGGCGGTCCGTGAGGCGATCGAGATCGGTGAGCGCGCGGGTCTGCCGGTCGAGATCTTCCACCTGAAGGCCGCGTACGAGCCGGGCTGGGGCACCCTGATGCCGCGGGCCGGAGCGCTCGTCGATTCCGCACGGGCGCGCGGCGTCGACGTCGCGGCGGACCTGTATCCGTACACGGCGGGCGGCACGGGGCTGGAGGCGACGATTCCGGCATGGGCGCACGAGGGTGGCGTCGATTCGCTGAAGGCGCGGCTGGCGCGGCCGGAGGCGCGCGCGCGGATGAAGCGGGAGCTGGAGACGGGCTCGCCGGGCTGGTGGAACATCGTCGAGGCGGCGGGCGGTTGGGACGGCGT
Source organism: uncultured Gemmatimonadaceae bacterium (assembly GCA_964430275.1). GTDB lineage: Bacteria > Gemmatimonadota > Gemmatimonadetes > Longimicrobiales > RSA9 > DASTYK01. The sequence continues at coordinate 6,735 of CAYSGF010000383.1, forward strand.
TTTCCTGGTGAATGCGCGCAGCGAAGCGAACGAGCGTTACGAGGGGAAGACGATCACGGAGATCGCGCAGGAGACGGGCAGGGATCCGGCGGATGCTGCCTGGGACATCGTCGCCGAGGGCGAAGGCCGGGTGATGGCGATCTATCACATGATGTCGGAGGCAGACATCGAACATGCGCTGGGGTTTCCGTGGGTCAGCATCGGCAGTGACGCGGGCGCGGCGCTGGAGCCGGGCTCGACGGACGGCCTGGGACTGCCGCACCCGCGCAGCTACGGCACGTTCCCGCGCGTGATTGCGCACTACGTAAAGGAGCGCGGCGTGCTGAGCCTGCCGGAGGCGATCAGTCGCATGACGTCCTGGCCTGCGACGCGGATGCGGCTGGACGATCGTGGCGTGATCCGCGAGGGGATGTGGGCCGATGTCGTGGTCTTCGATCTCGATCGACTGGCGGACCGCGCCACGTACGACGAACCTACGCTCTTCCCCGACGGGATCGAATACGTGCTGGTGAACGGCACTGTCGTGATCGAGGACGATCGGCACACGGGCGCCCGTCCGGGGCACGTGCTGTATGGCCCCGGTCGGCACTAGCGGCGGCGCGAGTCGCACGATCGCAGACCCACAACGAGGAGGCGTCATGAAGCGGACGCACGTCGTCGGCGCGCTGCTGGCCGGTCTGGCAGTCGCGACGGGACCCGGCTGTAGCGGACCGAGCGGCGCGGCGGCGGATGCGCACGCATCGGAGGACGGCCGCATCTACAGCGCGGCGACGCGGCCGGTCGAGAGCGAGATCCGCGTGCTCGTGCTCCATGACATGGAAGGACTCTCGGGCCAGTCGGACAGCCGCACGTTCACGTACGCGGATCGTGAGCACTATCCCGAGGGCCGCGCTCTGCTGGTGGGTGACGTCAACGCAGTGATCGCGGGACTCTTCGACGGTGGCGCCACGTCCGTCGACGTGGTGGACGGCCACGGCAGCGGCAATCCGGAGCCGGATGTTCCTGTGTCCGAGCTCGATCCGCGCGCGACCCAGATCCTGCGCGACGCGCCATTCCGCCAGTACGTCGATCTCGTAGCGCCGCGCGCCTACGATGCCGTCGCAGTCGTCGGGATGCACGCCAAGACGGGGAGTCGCGGCTTTGCGTCGCACACGTACACGCTCGGTATCGAGTTCCGGATGAACGGCCATGCGATCACGGAAACCGAGCTGGTCGCATACTCGTTCGGCCGCGAGGGCATCCCGGTGATCTTTGCGTCGGGCGATGATCGCCTGGAGACGGATCTGGCGGCGATGCCGTGGATCGAGTACGTGCGCGTCAAGAATGCGACGAGCGCGTCGACCGCGGAGCCCCTGCCTCTCGAAGACGCCCGCGCCGCACTGCGCGCGGGTGCGCAGCGCGCCGTCGAGCGGCTGGCGGAGATGAAGGTCGTCACCCTGGAGACGCCGATCGAGACGGCGCTGCGTGCCGTCCCGCCTGCCAGCCTGTCCGTGCTCCGTGACGTGCCCGGCATCGACTACGCGGACGAGACCGTCACGTTCAGAGCACCGGATTTCGCCGCCGCCTACGACGGGCTCATTGCACTCGTCACAGTCGCACGGACCGGCTACGCGTCCGTGCTCCAGGAGGCGCTGCGCGAGCATCCGGCAGGCGCCGAGATCCGGGAGCAGAACCGCGTGAAGCTGTTCGAGCGCTGGCTCGACGTGGAGTCCGGGCGCTGGAGCGCGCCCGAGCCGCGTGCAACCGAGACGCGCATGTATCACGGAGCGAACTGAGCGTCAACGGCGGCCCGGCCCGCCGCGCGCCGCCGCGCCTCGCCGCATCACGAGTGCATCCGCGTCACCTGACACATACTCCGGAGCTGGATCATGACACGACACCTTTGCTTCACCCTCGCGTTCGCGACGCTCGCGTGCGTCGCTGTACCGCGAGCATCCGGCCAGCAGGGTCCGCTGCGCGGACTGGACGATTACGTCACGCAGGCCATGGACGCGTGGGAAGTGCCCGGCCTCGGTCTGGCGATCGTACACGGCGATTCCGTCGTGTACGCGACCGGTTACGGCGTGCGCGAGCTCGGTGCTGCGGAGCGCGTCGACGCGAACACGATCTTCGCGATCGGTTCCTCCTCGAAGGCCTTCACGGCTGCCACGCTGGCCATGCTCATCGACGAGAAGGAGGCGAGCTGGGACGACGCTGCAATCGAACATCTGCCCTGGTTCCAGGTGTTCGATCCCTACGTCACCCGTGAGCTCACGATCCGCGACCTGCTGAGCCATCGAAGCGGCCTCACGCGCGGGGACCAGATGTGGTACGGTACGGACATGTCGCGCGAAGACGTGATTCGCCGCGTACGCCACCTCGAGCCGTCGTGGAGCTTCCGCTCGCGGTTCGGCTACCAGAACATCATGTACATGGCCGCGGGTGAGGTGGCGGAGGCGCTGACCGGCAAGACCTGGGACGAGCTCGTGGAGGAACGCATCTTCACCCCGCTCGGCATGGGGCACAGCTCGACCACGATCGATGTGCTGGAGCACATGCCGAACGTCGCGACACCGCACTCCCGCGTCGATGAGACGGTAACGCCGATCGCCTGGCGCGACATCGACAACGCCGGCCCTGCCGGCTCGATCAACTCCAGTGCCCGCGAGATGGCGGCGTGGGTGCGCCTGCAGCTCGGCCGCGGCGAGTTCAACGGGACGCGCCTGGTCAGCGAGGCGAACATCCGCGAGATGCAGGCCCCGCACACGATCATTCCGACGGACACGACGAGCGAGCGGCTGTATCCGGAGACGCATTTCCGCGCCTATGGCCTCGGCTGGTTCCTCGAGGACTACCGCGGCCGCAAGCTCGTACATCACGGTGGCAACATCGACGGCATGACCGCGCTCGTGGCACTGATGCCGGAAGAGGATGTCGGGCTGGTAATCCTGACGAACATGAACGGGACCGGCCTGCCTGCCACGCTGATGCGCCGCATCTTCGACCTCTACCTCGAGGGTCCGGCTCGTGACTGGAGCGCGGAGGTGCTGGCGTTCAATGAGGAACGCGCCGAGCGGGCGGAACGTCGGCAGGCGGAGCGCGAGGCGGAGCGCGTCGCCGGCACGACGCCGTCGCTGCCGCTGGATCGCTACGCCGGCACGTACCAGCACCAGATGTATGGGGACGTCGTCGTCAGCCACGAGGACGGGCGCCTCACCACCGATGCGGGTGCATCCTTCGCGGGCACGCTCGAGCACTGGCACTACGATACGTTCCGCACGCAACTGGCAGCGCGTCACCTCGGTACGACGATGGTGACGTTCCAGCTCAGCGCGCGCGGCGAGCCGGAGACCCTCGTCATCGAAGGCGTCGGCGATTTCCGCCGCGTGAGGGACACGGACACTGCTACCGCCGGAGGCAGTCAGTGATCACGCACACGCGAACTGCACGTCCGTTGCGCCACCTGGTCTTCGCGGCTGCGCTCGGGCTCGCGGGCTGTGTTGCGGCAGCCCCGGCCGATGAGCATACGATTGCGCCGGCCGACGGCTACGAGGACGTCGCCGCCGCGCTCGAGCGGTTGATCGAGCACGAGATGCGGGACAAGGAGCTGCCGGCTCTCTCCATCGCACTCGTGGACGGCGCGGAGGTCGTGTGGGCGCGCGGCTTTGGCCACGCCCGCCCTGACAGTACGTCGGCCACGGCGGCCACCGTCCACCGCGTCGGCTCCGTGTCGAAGCTGTTCACCGACATCGGCATCATGCAGCTCGTGGAGCGCGGCGAGATCGACCTCGATGCGCCGGTGTCGCAGTACATCCCCTCATTCCAGCCGAACAACACGACGGGTATCCCGATCACGCTGCGGCATCTGATGTCTCATCGCTCGGGGCTGCAGCGGGAGCCGGCGGTCGGCAACTACTTCGACGATACGGAGCCCACGCTCGCGGCAACGGTCGCGAGCCTGAACGGGCGTGACCTCGTGTATGCGCCGGGCGAGCGGACGAAGTACTCGAATGCGGGCATCGGCGTGGTCGGCTATGTGCTCGAGGAGCTGAGCGACGAGCCGTTCGCGGACTACCTCCACCGCTCCGTCCTCGTGCCGCTCGGCATCGAGCAGAGCGCGTTCGAGCCGACGCCGGACGTGAAGGAGAACCTGGCTACGGCGTACATGTGGACCCGGGACGGCCGCACCTTCGAAGCGCCCACGTTCGAGCTCGGCATGGTACCGGCGGGCAGCATGTACGCGAGTGTGCTCGACCTCGCGAGCTTCATGAGCACCCTGTTCGCCGGCGGCGCCGGACCGAACGGCCAGGTGCTGCGGCGCGAGACGCTCGAGGCGATGTGGACGCCGCAGTACGCGCCGCCGGGCGAGAACACGGGTTTCGGCATCGGCTTCGCCATCGGCGAGCTGGAGGGCCACCGCCGCATCGGACACGGCGGTGCGATCTACGGCTTCGCCACGGACCTGGCCGCACTCCCGGACGACAGCCTCGGCGCTGCCGTGGTGATCACGGCCGACATGACGAACGCGGTCGCGGAACGGATCACGGACACCGCGCTCCGCCTCATGCTGGCGAAGCGCAACGGCGAGCCGCTGCCGGCGGTCCGCATTCCCGAGCCCGTCTCCGCGCAACGCGCACAATCCCTCGCAGGCCACTTCGCGAGCGGGCGGCGCAGCATAGAGCTCGCCGTGCGGGACGGTGGACTGCAGGTACGCACACCCGCGCACTTCACGCTGCGCTCGTTCGGCGATACGCTCGTAGTCGATGACCGCGCCACCTTCGGCATGCGGCTGCTGCCCCTGGATGGCGACCGCGTCGCGATCGGCGGTGACACACTGGTGCGTACCGCACCGCCGAAGCCGGAGCCGCCGCGCGCGGCCTGGATGGGCCTGATCGGCGAGTACGGCTGGGACCACAATACGCTCTACGTCTACGAGGACGACGGTCAGCTGCACGCGCTCATCGAATGGTTCTTTCCGTATGCGCTCGAGCAGGTGTCCGACGACGTCTTCGCCTTTCCGCAGCGCGGCCTCTATGACGGCGAGAAGCTCGTGTTCACGCGCGGCGCCGACGACACGGCGACGCAGGTGGAAGCGGCCGGCGTCGTCTTCGAGCGACGGGACGTGGGGACGGTTGCCGGTGAGACGTTCCGCATCACACCCGTCCGTCCCGTCGATGAGCTGCGACGCGAAGCCCTCGCCGCCTCGCCACCCGTGGAACCCGGTGACTTCGCAGCAACGGACCTCGTCGAGCTGCGCTCGATCGATCCGTCGATCCGCTACGACATCCGCTACGCCACCACGAACAACTTCATGGGTGACGTCTTCTACTCACAGGCGAAGGCGTTCCTGCAGCGTCCGGCCGCCGAGGCGCTGGCGCGCGCCAACCAGCGCCTGCGTGAGCAGGGGTACGGCCTGCTGATCCACGACGCGTACCGCCCCTGGTACGTCACGAAGATGTTCTGGGATGCGACGCCGGCGGAGATGAAGCATTTCGTTGCCGATCCTTCCCAGGGCTCGCGGCACAACCGCGGCGCGGCGGTGGATCTCACGATGTTCGACCTGGCAACGGGCGATGTCGTGCACACGGTCGGCGGCTATGACGAGTTCTCCGACCGCTCCTATCCGGACTATCCGGGCGGCACCGACGAACAGCGCTGGTACCGCGAGCTGCTGCGCGGCGCCATGGAAGCGGAAGGATTCGAAGTCTACGAGTGGGAGTGGTGGCACTTCGACTACGGCGACTGGGAACGCTATCGTATCGGCAATCTGACGTTCGAACAGATCGATTCGTGAGAGATACTCCAGCGAAAGTACATCCGATGAAACGAGCTCGTCACGCAGCGCTCACAGTCCTGCTCGCCGGTTGTGCAAGCGCAGGCGGGCCGGGCACGGCCCCGCAGGACGCGCCCTACGATGTAGTCATTGTGAACGGCCGGATCGTCGACGGCACGGGAGCCGCCTGGTACTACGGCGACATCGGCGTGCGCGCCGACCGGATCGCCGCGATCGCGCCGCGGGGTGCACTTCGGGATGCGGCGGCCCACGCGCGCGTGGATGCGAACGGGATGATCGTCGCGCCCGGCTTCGTGGACATTCAGAGCCACTCCCGCGGGTCGTTTCTGGACGACGGCGATGGCCGGGTCGTCAGCAAGGTGACACAGGGTGTGACCACCGAGATCATGGGTGAGGGATCGACGAACGCGATCGTGAACGCGCAGGTGCTCGGCACCGACGACACGGCGGATCCGGACGTACGTGCGCGCCTGGACGAGTTCGGCGGCCCGCGCGGCTTCGCCAACTGGCTGCGTGCCATGGAGACGCATGGCGCGGCCGTGAACGTCGGTGCGTTCCTCGGCGGCGACAACGTCCGCTCCTATGCCATGGGCATGCGCCAGGGCACCCCGTCCGCCGCCGAGCTGGACAGCATGCGCAAGGTCGTACGCTGGGCCATGGAGGGCGGCGCGTTCGGCATCGCGACGGCGCTGATCTACCCGCCCGCGAACTTCGCCACGACGGCAGAGCTGATCGAGGCCGCGAAGGCGATGGCGCCGTATGGCGGCATCTACATCACGCACATGCGCTCCGAGGCGGACAACCTGCTCGAGGCGATCGACGAGGCGATGCGCATCGGCCAGGAAGGCGGTGTGCCGGTCGAGATCTTCCACCTCAAGGCGGCCGGCGTACGCAACTGGCACAAGGCGTCACTCGCGATCGCGAAGATCGATTCCGCACGCACCGCTGGTCTCGACGTGCAGGCGAACATGTACCCGTACACTGCGGGAGGGACCGGACTGACTGCGTGCTTCCCGCCGTGGGCCGCCGCGGACGGCAAGCTGTTCGAGAACCTCGCGGATCCGACCATGCGCGCGAGAATCCGCGCAGAGATCGAGAACCAGACCGAGGAGTGGGAGAACCTGTGTGTGCTGTCCACGCCGGAGAACGTGCTGATCCTCGGCCTCCGGGAGGAGCAGAACACGCCGTTCATCGGCCAGCGTCTCAGCGAGATCGCGAAGGCACAGAACAAGGACTGGATCGAAACGGCCTTCGATCTCGTGCTCTCGGAGCGCCAGCGCGTCGGCACGATCTACTTCATGATGGACGAGGCCAACGTGCGGCTGCAGCTGCAGCAGCCGTGGATCAAGTTCGGTACGGACGCGGGCGGACCGGACCCCGAGACGGCGCGCGGCCTGACGCACCCGCGCGCCTACGGCACGTTCCCGCGTATTCTCGGCAAATACGTTCGCGAGGAGAACGTGCTGCCGCTCGAGGACGCCATCCGCAAGATGACGTCGGCCGTGACCACGCGGCTCGGTATCCAGAAACGTGGCGTGCTGCGCGAAGGCATGTTCGCCGACATCGTCGTATTCGATCCGGAGACGATCATCGATGTCGCCACCTTCGAGGTACCGCACCAGGTCTCGCGCGGCGTGCAGCATGTGTTCGTCAATGGTGTCGCGGTAGTCAGCAACGGACGCCATACGGGGGCACTGCCCGGCAAGGCCCTGCGCGGGCCCGGGTACCGTGCCGACGCACCACAGGCGGTGCAGTGATTCGCCGGCAGCGCGGCGTGCTGCTGTTCGCGGGATGCGCACTCCTGGCAGTCCCGATGCGCGCAGCCGCACAGGCGCCCACCGCGGACAGATTCGAGCAGGTGCGTGAGCTCATTGCGGAGGCCATGCGGGACGCGGACCTGCCGTCCGTGAGCGTCGCGGTTGCCCGGAACGGTGACGTCCTGTGGGCGGAAGGGTTCGGCTGGGCCGATCTCGAGCGACGCATTCCGGCGACGCCGCGCACGATGTACTCTCTCGCTTCCATCTCGAAGCCGATCACGGCGACTGCGCTCATGCGGCTCGTCGAGCAGGGTCGCATCGACCTGGACCGCCCCGCGAACGACTACCTCGCGGAAGGCCGGATCCACAGCCGGGCATGGAGCGCGGACAGCGCTACGGTTCGGCGTGTGCTCAGCCACTCAGCGGGGCTGCCGCTGCACTACGAGTTCTTTTACGAAGGTGAGGACCACCCGGCGCGCTCGACGGACGAGGGCGTCGCACGTTACGGCGTGCTCATCGCCCGCCCGGGAACCGTCTACCAGTACTCGAATCTCGGGTACGGCATCATCGACCGCATTCTCGAGGTTGCGCACGACCGACCGTACGCGGAGATCCTGCAAAGCGAGGTCTTCGAGCCACTCGGCATGACGCGCAGCACCGTGAGCACGGGCGCAGGACTCGATGACAGCGTCGCGGTGCGGTACGGCCCCGGGAACGAACCGGTACCGTACTACGACTTCGATCATCGCGGCGGCTCCGCAGTGTACTCGAGTGCGCTCGACCTGGTGCGCTTCGGGAGCTTCCATCTGGGAGTGCTGCAGGACGCCCGCGGCCGTGTACTCGCCGACTCGACCCGCATGCTCATGCAGCAGCCCGTTTCCGCCGGC
>CAYSGF010000384.1:0-11847 GCA_964430275.1 uncultured Gemmatimonadaceae bacterium
GAGGCGGAGTGATGAGTCAGGATTGGGCGAGGCGGTCGCTGCCGGATCGATCGAAGGGGGTCGTACTACGGCAGCGCGGCGGGGACGCAGGGCGCGCCGTCGTGACGGCTGCGGTCCTTGTGCTGGCCGGGTTCCCGGCGGTGCATGCGCAGACAATGACGTTGGCGGAGGCATCGGCACTGGCGCTGGCGCGCCACCCTTCCGTGGTTGCGGCGCTCGCGCGCGAGGATGCGGCAGAGGCGGGAGTCGGTGTCGCGCGGGCGGCATGGCTGCCGTCACTGCGCGCGGAAGCGTCGGCGGTCCGCTTTCAGGAGCCCATGATCGTGGCGCCGCTGCATGCGTTCGAGCCGGGGATGGTCCCGGCATTCGACCGCACACTGATCCAGAGTCACGCTGCGGTTGCATGGACGGTGTTCGACGGAGGTGCACGCGGTGCGCGGGTCGAGCGTGCGGACGCGCTCGCGGACGCGGCATTGGCGCGCCGGGAGAGTGCGGAGCGGCGGCTGATCGCAGAGACGTCGCGTGCGTACCTGCGTGCGCGGCATGCGGACGAGGTGCTTGCTGCGCAGATCGCGCAGCAGGATGCGTTGCTGCAGGAGCAGAGTCGCGCGCAGCAGCTTCTGGACGAGGGCAAGGTGGCGCGGATCGCGGTGTTGCGAGTCGAAGCGGCGCTTGCGCGGGCGCGTGCGGATTCCGCAGCAGCATCGGTCGAGCGCGACGTCGCACTCGCCGATCTCGCTCGGCTGACGGGCGTCGGTGCGACGCCGGCGCCGCTTCCCGAGTCAGCCGCCGCAGTCCCCGGGCACGAGGAGCTACGCATGCGTGCGCTGGCCGCGAGCTCGGAACTGCAGGCGGCGCGGGCAGGTGCAGCGGCGGCGGAGGCGACTCATGCGGAGTCACGCGCGAGGTACCTGCCGCGCGTCGACCTGAGCGCGCGCTATAACGAGTACGGCGGCGGCAGCGGCGATTTCTCGTGGGAGTGGCAGGGCGGCGTGCTCGTGTCGTATCCGTTGTTCACGGGTGGTGCGCGTGCGCGCGAAGCGGAGCGCGCGGAAGCGGAGGCCCGTGCTGCGGTGGCGGAGGTGGCCGTGCTCGAGCTGCGGATCACGGAGTCTCTGGATCGCGCCTACGCTGCATTGCAGTCGGCAAGTGCGCGTGCCGGCGCCCTGGAGGTCGCGCGCACACAGCAGGAGGAGGTCGTACGCATCGAGCTGCTCGCGCTCGATGCCGGCGCCGGGACCCAGACCGACTACCTCGCCGCGGAGGCGGAATTGCTGCGCACCCGTGCGGCACTCACGGAGGCGCGCCACGCCGCAATCGCGGCGCGCATCGACCTGGCGCGCATCACGGGTGAGCTCACACCCGAGTGGCTCGCAGACAACCTGGAGCGGGGCTCATGAGACGGAAGCGCATCGCTGGCGCCGCTGCGCTCCTGGTCGCGGCGCTCGTGCTGGTCGGCTGGCTGCTTTTCCGGCGCGATGGCGGCGGCGCCGATCCACTCGAGGCGGCGGGGACGGTCGAGGCAACGACGGCCGACCTCGGTTTCCAGGTGCCTGGCCGGGTGGCGTCGATCGAGGCCGTCGAGGGCGCGCGTGTCGGTGCCGGCGACGCACTCGCCCGCCTCGACGTCGCGGAGCTCGACGCGCGTCGCGCAGCGGCCGTTGCGCAGCTGGACGGGGCGCGGGCGCAGCTCGCGGAACTGGAACGGGGCGCGCGTCCGGAGGAGCTGGCACAGGCGCGCTCCGCGGTGGACGCGGCAGAGCAGCAGCTCGAGGATGCACGTCGTGACCTGGAGCGCACGCGTCGTCTGGAGACGGGCGGTGCGGTCAGCCGGGAAACGCTCGAGAAGGCGCAGACCGCATTCGCGGTGCTGCAGTCGCGTGCCGTGCAGGCGCGCGAGCAGCTGCATCTCGTCGACACCGGCCCGCGTCGTGAGCGCATCGATGCCGCGCGGGCGCAGGTCGCTGCGGCGCAGGCCGCGGTCGAGCAGGTCGATGCGACGCTGGCGAATGCGTCGATCCGCGCGCCGTTCGCCGGCATCGTGACCGAGCGTCACCGCGAACCCGGCGAGACGGTGGGCGCGGGCCAGCCCGTGATCACGTTGATGAACCCGGCAGACCGCTGGGTACGGATCTACGTGAGCGAAGACCGTATCGGCCGCGTCGCACTTGACCAGGCTGCCCGCATCACGAGCGACAGCCACCCGGACAGCGCGTTCGCCGGGCGCGTCGTGCACATCGCCAGCGAGGCGGAGTTCACGCCGCGCAACGTGCAGACGGAAGAGGAGAGGGTGAAGCTGGTGTACGCCGTGAAGGTGCAGATCATGGAGGATGCCGGCCTCGCGCTCAAGCCCGGCGTCCCCGCCGATGTATCCCTCGCGGTGCAGGACTGAACCGTGCCCGCGCCCGCACTCTCGCTGCGTGCGCTGAGTCGCAGCTTCGAGGCGGCACCCGCAGTGGATGCCCTCACGTTCGACGTCGCAGCGGGGGAGCTGTTCGGCATCGTCGGACCCGATGGGGCCGGCAAGACGACGACGCTGCGCATGCTCGCCGGCGTCCTGCCGCCATCCTCGGGTGATGCGCTCATCGAGGGCACGAGCGTCGCGCGCGCCGCCGAGCAGGTCAAGCCACACATCGCATACATGGCGCAGCGCTTCGGGCAGTACGAAGACCTGACCGTCATCGAGAACATCCGCTTCTACGCCGACCTCTACCGGGTGCCGCGGCCGGAGCGGGAGGCGCGCCTTCCGCGGCTGTGGGAGTTCTCTCGCCTCGAGCCGTTCCGGGACCGACTCGCGGGCAAGCTGTCCGGCGGCATGAAGCAGAAGCTCGCGCTCTGCTGCGCGCTCATCCACCACCCGCGCGTGCTGCTGCTCGACGAGCCGACCTTCGGCGTCGACCCGATCTCGCGGCGCGACCTGTGGCTCATCCTCCACCAGCTCGTGGCGGACGGAACGACGATCGTCGTCTCGACGTCCTACCTGGACGAGGCCGAGCGCTGCGACCGTGTCGCCATGCTCGACAACGGACGCGTGCTCGCGCTCGACACACCGGCAGCACTCCAGCGAGCATTCACCAGCACGCTCATTGCCCTGCGCGCCGACGCTCCGCGTGCCGCGCGCGATTTCCTGCGACAGCGCAGTGACGTGCGGACTGCTGTGCTCTTCGGCGACGCCGTGCACGCGACGCTGTCGGACGACGCGCACTGGGACGACATCGCCCGCGCGCTCACGGACGCGGGCATCCACCTGCACGACGCGGCCCCGACCGCACCGACGCTCGAGGACGTCTTCATCGATCGCGTCGGCGGAGCCGCAGCATGAGCACACCACCCGCGCATCTCCCCGGACTTCCGGGCCCCGGCGCGGGCCCCGGCTCCGGGCCCGCCTTTGCCATCGCCGCCCACGGGCTGACCCGCCGATTCGGCGACTTCACCGCGGTCGACAGTGTTTCCTTCGACGTCGCAACCAGTGAGGTGTTCGGGTTCCTCGGTCCGAATGGCGCGGGCAAGACCACGACGATCCGAATGCTGACAGGGCTGCTGGCGCCGAGTGCCGGCCGCGTGCGTGTCGCAGGGCTGGAGCTGCCGCGCGAGCAGGAGGCGCTGCGCTCGCGGATCGGCTACATGTCGCAGAAGTTTTCGCTCTACGGCGATCTCACGGTGGTCGAGAACATCGACCTGTTCGCAGGGCTGTACGGCGTTCGTGGGGAGCGCCTCGCCCGCCGGCGCGCCTGGGTGCTCGATCTCGCCGGCCTGGCCGGTGACGAGCGGCGCATCACAGCGGACCTGCCACTCGGCTTCAAGCAGCGCCTCGCGCTCGGCTGTGCGGTCGTTCACGAGCCGCCCATCCTCTTTCTCGACGAGCCGACGTCGGGCGTCGACCCGCTCGCGCGCCGTTCCTTCTGGGATGTGATCGATGCACTCGCGCGCGCGGGTACGACCGTGCTCGTCAGCACGCATTACATGGAGGAAGCCGAGTACTGCAACCGGCTCGCGCTCATGAACCGCGGGCGCCTGATCGCGCTCGACTCGCCCGCTCGCCTGCGGGCCGCCTATGACCGCCCGATCTTCACGCTGACCAGCAGTAATGCGCCGCGCGCCGTCGAGGCACTCAGGGGCAGACCAGGTATCGAGGACGCAGCGATGTTCGGTCGCGCGGTCCACGTGGTCGCCGACGACGTTGCGGCCGCTGAAGCGAGCGTGCGCTCGGCACTGGCGTCATACGGTGACGCGTTCACGGGCATGGAGCCAGTGCCGCCGTCGCTCGAGGACGTGTTCGTCGGCCTCGTCCGTCGCGAAGGCGGCGCACTCGAGGGATGAGCGCATTATGGATCTGATCCGGCTGCTGGCCGTTGCCCGCAAGGAGTGGATCCAGCTCCGTCGTGACCGGCGCAGCATGGTCCTCGCGTTCGTGCTGCCGATCTTCCTGCTGCTCTTCTTCGGGCACGCGATCTCCTGGGACATCGAGGACATTCCGCTCGCCGTACTGGACCAGGACGGGAGTGCAGCGAGCCGCGAGGTCATCGATGCGCTCACGGCGGGGGGCTACTTCAGGGTGGCGGAGCATCTGTCATCCCGCGCCCAGATCGACGAGCGGCTGCAGGAGGGCAGCGTGCTCGGCGTCCTCGTTCTGCCGCCTAACTTTCAGCGCGACCTGAAAGCGGGGCGCGGTGCGCCCCTTCAGCTGCTGCTGGACGGTGCGGATGCCAACACCGCGACGATCGCCATGAACTACGCAGATGCGATCGTCGCCAGGCATGCGCAGAATGTGACGCTGCAGGGTCGCACGGTCGCGCCGCGGGTGCGCGCGGACACCCGCGTCTGGTACAACCCGACGCTCGAGAGCCGCAACATGATCGTGCCGTCCCTGATTGCCGTGATCATGTCGATCATCGCGGCCATGCTGACGGCCCTCACGATCGCGCGTGAGTGGGAGCGCGGCACGATGGAGCAGCTCGCAGCCACGCCGGTGCACCGCGTCGAGGTCGTGCTCGGCAAGCTGGTGCCCTATGTCGTGATCGGCATTGTCGACGTGACGTTCGCCGGTCTGGCAGGGATCCTCGTGTTCGGCGTGCCCTTCCGTGGCAACGTGGTTCTTCTCGGTGTCCTGACGCTGCTCTTCCTCATCGGTGCACTCGGTCTCGGCATCTTCATCTCCGCAGCGCTTCGTTCACAGGTTCTGGCGATGCAGGTAGCCATGGTCGCGACGTACCTGCCTGCACTGCTGCTTTCCGGCTTCCTCTTCGACATCGCAAGCATGCCTGTCGCACTGCGTGCCGTCACGACGATCGTACCCGCCCGGTACTACGTCACTGTCACGCGCGGTGTGTTCCTGAAGGGCGTCGGCCTGGAAGCCCTGTGGCCGCAGGCGCTCGCGATGATCGCATTCGCAACCGTCGGCCTCGGCCTCGCCGTGCTGACCTTCCGCAAGCAGATCGCGCGATGAGCATCGGCTGGCCGCGCGTACGCGAGATGCTGCGCAAGGAATGGCGGCAGATCTTTCGCGATCCCAAGTCGAAGCGGATCATCTTTGCCTCGCCGATCCTGCAGCTCGTGCTCTTTGGGTACGCAGTGAACACGGACGTGAACCGCACGGCCCTGTTCGTCGTGGATCACGACGTGAGCGCGGACAGCCGCGCACTCGTGGATGCGTTCACGGCCGGCGGCTGGTTCCGTATCGCCGGTCGCTCCGACCGTCCCGGCGATCTGGCTGCTGCGCTCGATCGCGGCGACGCACGTCTCGGCCTGGAGATCCCGCCCGGCTTCAGTGCGGCGCTACGGCGCGGCGACGCCCGCGTACAGCTGCTGCTGGACGGCACGAACTCGAACACCGCGACTGTTGCGCAGGGGTACGCCGCGCGCATCCTCCAGGAGTTCGCGGCGGACCGGACCGGGCTGAGCGCCGCCGTCCAGCCGACGGGCGCTGCGTCGTCGTTCGCTGGGACCACGGGAGTGCCTTCCGCCATCGACCTGCGCACACGCGCCTGGTACAACCCGGATCTGCGCAGCCGCGTGTACAACATCCCGGCCGTCGTCGGCACGATCCTCATGCTCATGGCCCTGCTGCTCACTGCCCTGGCCGTCGTCCGGGAGCGCGAGCTCGGGACCCTCGAGCAACTGCTCGTCAGTCCATTGACGCCCACCGAGCTGATTCTGGGCAAGACGCTGCCCGTCGTGCTGATCGCGCTCATCGACCTGGCGCTCGTCATGGCAGTATCGCTGCTCTGGTTCGATGTGCCGTTCCGCGGATCCGCGCTCGCACTCCTCGTCGCGTCCAGTATCTACATCGTCGCTGCGCTCGGCATCGGCCTCTTCATCTCGACCACCGCGAGTACGCAGCAGGAAGCGTTCATGGGGATGTTCCTCTTCTTCCTGCCGACCGTGATCCTGTCCGGCTTCATGTACCCGGTCCACACGATGCCGGAGTTCTTCCAGGCGCTTACCCTGGTGAACCCGCTGCGCCACTTCCTGGAGATCGTCCGCGGCATCTTCCTGAAAGGCTACGGCCTGCTCGACATCCTGCCCCAGCTCGGGGCGCTCACGGCCATGGCGGCGACGATCATGGTGCTGGCCGTGCGGCGGTTCGGACGATACCTGCAGTGAGCATGGTGAGCGTGGACTGTGCACCGGCCCGCGGCCGGCCGTTGATCTTGCGCCCACTCCTCACGCATGTACGATCACTGGCATTCCCTGTATCCCGCCGAGGACGATGATGACTCATGCGATTCGCGCTGCTGCGCTGACTCTGGCATTCGCACTGCTTCCGGCCACGGGCGGTGCGCAGGACGTCGACCCGCGGCCGCTGTCGATCGCCGACATCATGGGCCTGAAGCGTGTCGGCTCCCCGGTCCTCTCGCCGGACGGCCGGACCATCGTCTACACGCTTTCGCAGTGGGAGCACCCGGAAGCGCGCGGTCAGGATCTCGGCACGCGCCACGAGGCGCGCTCGCATCTCTGGCTCGTGTCCGCGGCCGGCGGCGAGCCGCGACAGCTGACCTTCGGCGAGCGCGGCGAGAGCGCGCCCGCGTGGTCGCCGGATGGCAGGCACGTCGCGTTTCGTGCTGCACGCGGCTCGGGGGGCGGCGTGTCGCCGCAGATCTGGCTGCTGCCGATGGTCGGCGGCGAGGCGTCGTCACTGACGAGTGCGAAGCACGGGGTCGCGGTGTTCACGTGGTCGCCGGACGGAAGTCGGATCGCCTACGTCACACGGGATTCGGCGAGTACGGAGGAGGCGGCGCGTGCGCGCCGGCGAGATGATGCCATCGTCTACGAGGAGGACTACCCTGTGTCGCACGTGTGGGTGATCGACGTCGAGACGCAGGAGGCCGTCGAGATTGCGCATGGCGATTTCACGGTCCGCGCGGCACCGAGCTGGTCGCCGGACGGCACCCGCGTCGCCTTCTCGGCGAGCCCCACACCGCTGATCCGCGACCTGCGCGGCGGTTTCTACATTGCGCAGGCCGACGGCACGGGGTTCGAGCAGATCGCGCCGGGTTACCGTCCGTATCCGGATCTGCTCGACTCGCCTGCCTGGTCGCCTGACGGACGCACGCTCGCCTTCAGCACCATGGACGAGCCGGTGCGCATCGGCGCGGACGAGTTCATCGAGGTCGAGCTGGAGCATCGCGAGCTCGTGCTGTACGACGTTGCGTCCGGCGAGAGCCGCCCCGTGTCGGATCCTGCATTCGACTACGACATCGGTGGCGTGCAGTGGTCCGCCGACGGCCGGCGCCTGATCTTCGTGACGGGTGATCGCGCGTACCGCTCCGTCTTCGAGTACGACGTCGCGGCCGACCGGTTCACGCGCGTCGCGCGTGAGATGCTCCTTGGCGAGCTGTCCTTCAGCAGTGACGGTGAGACGGTCGCGTTCGCGCTCGAGACCTCCGATGCACCCGCCGATGTGTACGTGAGTGACGCGCGCTTCGGGGCGCCGCGCAGGGTGACGGACGTGAATCCGCAGGTGCGCGCCCTGGCGCTTGGCGAGACCGAGATCGTGACCTGGCGCAGCCCGGACGGCACACAGGTCGAGGGTGTGCTGGTCAGGCCGGTCGGTTTCCGCGACGGTGAGCGCTATCCGCTGCTCGTCGATGTGCATGGCGGTCCGACTGCCGCGACGAGCGCCGGCTTCAAGGCGTCGTCGTCGGCGCCTGGCCAGTTCTGGGCCGGCCGTGGTTGGGCAGTGCTCTATCCGAATCCTCGCGGTTCGACGAACTACGGCGAGGAGTTCATGCAGGGGAACCTGCTGGACTGGGGCGGCGGCGACTACGAGGACGTCATGAGCGGCGTCGACGAGCTGATCCGCCGCGGTATCGCCGATTCCACGCGCATGGCGATCCTCGGCTGGAGTTACGGCGGCTATCTCACTGCATGGGCCGTCACGCAGACCTCGCGCTTCAAGGCCGCGCGCATGGGGGCGGGGATGTCGGCAGTCGAGAGCATGTACCTGACCAGCGACATCCCGGGTTACATCGGCACGTTCTTCGGCGGCCCGCCGACGCCGGCGACGCTGGAGCGCTACCGCGCCCGCTCACCCGTGACGTTCGCGCAGGACGTCACCACCCCGCTGCTGATCATGCACGGCGACGGCGACGACCGCGTGCCGAAGGGGCAGGCGCTCGCGTTCTACCGTGCCCTGCGCGATGCCGGCAAGACCGTCGAGCTGGTGCTCTACCCGCGGGCCGGCCATGGCATCAGCGAGTACTACCACCAGATCGACAGGATCCAGCGCGAGTACGACTGGATCAGCCGTTACACGCTGGGGGCCGGCGAGTCGACGCAGTGAGGCGTCGCGCACGCACGAGGACTACTCAGGCGCGTTCGCCTCGACGTGCGCCGCCATTCGCCGGACCAGCTCGGCCCACGGGTAGGCGTGCCACGAGTGACCCTTCATCGGACGGCCATACGCCCACTCGCCAGTGTAATGCGGGTCCGTCGTGCCCTGCAGGAACTCCTCGAAGCGGTACATCGCGAGGTTCAGGTAGAAGTCGTCCATGTCGGGCAGGAAGAAGTGCAGCTTGCCGACGAGCTTCGGCCCGATCGTCGCCCAGTTGCGCTCCGCGTACTCGCGCAGGTCGTAGCCATTCGCCCGCATGTGCTCGGCGACGTCGCGGTTGATGTCGCCCGTGAGCTTGTCCCAGAGTGGTACCGGATAGCCGTCGTCACCAACGGGTCCGTACACGGATTCCCAGCCCTCGAGCTGGTAGCCTGAGCGACCACGGCTGCCGAGTACGGCCTCGAACAGGCTGAGCTGGCGCACCGTCCACGCCGGCTGACCCCGCACGGTCCGACGGAACGGGCGATCGATGGTCGTGAACTGGCTGTTCGCGATCTCGAACGCGTTCTCGTCCTCGTAGATGTCGATCAGTTGATAGCTGCGGAAATCGATTGGATCCGGCTGGAAGATCCAGGCACCACCGAAGTGGTCGGGATGCTTGAGCTGCAGTGCCAGCGCCTGCCAGCCGCCCGTGGATGCGCCCTCGACCAGGCGCGCATGCGGTGCGGACAGGATCCGGAACCGAGATTCCAGTGCGGGGATGACCTCCTGCAGCAGCGCGTCCCCGTACGGGCCGTTGTTCGCCGAGTTCACGGAGTACGAGTCGGGGAAGTACGGCGTCTGCTGCTGGAAGCTGATTGCAATCATGCGCGGAAAGTCGTCGGCATTCCACGCCCGGTAGAAGTCGTAGCCGGTCTCCAGCCCCGTGACCGGATTGATCTCGCCCGGGTTGCGCACGCGCGTCGAGTCCGTCGTGAAGCCGAACGGCACGCTGTGCCCGAACGTGTAGACGACCGGATAGCGCTCGCCCCCGTCCGCGTCGTACCCCTTCGGCAGCAGCACTCTCGCGTGCACGAAGACGGGACGCCCCCAGAACTCGCTCAACATGTCGCTGCGGACCGTGACGTGCTTCAGCCACTCCGTGTCCGCGGGCGGCTCGCGCGCAGGAATCACGTTGTCGATGCGCAGGCGGACCGTGCCGCCGTCACCGATCCGCACCGGCTGCACGTCGCTGTACAGGTTGCCCTCGGAGATGCTGAACGTCTCCTGCGTCCCGTCGTTGAACGGCACCCAGATCGTGTGGCCGTCGGCGCGGCTCACCTGCTCGTACACGTTGATCACTGCCTGCGCGAAGTAGTCGCCGGCGGGCAGCTCCGGCAGCGGCATCGGGTAGGCGAGCGCGGCGCCGTCAACGCGCACCACGTCGTCCGGGCCGACCTGATCCAGGTCAACACCGTAGATCGCGGGGCCCTGCGGCGCGATCGTCAGTCGCGGCTCGCGGTCGCCGCTCTGTGAGATCACGAGCACGAGCCGGCCGGTGAGCGGACCGTCGTGGACATTCGGCGCGAGCGTCACCTCGAACACGGGCGCCTGTGCGGCGATCGGCAGCGGCGCGAGCGCGGATGCTGCGGACGCAGCCAGCAGCAATACGGCCGACCGCAGCACGTGGGCAGATGACATGATTCGGAAGCAGCCCTTCATCTTGGCTCTCTCTTGTGGCGAATGACGGTTCGACAGAACTTGGGCTCCGCGGCAGGCACGCGCCACACTCCTATACTCCGGCTCCGGGAGCGACGACGATGACCCCCTCCGATCCGACCGCCCGTCTCATGCGCGAGGTCCGCATCCTGAAGCTCTACGCAGTCGTCTCCATGCTCGCGATCGCCGTGCTCGTGATCGGCGCCTTCGCCGCGCCGCCGACTCGCTTCGAGGAGATCAGCACGGAGCGCCTGCGCATCCTCAACGATGATGGCGGCCACGCGCTCGTGATTGCGGGCAAGGGTGGGCTGCCCGGCCCGACCTTCGAGGGCCGCGAGTATCCGCAGGAACTGTCCGGCGGCCGGGTCACGGCATCCGGCATGATCTTCTTCAACGAGCGCGGCGACGAGGTCGGCGGGCTGACCTACAACGGACAGCTGCAGGGCGAGGGCTACCGCGCTGGCGGTGGCCTGACATTCGACCAGTTCCGTCAGGACCAGGTCGTCTCGATCCAGTATCAGGACGACGGCACGAACCGCAGTGCCGGCGTGCGCGTCTGGGACCGCTCGACCGAGATCGGGCTCGGTCGCATCCTCGAGCTGGTGGATGCGCGCTCGCGCGCGACTGGCGCCGCGCGTGATTCCATCGAAGCGATCATCCAGGGGCTCGCCGGCCAGGGCCTCGCCGCCAGCCGCATCTTCCTCGGCAGTGCAAACCGTACCGCGTCACTCGTCATGCGCGATGTGCAGAGCCGGCCGCGCATTCACATGTATGTCGATTCCGCCGACGTCGCCCGCCTCGAGTTCCTCGATGCCGACGGTGCGGTGGTCGCAAGCTGGCCGGAGTGAGCGATGCGCCGCCCTGCCGCGTGAGCGCTGCTCCGGGAACGGCGCATTACGCCGTCGCACGCACGCTGCGGGATGCGGGCGGTGTCGCCGGTATGCTTCTTGACCGTTCAGAGCCGCTGGACGTTCCTGCTCGTTCTCTCAGACGGAGGATGTCGTGAGTACACTCCTGATGCTGGGCCTGCTGCTCGTCGGCGCATGGGTCGTGATCACACTCGTGTTCGAGGTCGTCGGTCTCCTCGTCCACCTGCTGCTCCTCATCGGCGCCGTTCTCTTCGTCGTGTGGGCGTGGAAGAAGGTCACGGGCGCAGGCGACCACCCAGACTCGACCCCGTGAGCGACGACGTACTCCCCATCCCCGGCGGCGTCTCCGTGCCGCGCCGGGAGCTCACCTTCCGCGCCACGCGCGGTGGTGGACCTGGCGGTCAGCACGTGAACACGTCCTCCACACGCGTCGAGCTCACCTGGGATGTCGCCGCCACGAGTGCGCTCGACGACGAGCAGCGCGAACGTGTGCTGAAGAAGCTCGCG
>CAYSGF010000385.1:0-6808 GCA_964430275.1 uncultured Gemmatimonadaceae bacterium
AGCACCGATCGTGAGCTCGACGGCAAGCGTCTCGCCGCGGATGTAGTCGGCGTAGTGCTCCGCGGCGGCGCGCACCTCGTCCGCACCGTCGATCCACAGGCGGATCCGGTCGCTCACGGCCAGGCCGCTCTCCTTGCGCAGGCGCTGGATGCGGTTGACGAGCTCCCGAGCGAGCCCCTCCTCGCGCAGCGCGTCATCGATCTCCGGATCGAGCGCGACGGTGTAGCCGCCGTCCGCCTCGACCACGAGATCGCCCCGTGCCTCCTCCACCAGCTCGACCTCCTCTGCCGTCAGCACGTGCTCCTCACCGTCCACCGTGATGGCCAGCGCGTCCCCCGCGCGGAACGCATGTAGTGCATCGGGGCCGAGCGCGCGCACGGCCTGCGCTGCCGCCTGCGTGCGCGGACCGAACCGCTTGCCGAGCACGCGGAAGTTCGGCTGCGCGCGGAACGTCACCAGCTCCTCGGCACCCTGCAGGAACCGAACCTCCTTCACATTGAGCTCGTCCTTGACGACGGCGAGGAGCGCATCATCGACGCGCGCACCATTCGGCACGACGGCGTGCAGCGTACGGAGCGGCTGACGCACGCGGATCCGCACCTTCTCGCGCGCCGCGCGGCCGAGTCGCGCCAGCTCCCGGACTGCGCTCATCCCCTGCTCCAGCGCCGGCTCGCGAAGGGCCTCGTCCGCCTCCGGAAAGGCGGCGAGGTGCACGCTCTGCTGTGTCAGCGCACGGTGCAACCAGTCCGCGTGGAACGGCGTGAACGGTGCGAGCAGGCGCGCGACCGTGACCAGCGCCTGGTGGAGCGCAGTGAAGGCGGCATTCGTGTCGGTGGCGTCGCCGCTGCCCCAGAAGCGGTCGCGGCTGCGGCGGACGTACCAGTTCGAGAGGTCGTCGATGACGAACTCGGCGATCGTGCGGCCGGCGTGCGTCAGCTCGTAGGCATCGAGGTCGGCGCGCACCTGATGCACGAGCGTTGCCACGCGCGAGCGCAGCCAGCGATCGAGCACGTCCTCGGCCGGCGCACTGTTCTCGGGCGTCCAGTCCTCGAGGTTCGCGTACAGTGAAAAGAACCGGTACGTGTTGGCGATCGTGTCGAACATCCGGCGGGCCGTGTCCCCGAGCGCCTCCGGGTCGAACCGCTTCGCCACCCACGGCTGGCTCACGGTCACGAAGTACCAGCGGATCGCATCGGCGCCGAACGTCTCGATCGCCTCCCACGGATTCACGACATTGCCGCGGGACTTCGACATCTTCTGGCCTTCGGCGTCGAGGACCAGGTCGTTCACGACCACGTGCCGGTATGCGGGCCCGTCGCCGAGCATGCTCGAGATCGCCATCAGCGAATAGAACCAGCCGCGCGTCTGATCGACGCCCTCACAGATGAAGTCCGCCGGGAAGTGACGGCGCCACTGCTCCTCGTTCTCGAACGGATAATGCCACTGCGCGTACGGCATGGACCCGGAGTCGAACCAGACATCGGCGACTTCCGGCGTGCGCTTCATCGTGCCGCTGCACTGCGGGCAGGCGAAGGTCAGCGCGTCGATGTGCGGCTTGTGCGGATCGAACGGCTCCGGCAGTGGACCCGTACGCTCGGCGAGCGCTGCGTAGCTGCCGATCACCTCGACATGCTCGGCGTTCGCGTCGCACACCCAGATGGGCAGGGGCGTGCCCCAGTAGCGCTCGCGCGAGATCGCCCAGTCCACGTTGCCGGCGAGCCATTCGCCGAACCGGCCCGTGCCCACCTCCGACGGGTGCCACTCCACTTCACGGTTGTTCGCGATCATCGTGTCTCGCACGGCCGTCGTGCGGATGTACCACGAGTCGCGCGCCATGTAGATGAGCGGGCTGCGGCAGCGCCAGCAGTGCGGGTAGCTGTGCGTCTCGAGCGAGTGACGGAACAGCAGGTGCTGCTTGCGCAGCTCCTCGACGAGCAGCGGATCCGCGTCCTTGACGAAGATGCCGCCGACGATCGGGATGTCCTCGTGAAAGCGTCCCGCGTCATCGATGGGACGCAGCATCGGCAGGTCGTGACGCTGTCCGGCTGCATAGTCGTCGGCGCCGAATGCGGGTGCCATGTGCACGATCCCCGTACCGTCTTCGGCGGTGACGAAGTCCTCCAGCACCACACGCCACGCCTGGCCGGTCGCTTCCGCACGCACGATCTTGAAGGGCCGCGCGTAGCGACGCCCCTGCAGCTCGCGCGCACTCCACCGCCGGATCACGGCAGCATCCGCGCCGACCACCGCCTCCCGGCGGGCTTCCGCGAGGATCAGGCGGTTGCCGTCGTGCTCGACTTCGACGTACTCGATGTCGGGATGCAGCGCGAGCGCCGTGTTGGCGGGGACCGTCCAGGGCGTCGTCGTCCATACGACGAACGCGCGACCCTCCGGATCCACCCTGCCGTCCTCCTCCAGCAGCGGTGCCAGGAAGTAGAGCGATGGATCGGCGACGTCGAGGTAGCCCTGTGCCACCTCGTGCGAGCTGAGCGCCGTGCCGCAGCGGGGGCAGTACGGAACGCTCCGGTAGCCGCGATAGATCAGTCCCTGCTCGTGCAGCCGGGAGAAGATCCACCAGACGGATTCGATGTAGTCGGGCGAGAACGTGACGTACGGCTTGCTGTAGTCGAGCCAGTAGCCGATCCGTTCCGAGAGCCGCTCCCACTCCTCTTTGTACGTGAAGACACTCTCGCGACACACCTGGTTGAAGCGTGCGACGCCGTACTCCTCGATCTGGTTCTTGCCGCTGATGCCGAGCTTCTTCTCGGCCTCGATCTCGACGGGCAGGCCGTGCGTGTCCCAGCCGGCGATGCGCGTGACATGCCTGCCCTGCAGCGCGTGATAGCGGCACACCAGGTCCTTGATGGTCCTGCTGATCACATGGTGGATGCCGGGCCGGCCGTTCGCCGTGGGCGGCCCCTCGAAGAACACGAACTCGTCCGCACCAGCGGTACGCTCCAGGGTCTGCTCGAAGAGACGCTCCTCGCGCCAGCGCGCGAGCATGGCGTCCTCGAGGGCAGTCGGGGAGGTGGGGTACTCGGGGTATCGCATATCTCGAATCGGCGCGAAGCCGCTCTTCTCCGTGTGATTTACGACACGACGTCCGGCGCAGCGACGACCGCGCGCACGAGCTGCGTCAGCTTCGGCTCGGCGATGCCGGCAATGCGGACGATCTCCTCGAGGCTGGTCGGCTGCAGTGCGTCCGGCAGGCACAGGTCCGTGATGATGCCGAGGCCGAGCACGCGCATCGCCATGTGACGCGCCACGATCACCTCCGGCACGGTGCTCATCCCGACCGCGTCCGCACCCACTGTGCGCAGCATCCGGTACTCGGCGCGCGTCTCCAGATTCGGACCCGTGACTGCGGCATAGACGCCGCGCCGCAGCACCGTGCGCTGCTCCAGGGCGACACGCTCGGCAAGGGCCGCGAGCTGCGGATCGTATGCCACGGACATGTCGGGAAAGCGCGGGCCGAGATCGTCCAGGTTCGGGCCGACCAGCGGATTGTCACCGAGCAGGTTGATGTGATCGTCGATCAGCATCAGCTCACCGGGCGACCACAGCGGGTTTACGGTGCCGCACGCATTCGAGACGATCAGCACGCGCGCGCCCAGCGCATGCAGCACACGCACCGGAAAGGCGACCTGCTGGAGCGTGTAACCTTCGTAGCGATGAAAGCGGCCCTGCAGCACCGCGACCGGCCGGTTCTCGAGCGTACCGAGCAGCAGGCGGCCGCGATGGCTCTCCACCGTGGAGACCGGGAAGTGCGGCAGCTCCTCGTACGGCAGCTCGGCGTCCAGCACAATCGCATCCGCCAGCGCACCCAGACCGGTACCGAGGATGATGGCGACGTCGGGCACCAGATCGCTCCGCCCGCGCACCGCGGCGACGGCCTCCTCGATCGCCGTACGCCGCGCGTGCACGGCCGCTTCGCTCACGGCTCGTCCTCGATCAGCTTCGGCAGCCAGGTGGTCTCACGCGCCGGCGCGGACGACTGCGCGCGCCGCGCTCCGTCGCCTTCCTCGATGGCGTCCTCGAGCAGCAGCTCGTACTCGGAATCCTCCTGGACCGCGAGCGGCACGTCATCCCTGCCCCGCTCCGTCTCGTACGGCCGACGCAATGCGGGCGGCTCGCGAAACGCAGTCGGATCCGGGGGTGGCTCGGCCCGGCCTGCTCCCGCCTCGTCCGCCGGCTCCGCCGTCTGCTGATCCCGCGCGAATACCACTTGCAGCGCCTCGAGGGAGCGCTCCAGCTCCTCATCGGCGACCTGCTCGTCGGACGCGACGCTGGCATTGGACGCTGCCGCCATCGCTTCGGGCGCGGGCGGCGGCACCGCCGGCTTCGTGCGGCTCGTCCTCGGCGCCGGTGCGGGCTCCGGCTCCTCTTCCATCTCCTGCATGTCGTCGGACTGCTCCGGCTCCATCTCCGCACCGATGTCCGCATGTCGGTAGGACAGCGCCTCCGATGCGGCCGCGATCTCCTCGAGCTCACGCTCGAGCAGCTTGCGATACGTCTTGACGAGCTGGGCCTGCCTGGCGCGCAGGCGCCGCAGCTTCTGCTCCTCGAGCTCGATCTCCCGGGCGACGTCCGCACGGATCCGCTCGGCGTCCTGCTCCGCGTTGCGGCGCGCGAGCTCGGCTTCACGCACCGCCTGCTCGCGCATCTCCTCGCGCAGCTCCTGTGCGCTCACCAGCGCGTCCGTCAGTGCGCTCTCCCGCTCCTTGTAATCGCGCAGCTGCTGCTCGAGCTGACGCGTGCGCTCGGTGTGCGCCAGGTTCTCGCGCACGAGCTCATCCAGCCGATCGGCGACGAGCTCGAGAAAGTCGTCGACCGAGCCCGGCTCGTAGCCGCGCATCGTGCGCCTGAAATCGCCCTTCTTCTTGCGAACCTCGAGAGGCGTCAGATCGATCATCGCTCGCGCTCACCGAAGAGGATCGTACCGAGGCGCACCATCGTGGCGCCTTCCTCGACCGCCATTTCGAAATCGTTCGACATGCCCATCGACACGTGCTGCGCGTGGAAGTCCGCCACGTCGCGCGCGCAGGCCTGGAACAGCTCGCGGGTCCGTGCGAACGTCGCGCGGACCACGCTCTCTTCAGCCGTGAACGGTGCCATCGTCATGAGGCCGAGCACGCGCAGGTTCGGCAGCGCACAGACCTCGCCGACAGGACCCGTCCCCGAAGCCGTGTCAAACCCGCCCTTCGTCGCCTCGCCCGAGGCATTCACCTGCACGAGCGCATCGACGACGCGCTCGCTGCGCACGGCCTCGGCCGACAGCTCTCGCGCCAGCCGCAGGGAATCGACCGAATGGATCAGCTCGAAGAGCGGCAACGCGCGGCGCACCTTGTTGCGCTGGAGGTGGCCGATCAGGTGCCATTTGATGCCGCCGTCGCCGACCTCGGCACGCTTCGCCTCGAGCTCCTGCACGCGGTTCTCGCCGCACGCGGCCAGACCCGCTGCCGCTGCAGCGGAAACGGCAGCGGCGGGGTGTCCCTTCGTCACTGCCACGATGGTCACCGGCCCGCCGCCCGCGCGGCTGCGCGCGCGCTCGATGCGGGCCTGCACCTCCGGCAGATTCGACCGCAGCCGCGCTTCATACATAGACTTGCCAATTCTAGGCGGGCGTACTGCAATCGGCAACGCCGGACAATGAGAAACGGGCCGGCGCTCGGCGCCGGCCCGTTCGAGTCATCTGCAGCGGATCCTCTTTATCGCGAGCTGAACACGATCGGGATCGCGACCCACACCGGCACCTTCTTGTCGCGGTTCAGCGCGGGCGAGAACTGCATCTGCTCGGCGACCGTGAGCGCCGCCTGGTCGAGCGCGTCGTAGCCGCTCGACTTGTTGATCTGGGTCTTCTGCACACGACCGTTCTCGTCGATGAAGAACCAGACGAGCGTCTCGCCGCCGATGCCGGAGTCACGCAGCAGCGGGGGGTAGTTCCGCTCGAGTGCCCGCGCGATCTCGGTGCGGTTCTTCAGCTCCGGCCGCACGGTGAACGGCGTGAACCGCGGCGCCGCGGAGATGTCCTCGTTGCCCGTCGACGTGGGCGGCGGCGGCAGGTTCTCGATCGGATTGTCCTCGAACGTCGTCTCGGCAATCGTGATGTCCTCGTCGATCGTCGCATCGCCGACGACCGGCGTGGCCGGTCGCGCGATCTGCTCCGGCGGCGGCGGGATCTCCACCTCCGGCGGCAGCTCGATCGCCTCGAGCTCGTCCGTCGTGAACGATACGTCCGCCGTAGAGATATCCGGCCAGAACGCGAACAGCACGAAATGCACGAGCGCTGCGGCGAACAGCGAGCCCCAGAACCAGCTGCCGAAGCCCTGCTTGAACCGGTCGTTCGCCGTTACCACGGTGGTGGGTGTGTTCTCCATGGTTACCTCCGCTCGCGAGTAATTCGCTGCGCCAGATCCGTATAGAACGTCACGCGGTACGCGCCCGCCTCCTGCAGCTCCTTCTGGATCGCATCGATGAACCGGTACGGCACGTCACGGTCGCCTCGCAGGACGACGACCAGACGCCGGTCCGAGTCTGCATAGAGCGGTCCAACGACGTTCGACACGTTCTCCGGCGGTACCCGCGCATCATTGATGAAGATCGCGCCGTCCGCCTCCACGAAGAGGTGCAGGATGTTCTTGCGCGGCTCATCCAGCCGCTGCGTCGCCTCCGCCTCCGGAAACGTCACATCCCGCTCCTGCTCGCGCCGGAACGTGGTGCTGACCATGAAAAAGATCAGCAACAGGAATGCCATGTCCGCCAGCGAGGACGACGGAATCTCGCTCGCCGCCTTCGACTTCCGCTTCAG
>CAYSGF010000386.1:0-4178 GCA_964430275.1 uncultured Gemmatimonadaceae bacterium
CGCTGAACCAATTGCTGGTCGAGATGGACGGCTTCGACGCCAACGAATCGGTGATCATCGTCGCCGCCACCAACCGGCCCGACGTGCTCGACCCGGCGCTCCTCCGTCCCGGACGTTTCGACCGCCGCGTGGTGGTCCCGCGCCCCGATGTGAAGGGCCGCGAGGGCATCCTGCGCGTGCACCTGCGCCGCGTCCCTCTCGCCGATGACGTCGAGGTGACATCGCTTGCCAAGGCGACGCCGGGCATGAGCGGCGCCGATCTGCAGAACCTGGTGAACGAGGGCGCGCTGCTCTCCGCGCGCCGCGACCGCGACCAGGTGCACATGGCGGATCTCGAGGACGCGAAGGACAAGGTCATGCTCGGCGCCGAACGGCGCAGCATGGTGCTGTCGGAGGCCGAGCGGAAGCTGACGGCGTACCACGAAGCGGGACATGCGGTGGTCGCCCTGCGCACGCCGGGCCTGGATCCGGTGCACAAGATCACGATCGTGCCGCGCGGGCGCGCGCTCGGTGTGACCGCGTCGCTGCCGGAAGCGGATCGGCACAGCTACTCGCGCGACTACCTCATCGCGAGCCTCGCCATGCTCTACGGCGGGCGTGCAGCCGAGGAGATGGTGTTCGGCGCCGAGAAGATCACGACGGGCGCCGGCAACGACATCGAGCGTGCGACTGCGATGGCACGACGCATGGTGACGCAGTTCGGCATGAGCGAGAACATCGGCCCGATCGCGATCGGCGACAGCGAGCACGAGGTGTTCCTCGGCCGCGAGATCGGTCAGCGGCGCGCAATCTCGGAGAATGTCGCACAGCAGGTCGATGCCGAGGTCAAGCGCCTGCTCGACGAGGCGTACCGTACGGCAATGAGCGCGCTGGACGCGAACCGCACGCTGCTCGAGCAGATCGCCGAGGCACTGCTCGAGCGCGAGACGCTCGACCGCGAGGAAATCGATCTGCTCGCGTCCGGCCAGCCGCTGCCCGAAGCAAAGGTGGTGCGCGACGCACGTGCATTCGCGCAGACGCTGCGCAAGGACAAGGAGAGCGCGCCGCAGCCCAGCGGCGGCTTCCTCGGACCGCACCCGCAGCCCGGTCCCGCGCACGGATGATCCTGAGCCCCGCCGTGCGGTCCGACTGGATCACCGCCCGGGGCAGTCTGTCCGTCGCGCGGCCGCTCGTCATCGGCATCCTCAACGTCACACCCGACTCGTTCTTCGACGGCGGGCGTCATGCGACGCCCGCCGATGCCGTTGCCCGCGCGGAGCAGCTCATCCTCGAGGGCGCTGCGATCCTCGACGTAGGTGGCGAATCGACGCGACCGGGCGCGGCACCGCTCGACGCGGACGCCGAGCTCGCTCGCATTCTCCCGGTCATCGAAGCACTCGGCCGGCGCTGGCCGGAGATCCCGCTCAGCGTCGACACGATGAAGGCGGAGGTGGCGGACGCCGTGCTCGATGCCGGCGTCGCCATCATCAATGACGTGACGGCGCTGCGCCACGACCCGGGGCTCGCATCCGTCATCGCCCACCACGGTGCCGGCGTGATCCTCATGCACTCGCGCGGCGCTGCCGGCCAGCTCGCCGACTACGACCAGGCCGACTATGACGGCGACGTCGTCGACGCGGTCGTCGCCGAGCTCGACGCGGCACGCGCGGCCGCGCGTGCCGAAGGCATTGCCGACGAGGCGATCGTGCTCGATCCCGGGCTCGGCTTCGCCAAGCGGACCGAGCACAGCACTGCACTCCTGCGCGGGCTCGAGCGCATCGCCGCACTCGGTGCACCCGTGCTCGTCGGCCCGTCACGCAAACGTTTCATCGGCGAGCTGTCGGGTGGCCTGGGCGCGGAGGAACGGCTGCCCGGCACGATCGCCGCCTGCGTCCATGCGCTCGCCCGCGGCGCCCGCCTGTTCCGCGTGCATGACGTGCGGCCGGTACGCCTCGCACTCGACGTCGCTGCCGCGCTCGCCGGAATCGAATGACCGGACTGTTCGACCGCTTCGGCTTCCTGCTGCCCGGCTTCCGGGACCTCGTGCAGATCCTGCTCGTCGCGGGCGGGCTCTACTACGTGCTCCGCATGCTCGCCCAGACGCGCGGCATGCAGATGCTCGCCGGCTTCCTCATCCTCGTCGTCACCTTCTTCGTCGCCCGACTGCTCGAGCTCCAGCTCCTCGTCTACCTGATGGAGACGCTCTTCAACTACGGCGCGATTGCCGCCCTCATCGTCTTTCAGCCCGAGCTGCGCAGCGGCCTCGCCCGCCTCGGGCAGACCCGCATGCTCACCTTCTTCAACCGCCTCGAGGAGGGCGCCGTGTTCGACGAGCTCATCGAGGCCATCGACCGGCTCTCGCGCGCGAAGATCGGCGCGATCGTCGCCGTCGAGCGGAGCATCGGCCTGGACGAGTATGCGGAGACGGGCACGCGCATCCAGGCGCGCGTCGGCGCCGACCTGCTCGTCAGCCTCTTCGCCCCCTACGGGCCACTCCATGACGGCGCCGTGCTCATCGAGGGCGACACGATCATCGCGGCCGGCGTGATCCTGCCGCTCACCCAGTTCCCGGTCTCCGACCGGACCCTCGGCACCCGGCACCGCGCCGCACTCGGCCTCTCGGAGGAGACCGATGCCCTCGTGATCGTCGTCAGCGAGGAAACCTCGCAGATCTCGATCGCACAGCGTGGTGTCCTGCAGCGCGACGTCGGCGCCGAGCAGCTCCGCCTCGCCCTCAGCGGCAGCGTCGTCGAGACCGGATAGACAGGCGTACGCGGCGTTGACACGTCTTCCGACGCAAAATACATTGGCTCGACTTCCCACACCCAGTACGACCGGCGCAACTGCTTCCCCGGAGCACCGCCTTGGACGAGACGCAGAGTTCGACGTATTCGCTGCTGAACATCTTCTATGACGGCGGCGGCTTCATGTACCCGCTCGTGCTGTGCTCCCTCTTCGCCCTCGGCGTCATCATCGCGAAGGGCTACACCCTGTGGGCGGCGCGCAAGAGCTCCAGGGGTGTGCTCGAGGAGACCGAGGCGCTGATGAAGAGCGGCAAGATCGACCAGGCCGTCGCACTCACTGCCGAAACACCAGGTCCCGTCGCCGCCATCCTCTATTCCGGCCTCCGTCGCATCCGTGACCGTCAGTCCGGCGACGACATCGAGAAGGGTGTGAAGACGACCGGCGTGATCGAGCTCGGCTTCCTCGAGCGCGGTCTCGTCATCCTCGCCACGATCTCGAACGTTGCCCCGCTGCTCGGCTTCCTCGGCACCGTGGCCGGCATGATCTCGGCATTCGGCGCGATCGCGGCGGCGGGACAGGTAGAGGCGAGCCTGGTTGCTGGCGGCATCAAGGTCGCGCTGATCACGACCGCCGCGGGCCTGACGATCGCAATTCCCGTCAACATCGCCTACAACTTCTTCGTGACGCGGATCGACAAGCTGATCATGGAGATGGAGGCGGGCACGGCTGCGCTGCTGAACACGGCGTGGGCGATGCGGCTGGCGGTCGCGGGCGGGCCGGCCGTGGCGCAGGGGGCGGCGCGGCCGGGGCACCGACCGGCGGCGGACTCCGTGGAAGGACGCGGGACGCCGGACCGCGGCGCGGCCCCCGACGCGGATCATTTGCCATGAACCACCGTATAACGATTATCCCGTTCCGTAGCGAGGGGGCGTGACATGCCCATGATGCGCAAGAGGAACCGGCCCGGGGGTGAGATCCCGACGTCGTCGATGGCGGACATCGCATTCCTGCTGCTCGTGTTCTTCCTGGTGACGACCGTGTTCGACGAGGAGCGCGGCCTGCCGATCGTGTTGCCCGAGCAGGCCGAGGAGCTCGAGGTCTCGCAGAAGAACGTGCTGCATCTGACGGTGCTGGAGGACGGGACCGTGGAGGTGAAGCGGGGCGAGAGCCCGACGGTGCAGCGCGTATCGGCGCGTGACATCGCCGGCATCTGGCGGCTGGGCTTCCAGCAGAACCCGAATCTGATTGCAGCCGTCAAGACTGCGCCGAATTCGGCGTACCGGAACATGGTAGCCGTGCTGGACCAGCTCCAGAGTGCGGGTGCCGAACGCATCTCCCTGCAGATCCTGGAGTAGCCGCCCATGATGACCGGTGGTCTGAAGCGGAAGTCGAAGGCGGCGAGCGAGATTCCGTCGTCCTCGCTGGCGGACATGGCATTCCTGTTGCTGATCTTT
>CAYSGF010000387.1:0-27782 GCA_964430275.1 uncultured Gemmatimonadaceae bacterium
GCGCCGCTCCAGGCGGTGCAGCGACTGGTACAGCGCCGCATCCTCCACCTCCAGCCGCCCACCCGTCTGCTGCCGGATCCAGTGCACGACGCCATAGCCGTGCATCGGCTCCCAGGACAGCGTCTTCAGCACGAGCACGTCCAACGTGCCCTTCACAAGCTCGAGGGGCCTCATGGCCATCTCCACTAAGAGTCTAATGGGGAAGATGCAGCCGGCCAGCCGACAGGGGCAAGGGGCTGACGTGGATGACCGAATTCGGGGGCGGATCCGCCGACGGGGGTGGGCAGACGGCTTCGGTTCACACAGAGCCGCGAAGGTCACGAAGCCGCGACGGTGGTCGTATATCGCTATGACCCGGGCACCGCCGACGAACGGGCAAAGCACCTGGAGCACTGCGTCTTTGCGATCTTCGTGTTCTCTGTGAGAACGAGGCAGCTCTGCCCTGGCTACCGCACCCGGATCCGCTGCCTCAGCACGAACTCGTCGACCTCGTTCCACGCCGTGAGCACTGCCTCCATCGGCCGGTCCGGCGTCCACAGGAAGTCGTACGTCTCGCCGGTACCGAGCGCGGCCAGTGCGGACGGCATATCCACCTGCAGCGCGCGCGGCAGCTCCGCGCCGTCCTTGGAGATCGGTGTCCAGGTGAGGAGTGCGGAGTCCGCGCGCACGTCCAGCTCGACGGGCGAGGCGGGCAGGATGTTGATGAGGCGGATGCGGTAGGTGGTGCCGGCATCCAGCAGGAGCGGGGCCGGCTCGGCGGAGCCATTGATGGCCTGGACATTCGCGCCGTTCTCGACGACGCGCCCGATCACGAGTGTCAGGTCCGTGGTCGGGTCGTAGGTCTGTCCCGGTTCGAGGACGAGGAGCGGCCCGTATGCGCCGGTCGCGAGCTGCAGGCCCTCGTCCATGTGCGTGTGGTAGATGTACGTGCCTGCACGCGGCGGCGTGAAGGACACGGCGAACGAGTCCCCGGGCGCAATGAGCGGCGCGAGGTTCGAATCCGCACCGCTCCAGCCGGCCACGCCGTCGTACACGCTCTCCAGCTCCATGCCGTGCCAGTGCACGGTCGTCGGCTCGTCCGTTCGGTTGATCACCGTGATCGCCGTCGTCTCGCCGCGCGTGAGCAGGAGCGGTGGGCCGGGCACGCGCACGGAGTCCGCGCGCGGAGCTTCGCCGTTCTGTAGCACGTAGCCGGTTGTGCGCAGCAGCCGCTCCGCGGGCGCGGCCTGCTGCAGGAGCAGGCGCAGGTGCTGCGAGGGCGTCGGTAGCGGCGCAACGCTGCCCGGCGGCGCGACCGTGCGGATGCCGAGGACGAGGCCGGCCATCGCCTCGAGCGCATGTTGCGCGACGTCGTGCACCTCGTGCATCTGGACGCTGTCCGGCCGCGGCGGGAACGGCGTCGTGTGCGGCGCCATGTGACAGTGGAAGATCCAGTTCCCGGCGCGCGTCGGCGTCCACTCCATCACGAACGAGCCGCCGGGCATGACGAACTCCGTGACGACATCACGCACCTCGTTCGGCGCGTGACGGATCTGTGTGCTGCCGCGTCCAGTCGCCAGCACGCGGTAGTGGAACCCGTGCAGGTGCAACGGATGCGGCAGGTAGCTGCCGTTCAGCCAGCGCCAGCGCACCGTGTCCCCGACCGCGTACTCGAGCCGCTCGCTGTGCGGCCACGAACGGCCGTTGATCGCGAGCTCGAAGATGTCGTCGACCTGCGGCGGCCGTGCCGTCGTGTCAGGCAGGATGTCGATGACCGTGATCACGAAGATGCGCTCGTCCGGATCCGGCGACGCACCGACGGGATCGATCACGATCGCACCCGTGAGCTGCGAGTCGCGCGTGAGCCGGTCGCCGGGCGTCGCATGACCGCGCGTCGTGCCCCAGTACAGGTACGTGCCTGGCGCGCCCGCGCGGAAGCGCACTTCGCGCCGCCCGCCGGATAACACGTGAATCGTGTCCACGCCCACCGCCCCCGCACGCAGACCGTGCACGACCAGCGTCGAGTCCGGTACACGGTTCGTGATCGCGACACGGACGTCGCCGCCTTCCATCACACGCAGCAGCGGTCCGGGAATCCGCGGCGCGCCCGACCCCTCGCCGAACGCCTGGATCGTGACGAGGCTGTCCACGTCCGTGTCCGGCAGCCAGCCGGCGAGCTGCGCGACCAACTCCAGCTCCACGACGCCGGCCTCCATGCGCCCGCCCGGGACACGATTGTCGTTTGCGACGACCTGCGGGAGACCGGACGACGGGGTGGCCTGTGCACGCACATGCGCGGGCGCGACGCACAGCAGGAAACATCCGATGGTGACGAGGAACCGAACGCGCGCGGCGCTCATGCCGTGTTGCTCCGGGAGGCCCGGGGGCGAGGGACGTCAGGGCTGCGAGGAAATATGCGGCGCGGGCCGCCGCGGACCTACAGATCTCTGGGCTGCCGGCCGTCCTGGCGTTCGGATCCCTGCCGGTCTGGTGCACTCCGGCCGCGCGCCTTTTTCCTCCTTGACCGGGATATATGCGTGGTGCATATATGTGCCACGCACGCACGATACCCGATTCCCGTACGAGGCATTCCATGGACCGCGACCGCACGCCCCCGCCGCTTCGCCCCGTCGAGTTCCAGGTCCTGCTCAGCCTGGCGGCTGGTGAGCGGCACGGCTACGGGATGATCCAGGACGCGGCGGAGCGGGGCGAGCGGCTGGACGTGGGCACGCTGTACCGGGCGCTGGCGCGGATGGTGGACCAACGGTTGATCGCGACGGTTCGAGGACCGATCGCGGAGTCGGAGGACGGGCGTCGGAACTACTATCGGGTGCTGCCGCGCGGTTTGAAGGCGGCCCGTGCGGAAGCGCGGCGGGTGGCTGCGCTGGCGCGGGAAGCGCGCAACTGCGGGCTGCTGGAGCCGGCGACATGAGGGACGATCGCGAGGGTCAGCCGACCGCGGCGCAGGACGCAGCCGGCGATCCGCCCCTGCGCGCGTCGCGGCGCTGGTTCCGTCTACTGCTCCGCCTCTATCCGCCGGACTTTCGCGAGGAGATGGGGGCCGACTTCGTGACGACGTATACGGACGATGCACGTGCGGCGCTGGCGCGCGGCGGTCGGCTTGCGCTCGTCGGCGTGTGGTTGCGCGCCCTCTTCGATTCTGCGCGCAACGGTCCGGCCGAGCGTGCCCATCCGGCCGTGCGCTGGCGGCGCGGCGGCAACTGGGGTCGCGATACGGAGCTGACGGTGCGTCGTCTGGTGCGGGCACCGGTGTTCGTGCTCACGATGCTCGGCACACTCACCGTGGGCCTGGGCGCTTTCGCGGTCGTGTATGCGGTCGTGCACAAGGTGCTGATTGCGCCGCTGCCGTACGAGCGTCCGGATGATCTCTTTTATGTGTGGCGGGATTACCGTGCGTTCTTCGATCTGGACCGCGGCTGGCTGGGTGGTACGGACGTCGCCGCACTGAGAGAGGCGGGCGGTGTCATCGAGGATGCGGCCGGTCTGCTGCGGCAGCGCGTGACCCTTGGTGGTGTGACCGGTGCGGAGCCGAGCGAGATCTCGATCATCGTGTCCACGCCGAACCTGTTCGAGCTGCTGGGCGTGCGCCCGGCGCTCGGTCGCGGTTTCCGTCCCGAGGACGGGGGCGAGGGGCGTGCACCGGTGATCGTGCTGACGCACGCGCTGTGGGTACGGCTGGGGGAGGAGCCCTCCATCGTAGGGCAGGACGTCCGGCTGAACGGTCAGCCTTACACAGTTATTGGCGTGATGCCGCGCGCCTTCAGCTTCGTGCGCAACTCGAGCCTGGGCCCGCCGGAGCCTGCGGACGCCTACACCACTGTCGATTACGATCTCGCCACGACGGATCCGGGTGCCGGCTCGTACGCTGGTCTCGTGCGCGTGCGCGCCGGCACGTCGTTCGAGAACGTGGAATCGGCGGTCACTGCCGTTGCGCAGTTCGTCGATGAGCGGGACTTCGAGGGACGCGGCCTGCGCCTCTACCCGGTCGGGCTGGAGCCGGACCTGGTCGCACGCGTGCGGCCGGCGCTCGTCGTACTCGGCCTTGCGGGTGTCTTCCTGGTTCTCGTTCTCATGGTGAACCTCGCCACGCTGCTGCTCGTGCGAGCACTGCAGCGTCAGCACGAATTCGCGGTGGCGCGCGCGCTTGGTGCGAACCGGGTCGCTCTCATGCGGGCTCTGCTCCTCGAGGGTGGCCTGCTCGGCCTGCTGGGCGGCATCGGCGCGACGCTGCTCGCGGTCTGGGGCACAGACGTGCTCGTCGGACTTGCGCCGCTCGACCTGCCGCGACGCGATGCGATCACGGTCGACTGGCAGGTCGCCGGCGTGGTGATCGGTGTGGGCCTGTTGCTCGGGCTGGTCGCCGGCCTCGTGCCCGCCATCTGGGCCACACGCACCCGCCTCGCCGCGCTGCTCGGCAGTGCGGCCGTGCGCGGCGGCGGTGGCGGCCAGAGCACGATGCGGCGCGGCATGGTCGCGGTGCAGGTCGCGCTGTCGCTGATCCTGCTGAGCACCGGCGGCCTCGTCGTGCGCAGCTTTGAGCGGCTGTTGCGCGCGGATCCGGGGTTCGATGCGGCCGGCGTGCTGACGCTGCGCGTGCCCGTGTCCGGGACCCGCTACCCGAGTGATACCGCGGCAATCGCGCTGCATGACCGCATGCAGTCGGCGCTCGCGGCCCTGCCCGGCGTGAGCGCTGCGGGTGCGGCGTCGGCGCTGCCGCTGTCGGCCGACGCGAACCAGACGACCGTCCGTTTTCCGGGGGCACCCGGCAACACGGGTGATGAAGAGACTGACGCGCCGCTCATCGACTACATGACGGTGCGCGGCGATTACCTGGAGACTCTCGACATCAGGGTTATCGACGGCCGGCCTCTCGATCCGGACCGGCGCGAGGGAACGATCGAGGCGCTGATCGACCGGACGCTCGCGGCGCAGTTCTTTCCCGCGTCGAGTGCGGTCGGTGCGCTGCTGCGCATGGGCGACGATTCGCTGAGCGTCGTCGGTGTCGTCGAGCACGCACGGCTCTATGACGTTCACCAGGACGGGCGGCCGCAGGTGTACCTGCCGAACGATCGCGTGGTGTATTACTCGCTCGCGTACGCGCTGCGCACGACCCGTGATCCGATCGCGCTCGTGCCGGAAGTGCGCGCTGCAATCCGCCGGATCGATCCGGAGCTGGCGCTCGCCGATGTGATGCCCATGGAGCAGCTGGTAAGCGACTCGCTGCGGCAGCAGCGCGTGAGCGCCGTCCTCATCGGCGGCTTCGCGCTCGGTGCGCTACTCCTCGCGGCGATGGGATTGTTCGGCGTCGTGTCCGGATCGGTCACGCGGCGCCGCCACGAGATCGCCGTGCGCCTCGCGCTCGGTGCCGATCACGGACGCGTTCTCGGTATGGTCCTGCGCGAGGGCGCCGCGCTGATCGGCCTGGGGTTGATGCTCGGGGTACCGGGCGTCTATTTCGCGGGTCGCGCGATCGGCGGCGTGCTTGTCGGGGTCTCCCCCTTCGATCCTGCGACGCTGCTCATGGTCGCGCTCGGCCTGGGCGCGGTCACCCTCTTCGCCTGTTACCTGCCCGCACGCCGTGTGGTCGGGATCGAGCCGGCGCGCTCGCTGCGCCAGGAGTAGGGCGCCGCACGGAATCACCGATGACCTGCTGAGCTATCGGCTGCTGCCCTGCTCCAGCTTCTCCAGCAGCAGCCGGAAGCGCGGATGATCGCGCACGCTCGCCAGCTGCGGATCGACGGCGAGGAACGCCATCGAGTGCGAGCGCTGGGCGAACGCCCGTTCGAGGGCTTCGTGCGCGCGCGTCGTCTCGCCGAGTGCGGCGAGAACCTTGGCTATCTCGAAGGCGGGTACGTACTGCGGGTCGGCCTCGAGCTCCTGCAGCAGCGCGACGGCTCGCTCGCGCTGCCCGGCGAGCGCACGGGTGCGCGCGAGTGCGGCAACGGTGATCGCGCTCCGCTGCGACAATGTGACGGCTCGTTCGAGGTCCTCGATAGCGGCATCGTAGTGCCCGAGCTCCTCGCGTGCCATGCCGCGCCACAGATAGGCGAGCTCGAAGTCGGGGTTCAGCTCGAGCGTGCGCGTGCACTGGTCGATCGCGCGCTCGTAATGACCCGCGTAGTACAGCACAAAGCCGAGCGCGGCATTCGCGATGAGGGACAGCGGATCGAGCAGCTGCGCAGCGCGCATCTCGTCCTCGGCCTCGTCGAAGCGGCCCCGTGCCGTGAGAAAATTCGCGTACCACTGCCGGCCGGTGGAATAGTCGGGATCCAGCTCGACCACCTGTCGGAACTCCGATTCCGCGCGCGTCCAGTCGTAGTCGTAGTAGAGCGCTGTGTAGCCGAGCGTCGCGTGAGCCGCCGCATTGTCAGGATCGAGCTCGAGTGCGCGACGCGCTGCCTCGGCCGCAAAGGGGAAGGCGGAGTCGGGGGGCAGGTAGTCATAGAAGCCGAGAACGGCGTGCGCATCGCCGAGGCCGACCCATGCGGGCGCATACGACGGCGCGCGCTCCGTCGCCAGGCCAAAGTAGCGCGCCGCCGCGCGCAGACCGCTCTCCGTACGACGATGCCACTCGTAGCGGCCACGCAGGTAGTGGTCGTAGGCTACGAGGTCCGTACTGTCCATGCCGGCAAGCCGCGACGCGTCTGCCTCGCTCGCACTCCCGCGCAGCCGCGTCGCGATCTCGTGTGCGATCTCGTCCTGGATCGCGAAGACGTCCTCCGCGTCCCGTTCGTACGTCTCCGCCCACAGCTGGTAGCCGCTGCCCGCGTCCAGCAGCTGCGCAACGATCCGCAAGCGATCGCCTGCGGGGCGCACGCTGCCAGCCAGCAGCAGATCGACCCCCAGGCGGCGCGCCATCTCGCGGACATCGAGCGCGCTGTCCCGCAGTGCAAACGCCGATGTGCGGCCGACTACATTCATCCCGTCGATCCTGCCCAGGCGCACGATCAACTCCTCCGTGATCCCGTCCGCGAAATACTCCTGGTCGCCGCCCGGACTGAGATCCTCGAACGGCAGCACTGCGATCGCCGTCGGAGCGGACACCGCGGGCGGGCGCATGTAGATCGCGAGCAGGACCAGCGCAGCCAGCGTCGCTACGGACACGGTCAGGAGCAGCCGGCGACCACGCACTCCGGCCGAACGCGTGATGACGGCATCGGTGGGAGGCGCTGTCCATGGACCGGCGGATGGCCCTGCATTGTCACGGAATGCGTCCGATGAGGGTCTCGCTTTCGACCCGGCGTCGCCGCCGCGCCCACTGGGCCTTTCGGGGTCGGTGCCCACGCCAGGCGCGCCGGGCATGGGCTGCGCTGCCGGCTCGGTGTCAACGCCAGGCGCGCCGGCAGCGCGCAGCTGCGCTTCGAACGCCGCGATCGCAGGATCCGGCTCCAGACCCATCTCGTCACGCAGCAGAACAGTGTGCACGCGCGCGTGCTGCAGCGCGGCGGCACGCTCGCCCGCCTGCTCGAGCGCGCGCAGGCAGCGCAACGCGTAGCGGGAGCTGTAGGGGTCGTGGTGCGCGAGCAGGCGGGCCCAGTGCGCGGCTGCAGGCGTGTCGCCTGCCGATTCCGCGTGGTCCACGAGCATTTCCAGCGCGCGACCGCGCTCGCGGCGGTATCGGTCGCGCTCCACTTCGACCCAGCGCTCGAACTCGTCCGCGCCGGTCAGGTAGAAACCGTCCAGAAATGGGGCGGGCTGCAGCTCGACCGCGCGCGCCCACGCACCCCGCTCCATCGCTTCCGTGAAGTCGTGAACGTCGCTCGGCAGCCGCTCGTGGTTCAGGCGAAGCTCGTCCCCCGCGCCCACGATCGCCTCGCCGCCCACCGCCTGGTTGATCCGGTAGACGCTGTCCGAGAGCATCGCGCGCGCCCGCTCGACGTCTGCGTCCGGCCACAGCCAGGCGATCAGCCTGTCACGCATCAGGCCGCGACGCGCACTCGCCAGCAGCGCGAGCAGCGCCAGGCGCCGGCGTTGCACGGCGCGTCCGGCCACGATGCCGTCGGGTCCTTCAATCGATGCAGTGCCGAAAAGCGTCAGGCGATACACGAATGCACGTGGCGATGGATTGGCGAGCGGGAGGCGATCGGGAGACGATGCCCGCGTGCAATCTTCACTGCACTTCCCGCCGACGGCAAGCGCCGGCGGCTCGGACACCCAACCTTCGGAGGTGCACAATGTCCCTGAGCAGACCTGTCACGACCGCGACCCTGGCTGCCGCGCTGCTCGGCATCGCCGCCTGCAGCAGCGGCCCGGCGGACTCGGTCACGGAGCCGGTGGAGGCCCCGAACCCGGTCGCCACGCACCGGCACGGCGGAACGCAGCCGGCGGAAGTCCACGCCTGGCTGGGCGCGCTGCGGGGCGCGATCGCGCCGTTCCACAGAATCGAGCGGGCGAACGATGCGCTCTGGCCGGACCAGATCACCGGGTGCATGGTTGATGAGGAGGGGGGCCGGGGCGGGATGGGCTTCCACTACGGCGATATGGATCGGATAATGGACGGCGTCATCGAGGAGCTCGCTCCGGAGCTGCTCGTTTACGAGCCGCAGAAGAACGGGCGGATGCGGCTGGTCGCGGTCGAGTACGCAGTACCGATCACGCCGGCGAACACGAGCATCCCGCCCGTGCTGCACGGGGTTCCCTTCCACCGCAACGACGTGTTCGGGCTCTGGGTCCTCCATGCCTGGATCTTCGAGCACAACCCGGCGGGCATTCTGGAAGACTGGAATCCGCGCATCACATGCGACCACGCAAGCGCCGCGCTGTAGTCGTACATTTGACGTCAGGGCTCGCCGCGAGCTCTGCCCTCCGAACCTGCCTCTGAAAAGGAGCTGAACATGCCAAAGTACGTGATCGAGCGGGAGATCCCGGGCGCGGGCAAGCTGACAGCCGCACAGCTGGGTGACATCTCGCGCCGCTCGTGTGATGTACTGACCTCCATGGGCCCGCAGATCCAGTGGGTCCACAGCTACGTGACGGACGACAAGATCTATTGTGTCTATGTCGCGCCGGACGAGCAGACGATCATCGACCACGCCCGCCAGGGCGGGTTCCCGGCGGACAGCATTGCGCGGGTCCGCGAGATGATCGAGCCGGTGACGGCTGAGGCGAGCGTCAGCGTCTGAGCCTCGTGCCAGCCCGCAACGGCGCTCCCGTGTGCTACCGCATCACCCCCGGCACGCCCCGCACGCCTGCCGACCCCGGAAACACGCGGTCTGCCTGTGCGGCGGTCAGGTCGAACGTGCCGACGATGGCGGCCTTGAGCACGGCGCGCGTGTCGAGCGTCGGCTGCAGGTCACGCCCCTCGTAGAGCGAGCGCTCGGCAAGGCCGGGCCAGTCGGCGATCACGCCGGCGCGCGCGATACGAGGACCGAGCAGCAGGCCGGCACCCGCGGTACCGTGGTCGGTGCCACGGGTGCCGTTCGGTCGCGCGGTGCGACCGAACTCCGTCATGACGACGACGGTCGTATCCTGCCACGCCGCGCCCATCTCCGTGCGGAACGCAACGAGAGCGTCCGCGAGCTGGCCGAGCAGCCGGTCGAGCGGGCCGCCGGTCAGTCCCTGGTTCGCGTGCGTGTCCCAGCCGCTGAACTCGACGGCGGCGACGTTCGGTCCGGTCTCCTGTCGCAGGATACGCGCGGCGGCCTGCATGAGCGGTGTAATGCCGCCGCGTCGTGCATGGCCGCCGGCCATCGCCTCTTCACCGACGTCCTCCTGCTGCTGCAATGCTGCCTCGAAGCGGCCGTGCAGCGCGTCGTCCGCGCGGTAGAGATGGGCGAGCCGTTCGAGGTACTCGTCGTCGACCGCGCCGAGTCGCGTTGGTGACCACGTCTGTACCTCGAAGGTGCCCGTCATCGAGCGCGGCATGCCGGACGCGATCGCGATACCGGCGCGCTCGCCCGGCATCACCTGGAGCAGGCGGTTGAGCCAGCCGTCCGACGAGCCGATCGGCCGGTCGAGACCGGTCTCGAGGATCGCCTGCCCGTCGAAGTGGCTGCGCGTCCTGTACGGTATCGCGAGTGCGTGGAAGGCGGCGAGCTCGCCGTCGTCGTGCAGTGCGCGCAGCGGCGCGAGGCCGGGTGTGAGCGCGAAGGTATCGTCGAGCAACGTGAGCTCGCCGGTGTCGAACGCGAGTGCGCCGCGCAGCGTGCGGTAGGATGGGTCGCCGTACGGCACGACTGCGGCGAGGCCGTCGAAGCCGCCGCGCAGCAGGACGAACACGAGACGGCCCGGCTGCCGGACGCTCGCGAAGCGCACCATCGGAAAGCCGAATGTGGCGACACCGCCATAGCACATGTTCCTCAGAAACTCGCGGCGCTCCATCCTCACCTCCACTGGAATGCGGGACCGGCGAGCACAAGCGACAGCCGTTCACCGGTGGGAATGCCACGGTCGGTGACGAGTGCGTGCAGCGGATCACCGGCGGCCAGGTCGACGACCTCCAGCAGCGCACCGGCATCGACGGTGCGCACGCCGACGCGCCGCGCGATCGTGCGTGCCAGCTCGGCGCGGTTCAGCAGCGCATCCGGATCCGCCCACTCCTGCATGGTATCGCCGTAACCCTTCGGCGCTGCAGGCGACCAGAGCGGGTGACGCAGCTGACGCAGAAGCGGCGGGAGAGCGTCGGTCGCTTCCTGCGCACCGAACGCGCGCAGCACAGCGACGATCCAGTCCTGCGGTGTGCGGAACTTGCGCATGTCGGCTGCCCACGCATGCGGCAGGTCGACGAGCGCATGCGATACTGCGCGCAGATTCCCATCCGAATCGCGAACCACCCGCGCGATCGAATCCACTGCGTCGTCGGGCGGCACATCCGCAATGAAGTGCTGCACGAGCCTGAACGCGAGGAAACGAGCGGTGGACGGATGGCGCGCCAGATCGCGCAGTACGGCAGTGCCCTCGCGTTCGCCCCGGCTATCCGAGGCACCGTAGCGGTGTCCGAGCACGACCTTCGTTCCCGGCTCGTGCAGCTGCTCCACGAACGTGAACCGGACCGCCCCTTGATTCGCGGCGTCGCCGAGCAGACCGCGTCGGCCGCCGAGCCCTGCAACGGTCCAGCCGGTCAGGATCTCTGCCAGCTCCTGGACATCCTGCTGCGCGTAACCGCCGTCCACGCCGAGCGTGTGCAGCTCGAGAAGCTCGCGCGCATAGTTCTCGTTCAGTCCGCGCTGCGCGCCCCGCCCGCGACCACGTCGGCCGAGCGTCGAGCCCGGCCCGATCGACTGGAAATTGTCGAGATAGACGAGCATGGCCGGGTGATGCGCGCTCGCGAGGAGCAAATCCTCGAAGCGACCGAGCACGTGCGGCCGGACTACGTCCCGCTCGTAGCTACCTGCGAGGGGCGCGACGAGCAGCTTCGCACCGGCAGAAACGCACAGGTGATTCGACCAGAATGCGACGAGGCGCTCGACGAACGGTCGATCGCTCGTAACGCGCGCACCGAGGGCCGCGCGCGCTTCCGCCGCAGCGATTGCAAGCAGGCGCTGCCGTGCCTCGCGTCGGCGCGCCTGGTCCGATGCTGCAAGTGCACGCAGCCCGCGGAGTGCTGCGCCGATGTCGTCCGGCGCGGGCAGCTCGCGTGTGTCCAGCAGCGGGGCCCCGCCGTCGAGTTGCGCGTGCAGCCAGCCGCGTGGGTCGCTGCCGACCTCACGTCGCTGCCCGACACGCGCACCCATGCCGAAGCGGTTCAGCGCACGAAGCGCGGCATCCATCGTCGCTCCTGGTCCACGGGGATGCGGTGCGGCGGCGTCCGGCAGAGCTGGACCCTGCATGATGGACGCGGACCGCGGGCGGCGCGTTAAGCCGTGCTATCGATTCCCGGAGAGGATGGGGTCACCCGGCCGCTCGATGGCCTCCTGCGGAAGCGCCCCCGGCCCACGCATCCGCGCGACCGCCGCCGCGACCAGGCAGCTGATCCAGAGAGCGCCGCCGCTTGCGGCCACGAGCAGCGCGGGGGAGAGAACGAGCGGGGGCCGGCCGGCAAGCGCCTGCCACAGCAGGCCGGCGCACAGGAGCAGCCACCCGATGCCGGCGGCGTGCGTGAGGCGCATGCGGGTGTCGCTGGACAGCGCCGCACAGCCGACGAGCAGCGCCACGAGCGGCACCGCCTGCAGCCCGTGAAAGCCGGCCGCATGCATCGGCATGAGGCTGCCGCCGGCAGCGACGAAGCGCGTCTGGAGCAGACTCATCGCGACGCCCGAGCCGAAAGCGAACGTGATGGCGGCGACGCCGTAGCGGATGCCGAGGCGGAGCGGGGGATGGTCGCGCAGGGCGTCGCGTCGAAAGAAGCCCCGCACGAGTATGATGAAGAGCACGAGAATCGCGAGGGCGGTGACACCGAACACGATGCCGGCAAGCTGGTCGATCCGGCCGCCGGCTTCCGTGAAGCGGGGGTCGAGCCCGCGCAGTGCCTGAAGCGTTTCGACGGAGATGAAGTACGCGGCGACGACCTGCGTCCAGGCGAGCCAGCGGAGTCGGCCGCGCGGACTCATGCCGGCGAGCGGCAACAGCAGCGCGAGCGTCAGAAAGTAGATGCCGACGCCGAGCTCGAACTTGAAGGCCTCGAGCAACCTGCCTTCCGGTGGTACGCTCCACCCCCCGCGCATTGCGGCGACGGCCGCGCAAACCCCCGCGAGCAGGAACGCCGCGCACGCGATCGCAATCAGAACCGGCTCGCGCTTCCAGAGCCCGACCACGGTCGCGATGATCGAGTTGTCGCGTGCGAAATCGGCGAACCGGACAGGCGCAGGTGTCGTGTCGTCACTCCTGAGCCCGGAGGACACAGCCTCTGCGGCCGGGGTCTCGACACTGTGCGGTCGCAGCAGCCGCGCAGCGTAGTACACAAGGAAACCGACCGGCCCGAACATCAGCGTCAGGAAGAGGATCACGGACTGCACCGGCATGGGCACGACACCGCGGCGCATGTTGTCGCGGTAGATGCCGAGCCCGACGAGCTGATCGAAAGCGAGGATGTGGATCCATGCGACGAGTGCCAGGCTCTCCGTGCGCAGGAGCGCGAGCACACCGTCCGCGCGACCGAAGTCGCGCATGATGCCCGGTCCGAGCTCGGCAAGCACGCCGACGATGCCGACCAGGTAGAGCAGCGCGAGATAGAGGGGAAACACCGCACTGTCCGCGAGACGCCGCGTCCATTTCCAGCGTGGCAGCAGGATGA
Source organism: uncultured Gemmatimonadaceae bacterium (assembly GCA_964430275.1). GTDB lineage: Bacteria > Gemmatimonadota > Gemmatimonadetes > Longimicrobiales > RSA9 > DASTYK01. The sequence continues at coordinate 13,172 of CAYSGF010000387.1, forward strand.
GCGGCAGCCACGCGATGATCGCGAGACCGGCGAGGCTGAAGAGGGTGCGGTACATGGGCGTGTCCGGCATGCGGGGGCTCGGGAGGTACGCGCCTCCGCCACAAGATACTACCCGGGCACGCGACGATGGTAGTGACTCGAGCAATCAGGCCGGGGGCGCCGCACCGTCACAGGCGGTTGACCGTGCGACGCGCCACTGGCCGTCGACTAGTGCGTCTGCGCTCCGAGCGGGTTGTGCTCGCAACTCACATTCGGGTTGAACGGCGCGAACATGCCGTTCGGATTGTCGCGGTACAGCCAGAGGTGAAGCTCGTAGTGCGGCTCGAAGCCGTGCGCCTCGTCGATCGGCGTCTCCGGATTGTCATGCATGTAATAGTAATCGTACCCCTGGTAGCTCGGCGCGTCCGCTCCGCCGGCGTCGCGCCACGGCTTCACCCACACCAGATTCTCGATTGCGACCAGCTCGTTCGATCCGTCCGCCTGCGGCTCGTAGATCAGGACGGCCGGCATGCGAAAGTCCACGTGCACGCCGGTGCCGTGCACCCGCGGCTCCATCCCTGCCAGTCCCACCAGGTCCGGTCGGAAGTAGTGCACGCCCATGCTGCCGAGCTGGCGCGGTGCGCCTTCCATCGCCGCGGTCACACACATGCCGGAGGGGTCGCGCAGGTACCCGTCCGCCAGTGCCACGGCGACGTCGCGGTACTTCTCCGTTGCCGCACGCAGAGCACTCAGCTCGGCTTCCGGCAGCGGCGCCACGCGGGACGACACTGCGACACTGCTCGTAGCGACCTGCGCCCGGGTCGCGGTTGGGAGGCACAACACGAGACCGGCAGACAGCACGAGCACTGCGAACACGACTCTGCGCATACGCACCTCCGGCAGGGGGAGAGGCCGGCGCATGACCGGCGATCACGGTGAACGTCTGAAGGGAGGCCCGTGCAGCGACGCGCCCGGGTTGCCCGACGCCGGGCAGGATACCTGGGGGGACGGCGCGGAATCAAGGATCACGATCCCCGCCCCCGGCAGACCGGGGCGGAACGGACTGCCCGCCCGCTCCGCCCCTGGCGTCAGCCGACTGCACTATTTCAACGGTTGCCTCGCTGCGAGGACCGGCCGCTCCGCTCACTTCCCTGCTGGCGCGTGCTGCGGTTGCCGACGTTGCCTTCCTCGTTCGACAACTGGTCCGTGCCCTGCCGCGAGCCGCCGCGCTGCGGCGTATCCTGCTCCTGATTCTGCCGCCCCTGCCCCTGCCGCTCCTGATCCTGCTCCTGCCGCTCCTGCCCCTGCTTCTGACCACCCTGCTGCTGACGGTTCGACCTCTCGCGGTCCTGACGGTCCTGTGCCATGGAGTCCTCCTGCGAAGTTGTGAGGTGTGCCCGTGTAACTTCCGTATGTGCACGAACTGCACCGCGCGCACGGCCGCGACGCCGCGAGCCACGGGCGTCGTGATGGAGGTCTCTGCTGGTTGCGCGACGGCTGGAGGTCAGTCCCGGTCCGGCTGGGTGCCAGCGTCGTCGAAGGCCTGCAGGCTGGCTGCTTCCGCGCGGTCGAGAAGGCGGTGGACAATGCCCATGGCGCTATCGACATCTGCCGACGTGCGCTGGGCACCCTCGCGGCGGAGGAAGCTGTCGAGGACGTCGTGCAGGATGCGGTATTCCCGTTCGACCTCGTCGCGGCTCCAGCCGAGGCGACGACGCTGACGGCCATGGCGCGTCGTCATCATGTCCTGGATTGCGGCGCCGTCCTCGACGAGCAGGTCTTCCGTGTGACCTTCATCGATGGCGATGAGGTTGCGGGCCATGACGGCGAGCAGGCCGGCGGAATGGTCGGCGAGTTGCGCGGTATCGACCTGGCGAGCGGATGGCAGCAGCCTGTCGGCGCGCATGCGGCCGACGAGCTCCTCCTCGACGCGTTCGGCCGCGGCGAGGAGCAGTTTACCGAGCGTGCCGAGAGCTGGCAGCTCGTGGGCGGCGGTGGGGATCGCGTCTGCTCGTTTCCAGTGTGCGACGGGGCGGATCGCCTGAGCGGCAGGCAGGAGCCAGAGCAAGAAGCGCGAACCGACGTTGGGTGTGCTGCGTGCAGTGAGGTCTCCGCTCATGAGTCGGGCGAAGCGTCGGCTGATCGTAAGTCCGAGACCGGTGCCGCTGGCCCGGCGGGTGTGGCCGCCCTCGACCTGGACGAAAGGGTCGAAGATCCGTGTGAGATGCTCGGGGCTGATTCCGGTGCCCGTATCTTCGACCGTGATGAGCACCCATGGTCCGACGTCGGGAACGGCAGCGTCCGGCTCGGCGGCCTCCACGGTTTCGCAGCGCACGGTGATCGTCCCGCCGGGCGGTGTGAACTTGAGCGCGTTCGACAGCAGGTTGAGCAGGATCTGTCGGACGCGGTTTTCGTCACCGAGCACCTGCGTCCGATCGTTGCAGCTCCATTCTTCGCGGATCTCGAGCTGTTTCTCCTGTGCCTGCACTGCGATGATCTGCAGGGCCGCCTCCGTGACGTCGCGCACGGGCGTTTCTTCCATGCGCACGAGCATCTCGCCGGCCTCGACCTTGGAGAGATCGAGGATGTCGTCGATGAGGCCGAGGAGGTGGCGGCTGCTCTCACGGATGCGGCTGACGAAGTTGCGCTGGCGGTCCGTGAGTGTTCCCGCCACGGCGGCGTCGAGCAGATCGGCATAGCCCATGACCGCATTGATCGGGGTGCGGATCTCGTGGCTCATGTTCGCGAGGAACTGGCTCTTCGCGAGGTTCGCCTGCTCCGCTTCGGCGCGAGCGCGCTGCGCCTCGGCTCGTGCGTTGACGTGCTCGGTCACGTCGGACCCGTGGGCGACGACGCCGGAGCGCGTGCCGTCCGGCTCGGTGAGGGGATAGTAGATGAAGTCGACGAAGCGCTGGACGGGCTCACTCTCCGGTGCTGGCGTGAGCATGATGGGGAGCTCGCGGCCGACGTACGGCTCGCCGGTCTGAATGACACGGTCGAGCAGATCGCCGAAGCCCTGGCTGCGCACCTCGGGCAGCGCCTCGAGCGCCGGCAGGCCGATGAGCTCGCGGTGCCCCACGAGCTGGTAGTAGGCATCGTTCACGTACTCGAATGTGTGATCGGGCCCGCGCAGCACGGCGAGGAATGCGGGGGCCTGGGCGAACACGTCGCGCAGGCGAGCCTCGGCGCGCTCGGCCGAGGCACGGGCGGCCGCCATCGCGCGCTCGGCGTGCATGCGGCGCGTCGTCTCGGAGACGATGTTGAGGAACGCGACGATTTCGCCGCGTGCGTCGCGGACCGCACTCAGCGCGAAGGTGAACCATGCGTTCGGCTCCCCGGTGGGCGCGTCCGCGCCGCGCAGGACGGTGAACGGCGCATCCTCGGTGTAACCCGGAGGGCCGCCTGCGTGGATACGGTCGAACAGCGGCGCGACCTGCGGCCATATCTCGTCCCATACCCTGGCGCCCGGCTGCCCGAGCGCGTCCGGGTGCTTCGCTCCGAGAACGTCCACATACGCATCGTTGTAGATGAGCACGAGCTCGGGACCGCACCAGAGACTGATCGGGAATGGGGACTCGAGACAGGTGCGAACGGTGGTGCGAAGAGTGTCCGACCATGAGCGCACCGCGCCCAGCGGTGTCGAGGCCCAGTCTGTCTGCCGGCAGAGCTCACGCACCGGGCCGCTTCCAACGAATGGATCTCCGGCGATGGGTGCGACTCCACTCAACGCTCGTGGTCCTCGGACCGAGTGTCTGAATCCATTTGCATTGCAGCGGGTGTGCACGGCAAGAGTGTGGCCAGTACACTCGTGAAGAAGAGGATCAGCCGGCGGACTCGGTCGCGCGGGCGAGTGGCAGGCGAAGGGTGAACGTGGACCCCTGCCCCGGCGCGCTCGTCACGTCGACGTCGCCCTCCATCATGCGCGCAAGGCGCCGGCTGATGGAGAGGCCGAGGCCGACGCCGCCGTGGGCGCGCGTGTAGCCGCGGTCGCCCTGGACGAACGGCTCGAAGACGCTGTCGAGCTGGTCGTCCGCGATGCCGACACCGGTGTCGTGCACGGCGATGCATGCCCAGGCCCGCTGGTCGTCGCCGTTCTGACAGGCGGACGTGCGGATGTCGACTCGCCCGCCGTCGGGCGTGAACTTCACGGCATTCGTCAGCAGGTTGATGAGGACCTGGCGGACGCGGTGCGGGTCGCCGTGGTAGCATACGTCTGCGTCGCCGTCCGGCGGTGCGACGATCGTGATCCTCTTGCGCTCGGCGTCGGGCGCGACGACCGCGTACGCCGCCGCAATCGCCTCGCCCGCCGTACCGACGCGATCCTGCACCTGCAGCCGGCCGGACTCGATGCGTGACAGGTCGAGCACCTCATCGACGAGCCGCATGAGGTGGCCGCCGCTCGCGCGGATGCGTTGCAGATGCGCGCGTTGTGCCGGGGTGAGCTCACCCGGAATCTCGAGCTGGAGCAGGTCCGTGTAACCGATGATCGCGTTGATCGGAGTGCGGATCTCGTGGCTCATCGTGGCCAGGAACTCGGACTTGGCGCGGTTGGCGCTTTCCGCATCGGAGCGTGCGTGCTCAGCAGCAGCCATGGCGTCGGTGAGCTGACGGTTCGTCGCCTCCACGGTCGCGGCCAGACGACGCGCCTCGTCGAGCTTCCCGCGGAGCGCATCGCGTGCGCGCTCGACCTCGGCGGCCATCGTGCTGAAGGCGCGCGCGAGCGTGCCGATCTCGTCCGTGCGGTCGACGTCCACGCGGCGTCCGTAATCGCCGGCCGCAACGTCACTCGCTGCACGGTTCAGCTCGAGCAGCGGTGAGACGATGCGGCGGCTGAGCAGCCAGGCACCGAGTGCACCGAGCAGCAGGAGTAGCGCGGCGCCTGCGAAGAGGCGCCGCAGGAAGGCGGTAGGCCCGGCAAGCACCTCGTCCATCGAGGCCTCGACAACCACCGAGAGGGGCCCGGCGCCGACCGGCGTGCGCTGCATGATGAAGCGGGCGTCCGCGCGCGCGTAGGGCTCGCCTTCCGCGGCTGCTTCCGGCTGTCCGACTGGCGCCCCGCCCAGTGTGAACCAGCCGCCACCCTCGTTCTCGAAGTACACGGTGCCGCCGCCGCCGAGCAGCTGACTCACCTGGGCAGACCCGCCGCCGTTGCTGCCGACCGCACGGAGCTGCGCGATGTATCCCACGACGGTCTCACTCCGCTCGACCGGCGTCGCAAGCCAGACGAAGGTGCGATCGCCGACGCGCAGCAGCTCGCTGTAACCACCGGCGGCGCGCACGCCGCGGGCTGCGTGCAGGCTGTCTGCCTGTGCCGGGGTCAGCCACGACGGGAGGGCGCCGATGCGCAGGGCGACGTCGCGCTCCGCGGTCCACAGCTCGGTCGGCAGCGAGTCTCCCTCCAGATCGAGCTGCGCACGCAGCGCCTCCGCCGCATCTGCCTCCGGCGCGGACCCGAGCAGGTATGCGAGTACCGCAGCCGAGCCGCTCGCCTCGCGCATCTCCGCCAGCTGCAACCCGGCACTGCTGTCCACGAGGGCGGCCAGCTGCGACGATACGCGCGCGAGCCGCTCGACACGCGCATCGACCGCCGATGCGCGCACCTCACGGTACGCCATCCCGGCGCCGCCGGCGACGAGTACCAGCAGCAGCACCATGATGAGCAGCGGCAGCCGATACTGCAGCGACATGCCGCGGGCGGGTGGCTCGGGCCGTGGAGTCAATCCGTTCGGTCTCTATCGGGGGACGACGGGCGCATTCATCTGCGCTTGCACGGTGATCGTCTCGAAATCGGCAGCGCACGCCGCACCCGTCGGGGAGAATGCGACGCAGCGCTTCGGTCAGGGCTTGGCCCTTCAAAATGGCGCCAACTGCCCGGCACGGGCAATGGGAGATCGATGCCCGCGCCCGATTTGACCCCCGGGGAGCCGGGCTCCATTCTCCCCGTCATGCCATGGACACCACCGACGGTCAGCGCACTGCGCTACCTGCAGCCGCTGCGGGAGGGTGGCTCCCTGCCGGCCGTGGTGCATACGGATGACGGCCCGTACGTCGTGAAGTTCCGAGGGGCGGGCCAGGGACCGAAGGCGCTGGTCGCGGAGCTCGTGTGTGCTGCCATCGCGCGCCGGCTCGACCTGCCGGTGCCCGACGTCGCGCTGGTGCAGATCGAGGCGGCGTTCGGCGCGAGCGAGCCGGATCCGGAGATCCAGGACCTGCTGCGCGCGAGCCATGGGACGAATGTCGGGCTGCGCTACCTGGACGGGGCGTTCAACTTCGCCCTGCCCGCGGCCGGCGAGCTGATCGAGCCGATGGTCGCAGCGCGCATCGTGTGGATGGACGCGCTGCTGACGAATCCGGACCGGACGGCGCGCAATCCGAACATCCTCGTGTGGCGGCGCTCGCCGTGGCTGATCGATCACGGGGCGGCGCTGTACGCACATCATGACTGGCAGAGTGTCGATGCAGCGCGCACCCGCACGCCCTTCCCGCTGATCCGCGATCACGTGCTGCTCACCCGCGCTGCGGACATCCGCAGTGTCGACGAAGACCTGGCGAGCCGCCTGGACCCCGACGTGCTCGCAGACGCCCTGCGCGGCGTGCCCGACGAGCTGCTGCTCGGGACGCCAGCGGAATTCGAGACTGGCGACGCCGCACGCGCACGCTACGTCGCATACCTGACGCAGCGACTCGAGGCACCGCGCGCATTCGTCGAGCGCGCGGTGACGGCGCAGGTGCAGGCACGCGAAGCACCGCCGCAGCGGTTGAAGGCACGCCGATGAGCACCCGCGTGGAACCGGGGCCAGGCGCTCTCCGGCGCGTCGCCTACGACTTCGCTGTGCTTCGGGTCGTGCCGCACGTCAGCATCGGGACCTTCGTCAATGTCGGTGTGGTGCTACACGCGCGCACGGCAGAGTACCTGGGCATCCGCGTCATCACGGCGACCGAGCGCCTGCGCGTGCTCGCGCCGGACGTCGATACTGCACTGCTCGTACGCTACCTGACCTGCTACGAAGGCATCGCCGGCGGCGATGCCGCCGCCGGCGCCATCGCGCTCCTGCCGCCGTCCGAGCGATTCCACTGGCTTACCGCACCCCGCTCCGACGTGCTCCAATCCTCTCCCGTCCACAGCGGGCTCGCCGAGCACCTCGATGCGGCCCTCGACGAGCGGTACGTGACGTTCGTCGGCCAGGCGTGAAACGAAAACAAAACGGCCGCCCACCTTCCGGTGAGCGGCCGTTCCGTTGTCCGAAGTCTGGGATCAGACCTTCGAGACGTTCTCGGCCTTCGGACCCTTGGCCTCCTGGACCAGGTCGAACTCGACCTGATCGCCCTCAGCCAGGCTCTTGAAGCCCGAGCCCTGGATCGCCGAGTGGTGTACGAAGCAGTCCTTCGAGCCGTCCTCGGGCGTGATGAAGCCAAAGCCCTTGGTGTCGTTGAACCACTTTACAGTGCCCTTCGTACGCATACCGTACTACTCCTCTTGGTGGATGAGGTCGAGCACGGTATATCCCGGACCGATCCATCATCACGTTACTGCGGCGGAAACCTTTCCGTCGCTTCCTGCGCCGAAAACGGAAACGGGAACCGGCACACGCCAAGTCCCCGTCGGTCGTCAACGCAACAGTGAAGCTAACTGCGGCGCCCCCGTCACACAATAGCTGGATGAGGCGGACGAGAGGGGCCAGCGCAATGCCCGGGCGGGCCAGTGGCGTCCGTGTCGATCCCCGTCCGGGTCCTCATCCGGTCTCGGTAAAGCGGACGAGCGTACCTTCTCCGATCAGCCGGCCCAGGAACCGCGCGTCCCAGTTTGTCAGCCGGACGCACCCGCTCGAGGTCGTATGTCCGATCGTTTCCGGGGCGCTCGTGCCGTGGATGCCGTAGTTCTCCTTGGAGAGTTCGATCCACACGACGCCGACGGCGCTGTTGGGACCGGGTGGGATCCGCGCGTCGGGTTCGTGATCGGGCACGTCTTCGAGGAGTGCTGGCTGGTAGTGCCACCACGGCTCCTCCGTGACGGAGGCGACGCGCCATTCGCCGCGGGGCGAGGGATTGTAGGAGGAGCCCAGCGTCGAGGGGAAGTGGTACAGGATGCGGTTTTGCGCATCGAGGGCGTGTACGAAGCTGCCGCCGTCGGACACGCGCAGGGAGGCGACCTGCCCGGTCTGTGCGGCAGTGTCGCGCTGCACGTCCGGCACCCGGAGCCGCGCGCCCGGCTCGAGGGTGTTGAGGTCGATGCCCTGATTGAGCCGGGCGAGCAGTTCCGGACTCGAATGGAACCGCTCGGCGAGCTTCTCGGTGCGGGACTCGTAGCACATGCAGTCGAGCTCGGCGGCCTGATAGATGTCGTCCGGGATGTCGACGAACGGACCCTCCAGGTCCGCGGCGGTGAGCGCGTGTGTGCGAATGACCTGCTGAGGCGAACCGGCCAGCTGGAGGAGGCGCTGGTGCGTGCGTTCGTCGAGCCGGCCGGTAGGCTCGAGCCCCTCGCGGTGCTGCAGCCAGTAGATCGCCTTCTCCGTGTTCTTGCCCCACCGCCCGTCGATCTGACCGGGCGAGAAGAGGGCGCGGTCGAGCAGGATCTGCACGCGCACGATGGCCGGGCCCGCGGCTTCCGCCATTGCGGCGCTCGGCGTTGCGGCGTTCACGGCGTCGGGCGTGATGGCGCTCCAGTTGTCGGTGTCGGGCCGCGCCAAGGACGGATCGTCGTTCGTGCCGGTCTGTGCGCGGGCGCCGCCTTCTGCCGCAGCGCTCCGATCGAGTGCACGGCGCCACGCATCGTCGTTGCGATCGCGCGCGAGGTCGGCCGGCGTGAGCGCGTCGCGCGAAGCGCCGCTCGTCGCGACGGCGACGCGGGTGCCGTCGGTCCGCGAGGCTGCCGGCTGCTCCCTCGTCGATTCCGCTGGCTCGTCGTCATCGACCATCACGCATGCGCACAGGGCGGCGACGCTCAGGATCATGGCTGTCGATCGGGTTCGCATGGCTCGTCCCGGTTCAGTGTCCGGCGGCGCTCGGGCGCGCCGCCGCGCTCCAGGAAGAGGACCAAGATCCGTGCCGTCCGACCGGCATGGTCTTCGCAACCGTAGGGCCAGCAGTGAGGTCCCCCGGAACAGGAGAAACGTCATGGACGCGGTGCCCTACGAGATCCGTGAAGAGGACGTGGATGAGGTGCTGAGCGCGTACGAGCCGTCGGGCGGTGGCTGGTCGGGCGAGCAGCGTGCATCCATGCGTGCACACGTGATGCAGCACGTACAGGAGTTGAACGAGATGGTGCGCACGGCGCCGGAAGACGACGTCGGCGGAGAACGGCGCACGTCGTCGATCGCGGAGCCGATCGGCAACCGGCCGGGCGAGGGCTCGAGCGCGCGGCGCGAGATGGCGCTCGCCGCCATCGAGGATCTGCTGATCAGTGAAGGACTCCTCGAGGCCGGCGCGGACGAGCACCGCGTGTTCCCGGTCGTGCGCAACGAGGAACGCAGCGTGTAAGCGCAGCCCGGACCATCACGCGATCTCACGGGTAGGCGCAGGTACCCTCATGTTCCCATCTCCCACGGAGGAGGCCGCTATCGCCACCAATGCGAAGACCCGAGTCAACCACATGATCCGCATCAGTCCTGTCCGGCTGATCACCGAAGACGGCGAGCAGCAGGGCATCGTGCCGCTCGAGCGTGCGAAGGAAGCCGCTGCCGCCGCGGGGCTGGACCTGGTCGAGATCGCGCCGACTGCGCGCCCGCCCGTCGTGCGCGTGATGGACTGGGGGAAGTTCCTGTATGAGCAGCAGAAGAGAGCGCGCGAGTCGAAGAAGAAGCAGCACACGGTGGACGTGAAGGAAGTGAAGCTGCGCCCTCGCACCGACGACCACGACATGGCGTTCAAGCTCCGCAACGCCCGCCGCTTCCTCGAGAAGGGCAACAACGTGAAGGTCACGGTCCGCTTTCGCGGCCCCGAGCTCCGTCGCCCCGACCTCGGCCAGCAGATGCTCGACACCGTCGTCGACGAGCTGGACGGAGTCGCCCACGTCGAGAGCCGCTCACGCACGCTGGAAGGGCGACAGCTGACGATGATGCTCGCGCCCGGCGGCTGACGGATTGGTGAATCAGGAATTGGTGAATTGGTGACTCTGCCGCGGGACGCCGAACGTCGCCGGTGCAATTCACCAATTCACCAATTCACCAATTCTCTAATTCGCACGCCGCACTTCCACGCGGTTCCCGTTGAACAAGGGGATCAGCACGCGCTGCCTGCGTGCATCGTAGCCCAGGTCGGCGGGGGCTTCGAGGTTCTCGGCGAGCGTCGTGACGGTGCCGTCGGCGGCGATGCGGTAGACGGCACTGCCTTCCCAGCTCGTCACGATGTACTCGCCGGCAGCGGTGCGCACGATACCATCGAGCTGGCCGGCAGGCAGGGTTGCGATGGTGTCGGGTGCGCTGCCGTCGAGGGGGAAGCGCATGACGGTGGCGGAACCGAAGGGTACCATGACGAGGGCGTCGCTCTCCGCGACGATGCCGTTCGGGTTGCGGAGCTGCGCGCCCTCGACCAGGGCACTCGGGCCCTCTGCGCCGAAGCGGTAGACCGCGTCACGTCCCGTGGGTGCGAAGCTGGCGTCGAGGCCGGTGTCGGTGACGTACAGCGTGCCGTCGGGGCCGGCGGCCATGTCGTTCAGGAAGCTGACGCCGTCGATGCCGCGCGCGCCGAGTGATTCACCACTCGTGCGGTGGAAGGCACGCACGCTGTCGATGTCCGCGACGAACAGCGTATCGCCGTGCAGCGCCATGCCCTTGGGGGCGTTCAGCGTGATCGCGTCCGCGGCGCCGTCGATCCACTTCAGCGACTCGACGCCGCCGTCCGGCCGGATCCGCGCGATGAAGCCGTTGTCGTCCCTGCCGAGCGGCTCGCCATTGATGTTCGACACCAGGTAGACGTCGGCCTGCTCGTCATGGAGCACGGACTCCGGTGTGGCGAAACCGACATCGGCGATCGCCGACACGGTGTCAGCGGCGGCGGCGGTGGTGTCCGTGGTCGCTGCCGCGTCGCTCGCCGCGGCGCCTTCGTCGTCGTCGGCGGGGGCGCAGGCGAGCGCCGGTGTGCACGCGAGCAGGACAATGATGCACGGGACCGGGCGAAGGGGAAATCGGTGCATGGTGCTCTCCGCGATTGGGGAACTGCGGGCCGGGGCCCGGGCCCAGGGCCCGGGCCTGTGATTCCCGGGTGCTGAGCACAGTGCGATCGGGACGCAGGCGCAACATACGGTGAGCGTGGGAGCGACTCAATGTCGGGCGCGCAGTCGTCGCCGCGCAGTGGTCGCTCGCCCCGCGATCCTGGTGGTTCGGCCCCCGCCTGCCGGTGCGCTGAAACGCTTTCCGGGTCCGGCGTATCCAATCGGGAAACTCCTTCTGCGGGGATTCCGAGATGACCCTGGTGCATGCGCTCGCCATTGGCGTTCTGACTGCCACGCCGGCCCAATCCACGCAGCAGCCAGCACCCGCCGATCCTGCATCGTCCCGCACCGCGAGTGCGGTACGTGCGACGGAGGCGCCCGCGATCGACGGTCTGGACACGGACGCGGTGTGGCAGAGTGCACCACGGTTCTCGGATTTTCGCCAGTTCGAGCCGCAACCGGACGGGGACGCGTCGTTCCGCACGGAGTTCCAGGTCGCCTACGACGAGCGCAACGTGTACGTCTTCGTGCGCGCCCATGATCCGCACCCGGACAGCATCATGCGCGCGCTCTCGCGTCGCGACGTGCGCGGACCATCCGATCAGCTGAAGATCATCATCGATTCCTACAACGACCGGCGCACGGGCTTCGAGTTCGCGGTGAACCCCGACGGCGTGAAGCGCGACTTCTCCGTTTACGATGACAACAACGAGGACTCGTCATGGAACGGAATATGGGATGCCGGCACGGTCGTGGACTCGCTCGGCTGGACGGCGGAGTTTCGGATCCCGCTCTCGCAGCTGCGCTATGCGGATGCGCCCGCGCATACCTTCGGCTTCGGCGTCTGGCGTGACATCGAGCGCTACCGGGAGCGCGTGAGCTGGCCGCTCTTCGAGCGGGACCGGAGCGGCCTGATGTCGCAGCTCGGCCAGCTGAACGGCATCGACGGCATCCGGTCGGCACGACCGCTCGAGCTGACGCCGTATACAGTCACGAAGAACGTGTCGCGTGCGAGTCCGGACGGCGGCTTCGAGCGCGTCCAGGAGGTCGCCGTTGGCGGCGACCTGAAGTTCGGCATCACGCCCAACATCACACTCGACGCGACGATCAACCCGGACTTCGGCCAGGTCGAGGCCGACCCGGCGGTCCTCAACCTGAGCGCATTCGAGACCTTCCTCAGCGAGCGCCGGCCGTTCTTCGTCGAGGGAACCGGCCTCTACGAGTTTGCGCTGAACTGCTACATCGTCGTCGACTGCAGCACGAACGAAGGTCTGTTCTACACGCGGCGCATCGGCCGCACACCCACACTTCTGGACACCTACGGTGACGTCACGACACCGACGTCCACCCCGATTGCCGCGGCCGCGAAGCTGACGGGTCGCACCCGCAATGGCCTGTCGTTCGGAGTGCTGGACGCCTTCACGCCGCACGTGGAAGGTGCGGATGAGAGCACGGTCGAACCGCGCAGCAACTTCGCGGTGCTGCGTGTGCAGCAGGACCTGCGGGGCGGCGAGGCCGGGATCAGCTTCATTGCAACCGCTGTGAACCGCTCGCTCGATGAATGGACGGAGCCGGTGCTGCATCGGAGCGCGTACGCAACCGGGCTCAGCTTCCGCAACCGCTTCGGCGGCGGCGACTACGAGGTCGCCGGCTCGATCGCGACATCGCGCGTGGCGGGCACGCCGGACGCGATCCTCAGGACGCAGCGGAGCGCCGTGCATTACTACCAGCAGCCCGGCGACGACCTCGTTCTCGACCCGGCCCGTACATCGATGACCGGCCACGCCGAGCAGATCAAATTCGGCAAGTACGGGGGCGGCATCACTCGTTTCGAGACGAGCTTCGTGCGCCAGTCGGCGGGCTTCGAGGTGAACGATCTGGGATACCTGCGGCGCGCCGACCTCCAGGACTGGAGCACCTGGGGCTCGCTCAGCTTTCAGGAACCGACGCGCCTGTACCGGTGGCTGCGGCTGAACGCGAACCACTGGCAGCGCTGGAACACGTCCGGCGTACGCATCGACAACGCCGTGAACATGAACGGCCATGTCGGCCTGCACAACAACTGGGACCTCCATGCCGGCGGCACGGTCGGGTCGCTGGGCGAATCCTACTGTGACCGCTGCACGCGCGGCGGCCCGCCGCTGCGCGAGTCGCCCGGCTTCTTCCCCTGGTTCGGTGTCAATGGCGACAGCCGCCGCATCATCGCACCGTCGATGTGGGTGAACCTGTGGTACACAGACGACGGCCGCTCGCGCGGCTCGTCGCTTCAGCCGAGCATCACGCTGCGCGTCTCGACCAGGATGCAGGCTTCCGTCGGCGTTTCCGTCGACCGCGACTACAACAACTCGCAGTGGTTCGGCAACTTCACCGACGACGACGGCACCGTGCACCACAGCTTCGCGCACCTCGAGCAACGCACGCTCTCACTCAACACTCGCATCAACTACACCGCCACGCCCGACCTCACGTTCGAGTTCTACGGCCAGCCGTTCGTCAGCTCGGGTACGTACACGGACTTCCGCGAGATCAGCCCGACGCCGGACGCAGCCGACTACGACGCCCGCTTCCAGCCGTTCACGCCGCCGCCGGATGCGGATACCACATTCAAATTCACACAGCTGCGTACGAATGCCGTGGTCCGCTGGGAGTACCTCCCCGGCTCGACCGTCTACGTCGTGTGGGCACACGGCCGCCAGGCCCGCGGCGAAGACTCGCAACAAGCCTGGCATCGCGACTACCGCGACCTCTTCGAGCTGCATCCGGACAACACGTTTCTGGTGAAGGTCGCCTACTGGCTCAACCGATGACGGCGGGACGTGGAAGGTGAACTGGTGACCTGGTGATCGGGCGGACTGGTGGAGCGGCGCCCAGCACGAGCGGCCCGCAGCAAGTGCGCTGCGGGCCGCGTCGTCCAGAGGTCTGCCACACTCAGCGGTTGCCGGACGTTCCCTTCCTCTTCGCCTTTGCGCCGCCCTGCCCGGGCTGCTTTCCGAGACCGTCCACGAAGGCGACGCTCGCCGCTACCGTTGCGACGGTGATGCGCTCGTCCTTGTCGATGTGCACCCACTCCCAGTCCAGGCCGTAGTGCTCGGCCAGGTGGGCACCGAGGACCTTCGCATCGGCCGCGTTCCGCCATGCGCCGAGACGCTCGTGTGCACTGTCGAAGCTCGTGCTGTCGTGCGGGAGCACCGGCAGCCCCGCGGCGCGCAGCTCCTCGAGCATGCGGGTGGCGCTCTGCACCTCGTCCGGCCTTCCGAGGTTCCATGAAACCAGCACCGTGAACAGCCTGCCGTTCACGCGCGCGGAATCGGCCGGCTCGGGCTCGGGCTCGGGCTCGGGCTCGGGCTCGGGCTCGGGGTCGGGCTCCGGCTAGGGCTCGGGCTCGGGTTCGGGTTCGGGTTCGGGCTCGGGCTCGGGCTCGGGCTCCGGCTCCGGCTCCGGTTCCGGTTCCGGTTCCGGTTCCGGTTCCGGCTCCGGTTC
>CAYSGF010000388.1:0-3905 GCA_964430275.1 uncultured Gemmatimonadaceae bacterium
TTCTTCCTGTTCCATCGCGCACAGGATGGATCCGTCACTCGCCTTACGCACGATGCCGGCGGTTACTTCGACCTCACACCCGTGGACCTCGGCGAAGTCGCGCGCCGCGACATCATCAACGTGCTCGAGATGATGGGTTTCGAGGTCGAGGCCGGTCACCACGAAGTCGCGCCGGGACAGCACGAGATCGACTTCAAATACGCCAACGCGCTCACGACCGCCGATAATCTGGCCACCTTCAAGTTCGTGGTTCGCAACATCGCGCTGCAGCATGGCCTGCATGCCACGTTCATGCCGAAGCCGATTCACGGGCAGAACGGGTCCGGCATGCACACGCACCAGTCGCTGTTCCGCGCTGGCGAGAACGCGTTCTACGATCCGGACGCGCCGGAACAGCTCTCGCACGTGATGCGCTCGTACGTCGCCGGGCTACTGCGCCATGCGCGTGCGTTCTGTGCCGTCACGAACCCGCTGGTGAACAGCTACAAGCGGCTGGTGCCCGGCTACGAGGCGCCGGTGAACGTCGCATGGTCCCATCAGAATCGTTCACCGATGGTGCGCATCCCCGCGCGTCGGGAGAAGGGCACCCGCCTCGAAGTCCGCATGCCCGATCCGTCGGCAAACCCCTACCTCGCGCTGGCCGTACAGCTGGCGGCCGGCCTCGACGGCGTGAAGGCGGAGCTCGAGCCACCGGAGCCGGTCGACAAGAACATCTGGCGCCTCTCCGTTCGCGACCGGCGACGCTACCGCATCCAGGAGCTGCCGCGCGACCTGGGGGAAGCCCTCGACCTGCTGCGCAAGAGCTCCTTCATGCGGGCCACACTGGGCGAGCACGTATTTCAGCACTTCGTCACTGCCAAGAATCAGGAATGGCGCGAGTACCTCGCGCAGGTGCACGACTGGGAGATCGAGCAGTATCTCGCGGTGTACTGAGGCGGTGCGACCCGGCGTGCCGTGATACCCGGCCGAGCGCCGGTCGGTGCCGGCCGAGCGCCGGTCGGTGCCGGCCGGGCACCGCCATCAATACGAACCTGCGAGTCAGGACCGTCCGCGACGACCGCTCTGCGTGCTCTGCGGGCGCTGTGGTTTCGGACGTTGTCGATCGGCAGGGTCGGGACACCACAGACGTTGTTGACCGGCAGGAAACGCAGCACGCCTCACGACAACGCCGGAAAATCGATGCGCACGCGTGTGCCCGCGCCGGACGAGTTCACGTCCATGACTCCCTCGAGCTCGTCCTTCACCAGCGCGTTGATGATCGAGCGGCCGCTGCCGACCACGTTCGGCCGTTGTGCTGCGGCAATGCCGATGCCGTCATCGGCGACCTCGAGCCGGTAGCCGTCGTCAGTGCGTCCGAATGAAATCGACAGGCGCCCTTCCCTGCCCTCGGGAAATGCGTGACGCAGCGCATTCGTGATGAGCTCGTTCAGCACGAGTGCGAGTGCGAAGGCATGCTTTTCGTCGAGAATGACCCGTTCGGCGTCGAGCCGCAGCTCGATCCGGCGCTCGGCGTCCCATGCATTGCGCAGCCGCTGTGCAAGCTGCTCGAAGATCTCGCGCGTCGGGACGCCGTCATAGTTCTGGCGACGGAGCGCTTCGTGCACCAGCAGAAATGAGCGCAATCGATGCTCGAGGCTGGCGAGCGCCTCGCCGTGCGGCCGCGGCGGCACGCGGTTCCGCTCCATGGACAGGAGTCCCATGATGACGGAAAGATTGTTGCGCACGCGGTGGTCGAGCTCGCGCAGCAGGAGCGAGCGCTCCTCGGCGGTGCGGCGGGCTTCCTCGTACAGCTGGTAGTTCTGGTCGGCGAGCTCGGTGGTCTGCTGCACGGCCTGCTTGAGGGCGACTTCCGCGCGGTACACGCGCAAGCGTGATTCGATGCGAGCGGTCAGCTCTGCGACGTGGAACGGCTTGGCGACGTAATCGTCCGCACCGACGGCGAACGTCCGAACGACGTCCTCCGGTGCGGTGCGCGCCGTGACCATGATGACCGGCAGCATGCGGTCATGGTTCTGCTTGATCTCGCGGCAGACGGTCCAGCCATCGCGTCCCGGCAGCATGGCGTCGAGCAGCACGAGATCGACCTCGTGCAGAAAGGAGAACACCTCCTCGCCGCGCGCCACGGACACCACGCGGAACCCCTGCGCCTCCAGCAGGTCCGTGAACATCTGGCGCGCCATCGGCTCGTCGTCGACAACCAGGATGGTGGCCGGCTCGGTGCGCGCGCCGGCACTGTCACGCTGGGTGGCAACGTCGTCGCGCGCTGCGCTGCCGATTGTTCCGCTCCGCGAGCTCACGCTTCCAGACTAGTCCTTCTGCAGCAGCGGCGCGGCAAGAAGCAGCTTGCGCGCGAGCTCGACCATCGGCGTGTTCTTGTCCTGACTGGTTTTCTGCAGGAATCGGTAGGCCTCCTTCTCCGTCAGCCCGCGCGAATCCATCAGCAGTCCCTTGGCACGCTCGATGATCTTGCGTTCCTCGAGGCGCAGCTCGAGCATCTCCTTCTGACGACGTGCGTCCAGCCACTCCTCGAAGCGGGCCTTGGCGACCGCAATCGCAGGCGCGAGGTCATCGGGATCGACCGGCTTCACCAGATAGTGGAACACCGGTGCCTTGATCGCCTCGTCCACAGTGCGTGCATCACTGTACGCGGAGAGGATGATCATGGGGATGGCGCGGTCGCTCGCGATCTCGTGCGCTGCCTCCGGTCCGGTCATGGTCGGCATGCGGATGTCGAGGAACGCGATGTCGGGCTTCGTCTGGCGCGCCAGCTCGACCGCCTCGCGACCGTTGCTGGCCGTCGCGACGACCTGATGGCCGAGTGTCTCGAGCTGCGACGTGAGCGCGAGGTTGTGCAGCGCCTCGTCATCGGCAATCAGGACACGCAGGGATTCGGACATTCGGGCTCCTGGGGAGTAAGGGTGATGCGATGAATCTCAGCCACGACCAGACGCACCGCCGCCCGCGCTGCCCCAAGCTGGCAGCCCTGCCGACGTTCGCGCAAAGGGCGTGGCACAAATAAATCGGATTCTGCAACGGTCCGCCAAGGAGGGCTTCCGTGGCAGGCCTGTCACCGGAACTCCGCGCCGGCTCGACGGTAGGGATCGTTCGAAGATCATCGTTGCGCACGCGGACGCTGAGAGGTAACCTCGGACACGTCCTTGCCTGCCCATCTCACGTGATACGAATATCTTGGCCTCGCGAGGCGGGCCATCGCCGGCCCCGGTGCCAGGCGGCGTCGCATGGGCGGCGGAATGGCTCGGGAACGCGCAAATCGGTCTGACGCAACGATCGTTCCCGGGTGCGGGGGATGGCCTTCCTCTTGCACCTCCGGACAGTGGCTCGGTCTCACAACTGAAGAAGCAGGCATGCGTAGAGCTTTCTCCGTCACACTGATCACCGGACTCGTCGTCGGCGCTGCAGCCGCAGCGGGCGGCTCGCTCCGGGTTTCGGTCCCCATCGTGGCGCAGGTCGCGGACGGTCAACGGGGCCCAGCGCCGGCGCAGGACGTCGTGCCGGTGGCGACCACGGCATCCGTCTCGGCAGGCGTGGCGACGCTGCGGCGCGAGATCGACGGGCTGATCGAGGCGGCGGGTTGGCCGAACGACCAGTGGAGCGTGATGGCGGTGTCGCTCGAGCGCGGCGACACCCTGTACGCGCACGAGCCGGGCACGGCACTGGCGCCCGCATCGAACATGAAGCTGTTCACGACGGCGGCTGCCCTGTACTACCTCGGTCCGGATTATCGATACGGCACGTTCCTGATGAGCGATGCACCGGTGGTGAACGGCGTGCTCGGCGGTGACCTGGTGCTGTACGGCACGGGCGACCCGACGATCGCCGATCGTTTTGGCACGCGCCGCTCCATCTGGCAGGCCTTTGCGGACACGTTGCAGGCGCTGGGCATC
>CAYSGF010000389.1:0-7105 GCA_964430275.1 uncultured Gemmatimonadaceae bacterium
CCGGGCATGTTCAGCGAGTCGGCGAGCCCGGACGGGACGACCATGAGCGAGCCGCGCTTGACGATGCTCTCGTAGAGCATGTTCATCGCGCGCAGGTTCAGCGCGACGGGGTTCTCCGCATAGATCGCCGACGCTTCCACGAACTTCGACGCGATCTCGGTCTCGGCCGTGCCGAGAATGATGCGCGCCTGGCGCTCCCGCTCGGCCTGCGCCTGGCGTGACATCGCTTCCTCGAGCGCATTCGGAATCACCACGTCGCGAATCTCGACGGACTGCACCTGGATGCCCCAGTCGTGCATCTTCCGGTCGAGCGCTTCCTGCAAACCGTGCCCCAGTTCCTTTCTCGACTGAATCAGCTCGGCGAGGTCGTGCTTGCCGATCGCGTCGCGCAGCGCGGTCTGCGCCGCCAGCATGACCGCCTGCTGATAGTCCTGCACCTCGAGCGCTGCCCGTTCCGCATCGTACACGACCCAGAACGCAATCGCATCGACATCGACGGGAACGGTGTCCTTCGTCAGGCACGACTCCGCACCGAAGGCGGTCGTACGAATGCGCTGATCGATGTGGTAGCCGACGCGGTCGAGGATCGGCACGACCGTGAAGAAGCCAGGCCCGCGCAGGCCGTCATAGCGGCCGAGACGGAGCACGACCGCCTTCTCCCACTGGTCCGTGTACTTGATCGAGGAGCCGAGCAGGAGCCCCGCGATGGCGCCGGCGGCGATGGCGATCGGTGCGAGCACGCCCGCGATCAGCAGGCCGCCGCCGAGCGCGCCGGCGCCCACGGCGCCTGCGGCGAGGGCAGGCAGGGGGAAGCGCGTGTCGTTCGGCGAGGTGCCACCGGCGATCGGGACCACACTCCGATCGCCACGGCGCGTCGGAAGAAAAGGCGAGCTCATGCGTCAGGCTCCTTGCGAAGGGTGTCGCGATCGGCGGTTCTGAACTCGGCAATGGCGTCGAGCAGCTCGTCGATCCCGAAGCCGAGCGTCGCTGAACGCTCGACCGCCTCGCGACATAGCGCTGCGAACTGCTGGTGGCGCGCGCGATCAGCGTCCGAAACGGGAGCGAGCGTGACGAAGGTGCCCGCTCCGGCTCGTGAAACGGTGACCCCGCGCCGCTCCAGCTCGGCGTACGCGCGCGCAATGCTGCGCGGACTGACCCCCAGCGCGATCGCCAGCTCGCGCGATGTGGGGAGCCGCTCGCCGCTTTCCAGGCTGCCATCGACGACTGCCAGCCAGATGGTCTCGACCACCACCTGCGCGACAGGTTCGGCGCTTCGGTCCCGCAGTCGGGCGGCCAGCTGCTGCACGAGCTCCAACGTCTCCATGCTCGGGAAACCTAGGGTCCGGCATGGACACCGGCCACGTCCCCGCCTGCGGTACTAGATACTCCGCCCCCGTGCGGCAGCGCTCGAACTCGGGAGCTGCCTCCCCGCGGACTGGCGGCCATCCCCGACGGCATTCGTCCATGAGCGACCACACTGGCCTTGCCATTTAGTTAACCCAAAACTATGGTTTCGTTGAGCATCAATCGCACTCCGGTGAGGACGAATGAGCCGTAAACGTGCTGTCATGCCTGCGGCTGCGCTGCTCCTGGGCGGGCTATTGAGTGGCTGCGACGCGCTGATGACGGCTGCGCCGGATCCCACCGATCTGATGGATGGGCCGCTTCCGGGGCTGACGACGGAGGAGCTGGCGGCATTCGTGAGGGGTGATGAGGCGTTCGGGCGCGCGTTCACGGCGGGCGAGGGTCTGGGACCGATCTTCAACAATGTTTCGTGCGCGGCGTGTCACAGTGGGGACGGGCGAGGGCGGCCGGAGACGGGGTTTTTCCGATTCAGTGCCGGCGACGACCTGGTGGCGCATCTGGGAGGTCCCCAGGTGCAGAATCGGGCGATCGCGGGGGCAGTACCGGAGCAGCTGCCGCCGGGAGTGGACGTTTCGTTTCGACTGCCCCCGCCGGTGTTCGGTGTCGGCTTGATCGAAGCGATTCCCGAGTCTGATATCGTGGCTTTGGCGGATCCGCTGGACGAGGATGGGGACGGGATTTCGGGCCGTCCGAACTATGTCGTGCCGGAGGACTTCGTACCTGCCACCGAACCCGGTGGGTTCGTGGACGACGAGGAGTTTCCGCTCGGTCGGCCGCAGCTCGGGCGATTTGGTCGGAAGGCGCAGGTGAGCAGTTTGTTGCTGCAGGTTGCGAAGGCGTACCACGAGGACATGGGCATAACGAACGACTTCCTGCCTGTGGACAACGTGAACCGGCAGGTAAGCCGGACTGTGACGCCGGACGCAGTGGCGGACCCCGAGCTTTCGGAAGCGGAGCTGCGCGTTGTGCTGAGCTACATCCGGCTGCTGGCACCGCCCGCGCCCGGGGAGTTGACGGCACGGCGCGCGGAGGGCCGGTCCCTGTTCCATCAGACCGGCTGTGCGGGATGTCACGTCCCCGAGCTGCGCACCGGCAGCAACGCGAGTGCAGCGCTGTCCGGCCAGCCGGTCCGGCTGTACTCCGATCTGCTGCTGCACGACATGGGTGATGCGCTTGCGGACGGACGCCCGGACGGCCAGGCGACCGGCCGCGAGTGGAAGACGGCGCCGCTCTGGGGGCTGCGCGTGATGCGCGATTTCCTGAATGGCGACGCATTTCTGCTGCACGACGGTCGGGCGCGCAGTGTGGAGGAAGCGATCCTGCTGCATGGCGGCGAAGCGGCGGGTGCGCGTGCTGCCTATGAGGCGCTGGACGCGACGGCGCGGGCGGCTCTACTCGACTATGTCGAGTCGCGATGAGTCCACTCGATCGGCGCAGCTTTCTCGAGCTTGGCGCATGTCTGCTGGCGGGTGCCGTGTCGCCGGCCTGCGCGTCCGTAGCGATGCTTCCGGTCACGCCGGTGAATGGCATGATGCGGATCCGCCTGCGCGACGTGCCGCAGCTCGCACTGCCGGGCGGGTACCTGAAGACCCGGCCTGTCGGTTGGGAGTCTCCCGTCTACGTTCTGGCGCTCGATCGCGGCGGGTACGCCGCGCTGTCACCGATCTGCACCCATCTCGGCTGCACGGTGGAGGTTGCCGGAGCACGACTGCTGTGTCCGTGTCACGGCTCGGCGTACGCGCGTGACGGGGCGGTGCTCCGTGGCCCCGCCGAGCGCGAACTCCAGCGCTACGCCGTCGAAGAAACGACGGATGGCACACTCATCGTGCACCTCGAGAGCCCGGGATGAGACCACGGCTCCTCGTCTACGGCTGCCTGATCTGCGTGCTTTCCGGGAACGCGGCTGCGCAGGTCGTACCGGACACCGTCGCGCGCGACACGACGCGCGCATTCGTCGAAGGTGGCGTCTATGACAAGCCCTACCAGACGCGGCTGCTCGGGCGCACGGCGCTGGGGGGGTACGCGGAAGCGCACGCGCGCTGGCAGCGGACGGATGGCCTGCGCGAGGAGCTCGGCTTCGAGCTTCGTCGCTGGAACATCTTCACGGCAACGCAGGTCAACGACTATGTACGGATCGCGGCCGAGCTCGAGTTCGAGGAGCTGGCTGAGGAGATCGTGCTCGAGTTCGCGGCGATCGACTTCACGATTCATCCGGTTCTGACGTTGCGGGCGGGTGCGATCCTCGCGCCCCTCGGACGCTTCAATCTGGCGCACGACAGCCCACAGAACGAGTTCACGGACCGGCCGCTCGCCGCAACGGAGATCATCGGCACCGCGCTTACCGAGCTGGGGATCGGCGTGCTCGGCCAGTACGGCGTGAGTGAGCGCGGGCGGGTGACGTACGAGCTGTACGCGGTCAACGGCTTTCATGACGGCGTCATCAACGCGTCACCAGAGGGCACGCGTGTTCCTGCCGGCAAGCGCAACACGGACGACAACAACGCATCGCCGGCCGTGGTCGGCCGGCTCGCGTGGAGTCCGATGCATGGGCACGAGGTCGGCGTGTCCGCGCACCACGGGGCGTACAACGTCTTCGATGCCGGGGGCGAACAGGTCGAGCCGCGCAACGAATTGACGGTGCTCGTGATCGATGCACAGACCGCGATCGCAGGCATTGAGCTGACCGGCGAGGCCGTACGCGCAACCATCGAGCTGCCCGCAGGTCTGCGGGGGCTCTATGCGTCGCGCCAGACCGGGCTGTATGCGCAGGCGGTATACCGCTTCGGGCGCGGCTGGGTCACGACGATGCCGACATCCTTCTTCGAGGCGGGCGTCCGCTATGACGACGTCGATTTCGACGCGGATCTGGATGGCGACGCGGTGCGACGCGCCACATTCGGCTTCAACTTCCGTCCGAGTGAGGATGTGGCCCTGAAGCTGAACTACCTGCGCGGCCGCTCACGTGACCGGTTCAACAACCCGGCGGATCACGCGGGGGTGCTCTTCTCCATCGCCACGTATTTCTGACGTCGGCTCAGACGAAGGGAAAGAACAACGGGATACTGACCGTAGCGACCGCGACGACGAGCAGCGAGAGCGGCAGCCCGACACGCACGTAGTCGGAGAACTGGTACCCGCCCGGCCCGTAGATCATCATGTTCGTCTGGTAGCCCACCGGGGAGATGAAGCTGTTCGATGCACCGATCATTACGCCAATGACGAAGGGCATGGGCGCATAGCCGAGCGATGTGGCGATCGCGATCGCGATGGGCGTCAGCAGGACGCCGGCGGCAGCATTCGAGATCACGGCTGTGAATGCGCTCGTCAGGAGCAGCAGTGCGGCGAGCACGCCATGCGGGCCGAGCGGGTCGACGAAGCCGAGCGCGCCGTGAGCGACCCACGCCGCGGCACCCGTCGTGTGCACCGCCTCGCCGAGTGGCAGGATCGCACCGAGCAGAACGATCACCATCCAGTCGATGTCGCTGTATGCCTCGTCCGGACTGAGGCAGCGGGTTGCGAGCATCGCGACCACACCGAAGAGCGCCGACACCAGGATCGTGGTGACGCCGAGCGCGGGCAGCACCACGACGCCGGCCATGATCGCGACGGCGAGCCGTCGCCGGTGATGGCGCACACGGGGGACGTCGACGGCGCCGAGCAGGACCAGGCTGCTCTCTTCGTGCAGCCGCTTGAGCTGCTCCGAGGTCCCCTGCACGAGCAGCATGTCGCCCGGCTGGAGCCGGACCGACGCGATTGGCGCGTGCAGTGCCGCACCATGGCGGCGCAGTGCGATTGCGCTCACGCCGAATCGTGCACGGAGTGCGAGTCTGCGGAGCGTCGCGCCGGCACCGCGCGAGCGGCGGGGCACCAGCACCTCCGCGAAGTGGATGTCACCGCCTGCACCTGCTGCGAGCGTATCCGCGATTTCCGCGTCGGCGAACTCGAGCTTCAGTGCACCGCGCTCGGCGTCCGCCAGCCCAGCCACCTTCCCCTGTACGAGCATGAGGTCGCCGGCGCGCAGGACGGTCGAGCCGGTCGGCGTGATGCGCGCATCGTCGCGCTCGATGGCGACCGCCTGCAGTCCGTGTGCGGAGCCGAGCTGCGTCTCGGCGAGCGTGCGGCCGACCAGCGGTGACGCGGGCGACACGCGCAGCACGGTCAGGTAGTCGTGCAGCTCGTAACCGCGCAACAGGTCGGTGTCCGCGGTGCGGTGCGGCAGCAGCCACCGGCCGATGGTCATGAGATAGAGAAAGCCGACGACGGCAATGATCGCTGCCGGCGCGGTGATGTCGAACAGGCCGATGCGTGCCAGGCCCAGGTCGAGCGCAATCCCGGCGACCAGCAGATTCGTGCTCGTGCCGATCAGCGTAAGCGTGCCACCGAGCTGGCTCGCGAACGACAGCGGCATGAGCAGGCGCGAAGGGGACGTGCCGGCGTCGCGGCCGAGCCCGAGCACGACCGGCAGCAGAACGGCTACGGCTGCCGTGTTGTTGATGATGGCGCTGAGCGGCAGGACGACGAGCAGGACGACCAGGACCAGGCGAGCCTCACCGCCACGCGCGAGTCGTGTCATCCAGCGCGCCAGCACGGCGATGGCACCGGTGCGCAGCAGCCCTGCGGCGAGCACGAGCATGAGTGCGACGGTGATCGTCGCCTCATGGGCGAAACCGCGGATGCCTTCCTGCGGTGTCAGCACGCCGGTCACGATGAGGGCGAGCATCACCATGAGGGCGACGACGTCCGCGCGGTAGCGGTTCCAGACGAACAGCAGAATCGTGAGGCCGGTCAGCAGAAGTGCGATCAGGCCGTCCGACGTCAGCGCAGGGATCTGCTCCACGCTCTGTTCAGCTGCCGGTGTCGGGCTGGATCGGCACGACCACGACAGGCCGCGTCGAATGCTGCAGGATCGACTGTGTCGTGTCGCCGAGCACGAGGCGCGCGAGGGCGCTCCGCCCGCGCGTGCCCACGACGATGTAGTCCGCCTCGATCTCCGCCGCGACCGCCGCGACCTGCTCCGCGACCGGCCCGCTCGCGAGCCGCGACGTTGCTTCGACGCCGCTCAGGTGCTCGGCCATGAACTCCTGCAGCTCGGTCTCCGCGTCCTGCAGGATCCGGTTCTGCTCGTCCTCCAGCGTGAGGCCGTCACTGCCGACCAGGTCGACGGGGTGCAATGCACCGGCGACGTACAGGACCGTCACGTGTGCATCGATCTGGCGTGCAAGCTTCAGTGCCGCCCGCGCGGGTACCACGGACGAGGGGCCTACGCGAATGGCAAGCAGAATCTCGGCGGCCATGGTCGTCTCCAGTCGATCGGTCGCTCCGCGTGCGGAGGCGCGTCGTGTCAGTCGGAATCGGGGTCGGCAGGTCGGTCGGGGGCGACGCGCCGGACCCAGCGCTCCCACGTCTGCGGCACGCCCTCCCAGTCAACGATGTCGCCGGTCGGAGCGACGACCGCAAGAGCCAGCAGCGTCAGGGCAGCCGTCGAGACGATCACGAGCACCACTTCGCCCGGCACGAACGCGATCGCTGCACGCTCCAGCAGTGCTGCCAGCGCGCCGCCCGAATGCGGCTGCATCTCCAACTTGAGCAGCCACGCGAGCAGGGTGACCGCGAAGAGGTAGCCGTAATTGCGGCGGATGCGGTAGCCGGCGGCATGCAGCAGGGACAGGTGCGGCAGCGTTCGCCCGAGGTCGCGCGCGAGCGAGCGAAGCTCCTGGCCGCCGGGCGCGGCGTCGGGATC
>CAYSGF010000390.1:0-10774 GCA_964430275.1 uncultured Gemmatimonadaceae bacterium
GCCATCTGGTGGATGATATCATTCACCTGCCCGCCCTCGCCGGTCAGGTGCTCGACGACGATGAGATCTATGAGACGCTGGCGAATGAGTTCCATAAGGCACAGGACTTTCTCTTCTTGGGACGCGGGATCAACTACCCGATTGCAATGGAAGGAGCGCTGAAGCTGAAGGAGATCAGCTACATCCACGCGGAGGGTCTGCCCGCCGCGGAGATGAAGCACGGTCCGATCGCACTGATCGACGCGAACATGCCGGTCGTCGTGATCGCGCCGAACGACGCCGTCTACCAGAAGGTTCTGAGCAACATCCAGGAAGTGAAGGCACGCGGCGGGCGCATCATTGCGGTCGCGACCGAGGGCAACGCGGAGATTGCCAGCATGGTCGATCACCTGATCCCGGTGCCTGCCACGATCGACATGCTGACGCCGATCCTCACGACGATTCCTCTGCAGCTGCTCGCCTATCACGTGGCCGTCATGCGCGGCTGCAACGTGGACATGCCGCGCAACCTGGCGAAGTCCGTCACGGTCGAGTAGGTGCGGGTCGTACTGCAGCGGGTTACACGGGCGGAGGTCCGCGTCGATGACGAGGTCGTCGGGCGCATCGGTCGTGGGTACCTGCTGCTCGCCGCGTTCAGCGGCAGCGACACGGATGAGACGCTTGAGTGGATGGCCGCGAAGATCCCCGCGCTGCGGCTGTTTCCCGAATCCGACATCGACCGTGGGGAATCGCCGCCTGTTACGGCCCGCGGCGCGGGTGGCGCGCGGCCCGAGCGCGGCTCCTCCTTTGCGCGTTCGCTCATCGACATCGAGGGCGAGATCCTGCTGGTCAGCCAGTTCACGCTCTATGCGGATGCAAGCAGGGGCCGTCGCCCCAGCTTCAGTTCTGCGGCGCCGCCCGAGCTTGCCATTCCCCTCTACGAACGGTTCGCGGCTGTGCTGCGCGAGCGTGCGCCGGGCCGCGTCGAGACGGGCCGGTTCGGTGCGATGATGGAGGTGGAGCTCGTGAACGATGGTCCAGTCACGCTGGTGCTCGAGCGATGAGTCGCCCTCTGGTGCTTGCCTCGCGCTCGCCGCGGCGTGCGCAGCTGCTCGGAATGCTCGGCCTGGCATTCGACGTCGCGCCGGCGGATGTGGACGAGATGCTGTTGCCGGGCGAGGAGCCGAAGGCCCACGCGGAGCGGCTGGCGCGCGAGAAGGCACTCGCGGTCGCGCCGCGGTGGCCGGACGCGCTCGTTGTTGGAAGTGACACGGTGGTGGTGGTGGACGGCGACGTGCTCGGCAAGCCCCGCGATGAGGAGCACGCAGTCGCCATGCTGATGCGCCTGCAGGGCCGGGTGCACACGGTGGAGACGGGCATTGCCGTCGCCTACGACGGCGAGCATGCGCTTGCCGCCCTGGAGAGTGTCGCGGTCACGTTCCGCGCGTTCGACGGACAGACCGCGCAGGAGTATGTGCGCACGGGCGAGCCGATGGACAAGGCGGGCGCCTACGGCATCCAGGGGCTCGGCTCGACGCTGGTCGAGCGCATCGAGGGCGACTACTTCGCGGTAATGGGCCTGCCGGTCGTGCGTCTCGTGCGGCTGCTCGACCAGATTGGCTGGCGCTACACGTTCAGCGGATTGCAGCGGATCGAGCCGGAGTGGGCGGACACATGAGGGAGGCGCAATGAAGGCGGTGCTCGCGATCGACCAGGGTACGACCGGCTCTACGGGCCTGATCATCGATGACAGCGGCAGGGTCCGGACGCGTTCGTACTCCGAGTTCACGCAGCACTATCCGCGGCCGGGCTGGGTCGAGCACGCTCCGGATGAAATCTGGCGAGTGACGTCGAGAGTCGCGCGCGAGGCGCTGGCGGGTGCACGAACGGAGCGCCTCGACGTCGTGGGCCTCGGGATCACGAACCAGCGCGAGACGACCGTGCTCTGGGATCGGCAGAGCGGCAAGGCGGTTCACCGCGCGATCGTCTGGCAGGACCGCCGGACTGCTGCCCGCTGCCGGGCACTGAAGGAGCAGGGCAGGGAAGAATGGATCCGCGCGCGTACGGGGCTGGTGCTCGATCCGTACTTCTCCGGCACGAAGCTGGAGTGGCTGCTCGAGAACGTATCCCTTGCCCGCAAGCGCGCGGATGCGGGAGAGCTCGCTTTCGGTACCATCGACTCGTGGCTGATCTGGAAGCTGACGAACGGCGCATCCCACGTGACGGAGCACACGAATGCATCCCGCACCCTGCTCTACGACCTCGATCGACGCGGCTGGTCCGAGGAGCTGTGCGAGGTGTTCGGCGTGCCGGCGAGCGTGCTGCCCGTGGTGCAGCCGTCGAGCGGCGAGTTCGGTACGGCGGATGGTGCGCACATCGGTGCAGACCTGCCGATCCTGGGTGTGGCCGGGGACCAGCAGGCGGCGCTCTTCGGGCAGGGGTGCGTCGAGCCGGGGCTCGCGAAGAACACATACGGCACGGGTGCGTTTCTGCTGCTCAACACGGGCGACCAGCGCGTAGCGTCGAAGAGCGGGCTGCTGACCACGATCGGCTGCGATGCCACCGGCCGGCCCGCATACGCGCTCGAGGGAGCCATCTTCATTGCCGGCGCCGCCGTGCAGTGGCTGCGCGACGAGCTGGGCATCGTGGCGGACGCGGCGGAAACGGAGGGGCTCGCCCGCTCGCTCCAGTCGAATGATGGCGTGTACCTCGTGCCGGCGTTCGTGGGCCTGGGCGCGCCGCACTGGGAAGCCGAGGCGCGCGGCATGGTGACAGGCCTGACGCGTGGCAGCGGGCGGGCACACCTCGCGCGTGCGGCACTCGAGTCAATGGCGTATGCGACCTACGATGTGCTGCGCGCAATGGTAGAGGACTCCGGCGTTCTCGCAACGGAGCTGGCGGTCGATGGCGGCGCCACACGCAACGACTGGCTCGTGCAGTTCCAGGCGGACATCCTCGGGGTACCGGTGCGGCGACCGCAGAACATCGAGACGACGGCCCTCGGCGCCGCGGGTCTCGCCGGGATCGCGGCCGGGGTGTGGGCGGATGCGCACGCGTTCACTGCAGCGAGCGAAGAGCCGGACGTGTTCTCGCCACGGCTCGATCGGGCCGAGCGCGACGCACTGCTGCACGGATGGCAGCGGGCCGTCGGTGCGGCGCTTGCCTGGGCCCGCGACGATGGCTGAACGCAGCGTCGCATGTCTCCTGCTCTCCTGACCCTCTGCATGGCACTCGCGTCGCAGCCGGTGAGCGCCGATACGACGGGCCCGCGCGTGCGCGAGCGATTCCCGCACCCGCTATCCGCACAGGCAGCGGATGACCACTGGCTGGCAGTCGACAAGGCGCAGCACTTCGCGATGGCGTACGGCTCGGCGATGTTCGGGTACGGCATGCTCCGCAGTGCGGATGTGAGCCACACCGACGCGCAGGCGGCGGCGCTTGCCGGCTCCCTGGCGCTCGGCATCGGCAAAGAGCTGTTCGACCGATCGCGCGGCGGTGCGTTCTCCTTCAAGGACCTGGCGTGGGACGCGCTCGGCACCCTGGCAGCGTGGGGGCTGCTCTCCGTCAACCGCTGAGTAGCCGGCGGCCGCGCCGACCCTCTACATTGCGGCATGGAAAGCGTGCTCATCGTTCTCATCGGCCTGCTGGCGGCCGCGGCGGTGGCGTACCCGCTCGTGCGCGGCACGGGCGGCAGCAGTGACCCGCATCTCGACCCGGACCCGAGTCTGATCGAGGCGACCGACGCGAAAAGCGCCGGCGCCGTCGCTTCGCCGGATATCGAGCGGGAGGTCACACGCTACCGTGAGGCACTCCGCGCGGGCACCGTGTGCGCGCGCTGCAAGGCGGCGAACGCCACGGCCAGTCGCTTCTGCGCCGAGTGCGGGGCGGCGCTCGCCCCGAGCGCAGAACGCGCTCGCGCGTAGGCGTTCGTGCATGCACCAGTGATCGACCTGCGCAGCGACACCGTCACGCGGCCGACCGCGGCGATGCGCGCGACCATCGCGGCCGCGGAGGTAGGCGACGATGCGGTGGACGGCGACCCGACGACGGTGGAGCTGGAACGGCGCGTCGCGGGCCTGCTCGGGAAGGAGGCCGCGCTCTTCCTGCCGAGCGGCATCATGGCGAACCAGGTCGCGCTCGCGCTGCTCGCGCCGCGTGGGACCGAGATCATCGCCGAGGCGACCTCGCATGTGATCGACTGGGAGCTGGGCGCCGCCGCGGCGGTCACAGGGGTACAGATGCGCGCCGTACCCGGCGACGAAGGCATCCTCGACGCCGCGCGCGTCGAGGATGCGATCCGCCCCGACATGCCGTTCCAGCTCCGCACCTCCGCCATCGCCCTCGAGAACACACACAACGGCGCGGGCGGGCGAATCCTGCCGCTCGCGCGCATGCGCGCGATCGCGGAGGTCGCACGGACACACGGGCTGGCCATCCACCTGGACGGCGCACGACTGTGGAACGCGAGCGCCGCAACGGGGACGCCCGAGCGCGAGTGGGCCGCACTCGCGGACACGGTGACCGTCACCCTCTCCAAGGGTCTGGGCTGTCCGGTCGGGTCCCTGCTCGCCGGAACCGCCGAGCTGATGAGGGATGCGCGCGTCGTACGCCGCAGGCTCGGCGGCGCCATGCGCCAGACCGGAATCCTCGCAGCCGCAGGACTCTACGCCCTCGAGCATCATCGCGTGCGGCTCGCGGCCGATCATGCGCGCGCTCGGCGCCTGGCGGAATCGCTCGCACCTGTCGACGGCCTGCGCGTCGTGCCGCCGGAGACGAACATCGTGATGATCGACGTTCTCAGACAGGACCTGGACGCGCAGGCAGTCGTGCGCAGGGCAAGGGACGCGGGGGTGCTCCTGACAGCGTTCATGCGTCGAAGAGTACGCGCAGTGACGCACCTCGATGTGGATGACACCGGGATCGACCGGGCAGGACAGGTGCTGGCCAGCCTGTAGACGATCCCCCCACGCATGGGCGACCGGCGAACGCCGGCGCATCCCGGTATTCTGCCGCCCCGCCTCCTCATCCATCCTCGGCCTCATCATCGACCACCACGGAGGCCCCATGTCCAGCACACTCCCGCGCCCGAGTCGTCTGCGTCGCTCACCCTCATCTTCGGGATTGCCCGAAGACCCACCGAAGGGTATATTGCCGGCCGGATCGCCAGACAGCGGATCCGAGCCCCCTGATTCTTCTGGTGAGGATATGGCAACGGTGGAAATCTCGGCGGACAAGCAGAAGGCGCTGGGCGTGGCGATCACGCAGATCGAGCGGAACTACGGGAAGGGCTCGATCATGCGGATGGGCGCGGGCGGCGCGCTGGCGGCGGTGGAGGTGATTCCGACGGGCGCGCTGAATCTGGATGCGGCGATCGGCATCGGCGGCATTCCGCGCGGTCGCATCACGGAGATCTACGGACCGGAGTCGAGCGGCAAGACGACGCTGTGTCTGCACGTGATCGCGAATGCGCAGCGGACGGGCGGCGTGGCGGCATTCATCGATGCGGAGCATGCGCTGGATATCGAATACGCGCGCAAGCTGGGTGTGGACATCGAGAATCTGCTGGTGAGCCAGCCGGACACGGGCGAGCAGGGGCTGGAGATCGCGGAGTTGCTGATTCGCAGCAATGCGGTGGACGTGGTGGTGGTCGACTCGGTGGCGGCGCTGGTGCCGCGTGCGGAGATCGAGGGGGAGATGGGCGATTCGCACGTCGGTCTGCAGGCGCGGCTGATGAGCCAGGCGCTGCGGAAGCTGACGGGTGCGGTGAACCGCTCACGCACGAGCGTGATCTTCACGAACCAGATCCGCGAGAAGATCGGCGTGATGTTCGGCAACCCGGAGACGACGACGGGTGGACGCGCGCTCAAGTTCTACGCGAGCCTGCGCCTGGACATTCGGCGAATCGGTGCGATCAAGGAGGGCCAGGAGCTGACGGGCAACCGGACGCGCGTGAAGGTGGTGAAGAACAAGGTCGCGCCGCCGTTCAAGCAGGCTGAGTTCGACGTGATGTACAACGAGGGCATCAGCCACACCGGGCTGCTGGTCGATATCGGCGTCGAGAACGATATCGTGCAGAAGTCGGGGGCGTGGTTCTCCTTCGGTGATGTGCGTCTAGGGCAGGGGCGGGAGAACGCGAAGCAGTATCTGAAGGAGAATCCGGAAGTCGCGCAGGAGATCGAGGCGAAGGTCCGCGCGTCACTCAAGATGAACGGCGTCGGCGCGCACCCGCCGGGCGCCATTGATGATGGCGGCTACGAGGACTGAGCCGCGCCGGTGACGGCGATGCGGGGCGACTCCGGCAAGGGGTCGCCCCGTTTCTGTTCCTTCCAGAGCCCCCTATATTCTCCGATTCGGTCCATACCCACAGCCCGACGAGCCTGATGACCGCCGCTGAGATCCGACGCCGTTTTCTGGAGTACTTCGAGCGCCAGGGCCATGTCATTCGGCCGAGTGCTCCGCTCGTGCCACAGGACGATCCGACACTGCTCTTCACGAACGCCGGCATGGTCCCGTTCAAGCGCGTTTTCCTGGGCGAGGAGACGCTGCCGTTCCCGCGCGCGGTGACGTCGCAGAAATGCCTGCGGGTGAGCGGCAAGCACAACGACCTCGAGGAGGTCGGCGTCACGCGGCGACACCACACGTTCTTCGAGATGCTGGGCAACTTCTCGTTCGGCGACTACTTCAAGCGCGAGGCAATCCGGTTCGCGTGGGAGCTGATCACCGGGGAGTATGGCATCCCCAAGGAGCGGCTGTGGGCGACCGTTCACCACACGGACGATGATGCCGCGAAGCTGTGGGAAGAGGTGGCCGGGTTGCCGCCCGACCGGATCTTCCGGCTGGGTGACAAGGACAACTTCTGGCAGATGGGCGAGACCGGACCGTGCGGCCCCTGCTCGGAGATCCACTACGACCTGCGCAGTGGTGCGGAGCTCGGGACGGATGTCACCGCAGACGAATTCGTTGCACTTGGCGATCGCGGAGACATCCTGGAGCTGTGGAATCTCGTGTTCATGCAGTACGACCGTTCGGCGGACGGCACGCTTACGCCGCTGCCAGCGCCGTCGATCGACACGGGTGCGGGCCTGGAGCGGCTCGCCAGCGTGCTGCAGGGAGTCGATTCCAATTACCGGACGGATCTGTTCGTACCGTTGCTCGAGCGTGGTGCGGAGGTCGTCGGTGAGCCGTATCCGGCGGACTCCCCGCGCGGCGTGAGCTACCGGGTGCTGGCCGACCATGCGCGCTCGGTCGCATTCCTGCTCGCGGATGGCGTGTATCCCACGAACGAAGGCCGGGGCTACGTCCTGCGCCGGGTGCTGCGGCGTGCCGTGCGTCATGCCTGGCTGCTCGGGCGACGCGAGCCCACGCTCGTGCACGTGGTCGACCGCGTGATCGACATCATGGGCGACGCCTATCCGGAGCTGCAGCAGCGGCGCGATCACCTGCTGCGTGCGACACGTGACGAGGAAGAGCGATTCCTGAGCACGATCGACAGCGGTATGGCCCGCTTCGACGAGCTCGCGCCACCGCTGGACGAAGGGGTGCGGTCTGCCATCGAGCAGGGCACGCAGCCGGCGCCGACGATCGCGGGACAGGACGTCTTCCGCATGTATGACACGTTCGGTTTTCCGCTCGACCTGACGGAGCTGATCGCGCAGGAGCGCGGCTATGGCATCGACAGCACAGGTTTCGAGGCTGCGCTGGAAGAGCAGCGCGAGCGCTCCCGTCAGGACCGCAGGACCACCGGTGCGGATGCGGCGGACGCGTTCGCGCACGGCTGGGACGAGCTGGTGGACGCGCCGGAACAGGAGTTCGTCGGTTACCAGACGACAACCGTGGACACGGAAGTCGTCGCTGTGCGCGGGCAGACGGCTGACGAGCATCCGCGCGTCGATGGCCGTGCTGCGCTGCAGCTCGCGCACAATCCGTTCTATGCCGAGGCAGGCGGACAGGTCAGTGATCGGGGCGAAGTGCGCGGCGAGGGCTGGCACATGCGCGTCGACGAGGTGCGTCGTGTGGGCGGGCGCATTGCCGTGATCGGGGATGTCGAGGGCAGCTTTCCCTCGGTGGCCGGCCCCTTCGCGGTGACGGCGAGCGTCGACCGGTCGGCGCGTCTGGACACGCAGCGCAATCACACGGCCACGCATCTGCTGCACGCGGCTTTGCGCGCCGTGCTGGGCGAGCACGTCGTGCAGCGCGGCTCACTCGTGGCGCCGGACCGGCTCCGCTTCGACTTCGCACACTCGAAACCGATGACACCGGACGAGATCCGTGCCGTCGAGGAGCACGTGAACGAGGCGGTTCTCGCGAACTACGAGGTCACCACGGAGCAGGCGCCCTACCGGGACGCCGTCGCGCGCGGTGCCATGGCGCTGTTCGGCGAGAAGTACGGCGACGTCGTACGGGTCGTGACGGTACCCGGCGTCAGTGTCGAGCTGTGCGGCGGCACGCACGTGGCGCACACGAGCGACATCGGCATGTTCCGGATCGTGAGCGAGAGCGGCGTCGCGGCGGGCATCCGTCGCATCGAGGCGGTGAGCGGCCGTGAGGCGTTCCGCCGCAGCCTGAGGCATGACGAGATCCTGGAGCAGGCCGCGGCCATGCTCAAGACCGCGCCGGACATGCTGCTGCGCCGCATCGAGCAGCTGACCGAGGAGCAACGTGACCTGAGGCGCCAGCTCGAGCGCGCGCGCACGGCAGGCGCCGGCGATCGCGTGGCGGACATGCTGGCCAGTGCAGAAGAGGTGGAGGGCATACGCGTCGTTACGGCAGCGGTCGACATCACGGGGCCCGACGAGCTGCGGGGTCTGGGCGATCAGCTGCGCGAGCGCATGCGCAACGGAATCGCCGTTCTGGCCGGTCGGCAGGAGGAACGGGTCTCGCTCCTTGCGGTGGTGACGGACGACTTGCTGGCGAAGGGCGTGCGCGCGGACGCGGTCGTGCGCGAAGTCGCGAAGGCGACCGGCGGCTCCGGTGGTGGCAGGCCGCACATGGCGCAGGGCGGTGTTGGCGACCCGGCGAAACTGGACGAGGCGCTCGCAGGCACGGCAGCGGTCGTGCGCGCCCAGCTCGTGAAGGCGCGCGCATGAGCGACGCGACCGCGACGACAATCCCGGCGGCGCTCGCGCGCCGGTTGGCCGAGACACTGCGTGCGCGGGTGAGCCGGGGTGCGCCCGGCGATGCGGTGGCCGACACGGGCGTCGGGTCCCTGATGCGCGGTTGCGGCGCGCATGCGCTCGCGGAAGCTGCACACGACGCACTGCGCGCGGCGCTCGATGCCGGCGACGATCGCCGCGGCGCCTTCGACCTGCTCGTTGCCGACGCGCTGCTGACTGCTGCCTGCGAGACGGCCGCACTGGAGGAGCTGCCGCAGGCACTGGACGCTGCGCGTTTTGCCACGCTGCTGGAGGAGCGGTGAGCGAGGGCGCGCGGATGAGCGCACACCTGCGCGAGCTCGCGACCGCGGCGACGCGCGCGGCCGACGCGCTCGAAGCCGAGCTTGGCGACCTGCTGGCCGACGTGCTCGTCACACTCGAGAGTGGCGGAAAGCTGATGTTCTGCGGCAACGGTGGCTCGGCCGCGGACGCGCAGCATCTTGCAACGGAGTACGTGGTGCGGTTCCGACGCAGCGGCCGGCCGCTGCCTGCCATTGCCCTGACGACGGATACATCGCTTCTGACTGCGGCCGCGAACGACCTGGGATTCGAGCAGGTGTTTGCACGGCAGGTGGAGGCGATCGGCCGTCAGGGCGACCTGCTGTTCCTGCACTCGACGTCGGGCGACTCGCCGAATCTCATTGCGGCGGCCCGCACTGCACGGCAGCGGGGGATCCGCACGGTCGCACTGCTTGCGCGCGGTGGCGGCCAGCTGCGCGGTCTCGTCGACCGCGCACTCGTGCTGCCGCTCGACGACAGTGCGCATGCGCAGGAGCTGCACCTCGCGATCGGCCACGCGGTCTGTGAGGAAATCGATCTGCGCATGCGCGGACCGCTCGCACAATGAGTGTCCTCGCCGCCCTGCATGATGCGCGTGCAGCCGAGAAGGAGCAGGCCCTCTTTTACCGGGCACTCGCTGCCCGGGCCGAGGGGCAGAGCGAGCGGGCGCTCGCCGAGCGCCTGAACGACCTGCACGCCGATGAGCAACACCACCTGTCGCGGCTGACGGCCCGTCTCGTCGAGCTCGGCGAGCAGGTCGCCGACTTGTCCGCACTGGAGCCCCCACCCGCTGACCTGAAAGACTGGGAAGCCACGGCACGTGCGCGCGAGCGCGACGAAATTGCGCGTTATGAGATGCTCCTCGCCCAGGTGCTGGATGACGACACCCGCACCATGATCGCGGCCTTCGTGGAGGCCGAACGCAGCCACGAGCGCGAGCTCGGCGGCAAGTGGATGGGCGCCTGAGATGCTGGGCATCGATCTGCGCGGGCAGCGCGCGCTCGTAACCGGCGGGTCGCGCGGCGTCGGACGCGCGGCCGCGCTGCTGCTCGGCCGTGCTGGCGCGGACGTAGCGCTCACCTATCACACGCGGGCCAGCGCTGCCGAGGCGGTCGTAGCCGAGCTGCGTGCGCTCGGCGTCCGCGCGTCTGCGTACGGCGGTGACCATGCCGATGCGGCTGTGGCGGACGCGGCGTTCGCACACGCACACCATGAACTGGGCGGCCTCGACATCTTCGTTGGCAATGCGGGCATCTGGACGAGCGAGGGCGTGGCGATCGCAGCCATGACGGATGCTCAGTGGCGCCGTACCATGGGCGCGAACCTCGACTCCATCTTCTACACGACGCGCGCCGCGGCGCGCC
>CAYSGF010000391.1:0-4386 GCA_964430275.1 uncultured Gemmatimonadaceae bacterium
AGCATCGCCTTGCGGCGATCACCGAAGCCCGGCGCCTTGACCGCGCACACACGCAGCGTGCCGCGCAGCTTGTTCACCACCAGTGTCGCGAGCGCCTCGCCCTCGACATCCTCGGCGATGATCAGCAGCGGCTTGCCCAGCTGCGCCACCTTCTCGAGCACCGGCAGCAGGTCCTTCATCGCGCTGATCTTCTTGTCGTGGATCAGCACCAGCGCGTCCTCGAGGACCGCCTCCATGCGCTCCGGATCCGTGACGAAGTACGGCGACAGGTAGCCGCGGTCGAACTGCATGCCCTCGACCGTCTCCAGCGTGGTCTCCAGGCCGCGTGCCTCCTCGACCGTGATCACGCCATCCTTGCCGACCTTCTCCATCGCGTCCGCGATCAGGTTGCCGATCTCCTCGTCGTTGTTCGCCGAGATCGTGCCGACCTGCGCAATCTCCTTCTTCCCCTTCGTCGGCGTCGACAGCTTCTTCAGGTCGCCAACGACCTGCTCGACTGCCTTGTCGATCCCGCGCTTGATCGCCATCGGGTTCGCACCGGCCGTCACGTTCTTCAGGCCCTCGCGGAAGATCGCCTGCGCCAGCACCGTCGCCGTCGTCGTGCCGTCACCCGCCAGGTCGCTCGTCTTGGTCGCGACTTCCTTCACCATCTGCGCGCCCATGTTCTCGATCGCATCACTCAGCTCGATCTCCTTCGCCACCGTGACCCCGTCCTTCGTCACCGTCGGCGCACCAAACTTCCGGTCGATCACCACGTTGCGACCCTTCGGGCCCAGCGTGACCTTCACCGCCTGCGCAAGCTGGTCGACTCCACGCTTCAGCGCTGCACGGGCATCCGTATCAAACTGCAGTTCCTTGGCAGCCATGGCTGCTTCCTCCTCAGTCCAGGTTCGCGGTTAGCTCTTGATCACCGCGAGCACATCCGTCTCGCGCAGAATCAGGTACTGCTCGTCGCTGACGGTCACCTCGGTGCCACTGTACTTCCCGTACAGCACCCGGTCACCCACCTTCACCTCCGGCGCGACCCGCTTCCCGTCATCCGTGATCTTGCCCGGGCCGACCGCCACCACCTCGCCCTGCTGCGGCTTCTCTTTCGCGGTGTCCGGGATGTAGAGACCGCCGCGCATCTGCTCGGTCTCCTCCAGCGCCTTGACGACAATGCGGTCCGCCAGCGGCTGGATCTGCGTCGCAGCTGCAGTGGCCATGCGTGCTTCCTCCTCCGTAGATAGGTCCTGGGGCCAGATCCTCCTCGCCCCTTCGCTAGCACTCACAGCCAGTGAGTGCTAAGACGAGAGCGGAAAGGTAGCGGGCGCCACCCCCCTGTCAAGCGCCCGCCGGTTGCCGGCGCGCGGGCTTGCGAGCCGTGTGCCGCGCGGGTTTGTCGGAACGGCAGAACGTCGCTGCCGCGCTGGCATGGACTGCACTTCCGCGCCTGGCCGGCGACGGTGTTCGCTTGAACTACGGTGTCGGGTGGGCGTGATGGGTGGGGGAACGTCGGGTACAACAGCGGGTGGGCTACGCGGCCGATCTCGAGGTTTTCCTCATGACCGTGCAGTTTTTCGGGGCAGGACCAGGCAGGATCGGTGGGGCGCCAATCCCCACCCGCAGTTGAACCCGCTTCGTCCCCACCCGTCACGCCCACGCCCACCCGACACCCGCCGTCCACGCCCCCACCCTACCCGCCGTCCACGCCCGCCGTTCACCGCCGCCGCTTTCCGGACCGCACGCGCGCGGCGTCGGTCATGTGCGTGTGGGCGAAGAGCAGTCCGTGCAGGGTGAGGTACGGCTCGATGCGCTCGACGGTGCGGCAGCGGGGCCCGAGCATCGGGGCGAGGCCGCCGGTGGCGACGACGAGGGCGTTGGGGCGGTGCCATTCCTCCTTGATACGGCGGACGATGCCGTCGATCGAGTCGACGGCGCCGAAGAAGATGCCGCTCGTGAGGGCGGTGTCGGTGCGACGGCCGATGACGGTGGCGGGCGGCTCGAGCTCGATGCGGGGGAGGCGCGCGGTGCGACGCACGAGCGTTTCGGCGCCCGTGTGCACGCCCGGGGAGATGACGCCGCCGACGAAGACGCCGTCGCCGCTGATGCAGTCGAAGGTCGTCGCGGTACCGAGGTCCACGACGATCGTGTCGCGGCGGTAGAGGCGCGCGGCGGCCAGGGTGTTCGCGATGCGATCGGCGCCGACGGAGAGCGGCTCGTCGACGTCGAGGCGGATGGGGAGGTCGCTGCGCGCGTCGACCATGATGGGTGGGGCACCGAGGTGGCGCTCGCACATCTCGACGAGACGCGGCGTCATGGGTGGCACGACGGAGCCGATCACGGCGCCGCTCACGACATCCGCGGGAAAGCCGGACTCGCGGATGAGGTTGCGGATGAGCAGCCCGAGCTCGTCGACAGTGCGATCCGCGTGGGTCGCGATGCGCCAGTGATCGACGAGCTCGCCGGCGTCGAAGAGGCCGAGCATGGTCTCGGTGTTGCCGACGTCGAAGGTCAGGATCATGGCGCCCTCTCGTGAGCGACGTCGCGCACGCCTGTCGTGCGCACGGTTTTGGTATGCACGCTGATCGTGCCGGCATCTGTCCGCACGCGCAGCTCGCCGTCTGCAGTGATGCCGGCAGCAATGCCGGTGCGGCCGTCGTCCAGCACCACGGCGGCACCGTGCAGCGCATCGCGCGCGGCGAACGCCTGCAGCTCGGCTTCCTCGAGGGGTGCAGCGATGCGGTCCTCGTGACCGGCGAGTGCGTGCAGCACCGCGCCCGCCAGTGCGCCTCGATCCACGGACGCGGCGCCGGCCTGTCGCAGCGAGATCGCCGTTGCCGTGATCGCCTGCGGGAAGTCGTGTGCCTGTTGTGTGACGTTGATGCCGATGCCGGCCACGATTGCTGCGCCGGCTGCGGACGTGGATGCCTCGCACAGGATGCCGCCGATCTTCCGGCCGTCGACGATCAGGTCATTCGGCCACTTGATGCGCACGTCGATGCCGGTGCACTCCTCGATGGCGCGGGCGACTGCGCTGCCCACGCGGATGGGCGTCGTGCCGAGCGCTTCGATCGCCGGCGGCCGCAGCAGCACGGACATGAGCAGTGACGCTGCGGGCGGGCTGTCCCAGCGCCGCCCGTGTTGTCCGCGGCCGTCAGTCTGCGTTTCGGCAATCGCGGTGGTACGCGCAGGTGCGCCCGCGGCAGCGCGGCGCCGCACCACGTCGTTCGTCGACGACACGCGCGCGAACAGGTGCAGCTCCGGCACCTGCCACAGCGCGCGCCACGCCTCGCGGCTGCGGCCTTCCCACGCGGCGAGCGCGATCGTGTCAGCGCTCAGAGTGCGCTCACCTGTAGCGAAAGGTCGAGCGCGACCGCCGAGTGCGTCAATGCGCCCACACTGATGTCGTCGATCCCGGTTTCCGCGACGGCGCGCACGCGCTCGAGCGTCATGTTGCCAGAGGCCTCGAGGCGAGGTGGGTGCGATGCGCGGCGCGCGTGCATAACGGCCGCGCGCATCTCGTCGATCGTCATGTTGTCGAGCAGGACGCGGCGTGCACCGGCATGGATCGCCTGCTCGAGCTCGTCGAGGTTGCGCACCTCGACCTCGACCGGCAGGCGCGCGCGGTTTTGCTCGGCTACCAGCGCCAGCGCCCGGGCGATGCCGCCTGCGATCGCGATGTGATTCTCCTTGAGCAGCACCATGTCATACAGGCCCGTGCGGTGGTTGACGCCGCCGCCCGCGCGTACGGCTGCCTTCTCGAGCGCGCGCCAGCCAGGCGTCGTCTTGCGGGTGTCGAGAATGCTCGCGTCCGTGCCGCGCACGGCGTCGACGAAGCTGCGGGTGAGCGTCGCGATGCCGGAGAGGCGCTGGAGAAAGTTCAGTGCAACGCGCTCGCCCGTCAGCACGGTGCGTGCGGGGCCGCGCAGCGTGCATACGACGTCGCCCAGCTCCACCGTCCCGCCGTCGTGGACGCGGGTCTCGAGGTCGATGCGCGGATCGAGGCGCAGGAAGACAGCGCGTGCGATGTCCACACCCGCGATGACACCGGTCGTCTTCGCGACGATGCGGGCCTCGGCGCGCGCACGCGCCGTCACGGTCCAGCGCGTGCTCCAGTCGCCGCTGCCCTGGTCCTCGCGCAGCGCGAGGTCGATCAGATGCAGGGCTTCGTCGTCGAGGGCGACACCGGCGATGTGCGCGCCCGTGGCATCCGGCCGTCCGCTCACTGCGCTCTCACCTGTTCATAGTAGGCCTCGTACATCGGCACGACGCGCGTCGCACTGAAGCGCTCCGCATCCCTGCGCGCGGCCGCGCTGGCGGCGTTCCAGGCGGCGTCGTCCCGGAGCAGCGCGAGGGCGTGTCCCGCCATCGCGTCGACATCCCCGACGGGGTCGAGGAAGCCGC
>CAYSGF010000392.1:0-8339 GCA_964430275.1 uncultured Gemmatimonadaceae bacterium
CGGGTGCCGGTGCTCGTCCTGCCGTTGCGGAGGGATTGACGCCGCGCAGCAGCAGGACGCGCCGCGAGTCGAGGTCCGTGAAACACAGCCTTCACGGCAGATTCGTCAGATGCTGGCTGTAATCCACGTTCCCCTCCACGCCGTCGCCAGCGGGTCCGAGCGGTCGTCCGGAGGTGATTGGGGCAGCGACGATGTTCGCGATCGTCGGTCCCCACCCGCTTCACCCCGACGCCCCCGCCCTCCCCGTCGCCCCCGCCGTCGTATCGAGGATCATGATCTTCTGCCAGATGCGGCTCGCGAGACCCGAGGCGAGGACCTCGATGTCGTTGACGGCGTCGAGGACGACCGGGTCGTTCATGTACTGCACGTGCAGTGCGGCGAGCTTGCTGGTGTGTGACAGCAGCTCCGCGCAGTAGTCGAGGTAGCGGACGAGCTCGAAGCGCGTCGCGTCACGCTCCGCCGCCGACGCGCTCTCCATCGCGGGATTCACCACGCGCTCGGGGTCCTTCGTGAGCTGGTGCATGTCGATGACGTGCACGATGCTGCGCAGCCGGTGCAGGTTCGCGAGCACGAGCCGGCGCTTGCGTCGCCCCTCGAGCGACAGCAGGAACCAGATCGCGACGGACAGATAGACGACGTCCTGGATCCCCGACTCCACCGTCTGCAGCAGCGTCGTGAACCCGTCCACGTCCGTCTCCACGCCGCGGAACGCGATGAACGCGGCGATCGGCATCGCGATGAGCAGCACGATCACGACACCGACGCCCGCGCGCAGGTACAGGTTCGGCCGGCGCACGCGATCGAGCACCGGTGCCGTCTCTTCCGCGACCGTCGCCAGCTCGCCGGCGACGCGACACAGCCCGCGGCCGGCGAACCGCTCGGCGATGCGGGCCTCGAGGTTCCGGATCGTCTCGAGGATGCGGTCGAGACGGAGCTCCTGGTACATAGGCGTGTGCCTGTGCTCGGATTGCAGGGACGCGCTGCCGCGGGCGCCATAGTAGCGGCACCAGCGGTCGTCGCACAGCGGCAGCGCGGCGGGCAGCGCCGATCGGGACTTCGTTCCGGGCCGGGCGCTTGACTATCAATAAGCCATCACTTATGCATTGGCATGCGAAGCGCGCGCGGGGTCGAGAACCGGATCTTCCAGGCGCTGGCCGACCCCAGCCGCCGGGCGATCTTCGAGTCGCTCACGCGGGGCGAAGCGGCGGTGAAGGATCTGACGGCGCGCTTTGACATCTCGCAGCCCGCGGTCTCGCAGCACCTCGCCGCGCTGAAGGACGCCGGGCTGGTGCACGGCCGGCGCGCGGGGCGCTGCGTCTACTACCGGGTGGAGCCGCGGGGGATGAAGCCGCTCATCGACTGGATCGCGCACTATCGCGCCTTC
Organism: uncultured Gemmatimonadaceae bacterium; assembly: GCA_964430275.1. Lineage (GTDB taxonomy): Bacteria > Gemmatimonadota > Gemmatimonadetes > Longimicrobiales > RSA9 > DASTYK01. The sequence continues at coordinate 1,385 of CAYSGF010000392.1, forward strand.
TGGACGGAGCACGTGGATCGCCTCGAACGACTGCTGGAGAGGATGGAGGAATGAGGTCCAAGGACACGACCGCACGATCGCAGAACGAATCGCTCTCGTTCGAATTCGACCTGCCGCATCCGCCGGAGAAGGTGTGGCGCGCGCTCACCGAGCCGGAGCTGCTGGCGGAGTGGCTGCTGCCGGTGGCCGATCCCGGCCTCGAGCTCGCGCCGGGCGCGACGTTCACGTATCAGACGCAGCCGTATCCCGACTGGGACGGCACCGTGAACTGCCGGTTCATCGAGATCGACGCGCCGCGCAAGCTCAGCTATGCGTGGACGGTCCCGTTCCTGGACACGGTCGTGACGTTCACGCTCACCCCGACGGCGACCGGCACGCGCCTGTCGCTCGTGCAGTCGGGCTTCGAAGCGGAGCAGAAGAAGGAGTTTGGCGGTGCGCGCTATGGCTGGAAGATGATGGGCGGGAAGCTCGAGGAGCTGCTCGCGCGGATGGACTGAGCGCGCACGTTGGGCGCGGCCGTCGACCACACTCTTACACGGAGGCATCCTTGAGCTGGAGCACATCGATCCGGCAGATCCACCGCTGGGTGTCGATCATTTTCGTCGTGACGGTGATCGTCTGCTTCATCGCAGTCAGCCAGGAGGAGGCACCGGAGTGGGTGTTCTACCTGCCACTGGCACCGCTCGGGCTGCTGGCGGTCACGGGTCTGTACATGTTCGTGCTGCCGTATGTGGGGAGGTGGCGGAAGGGGCGGGGGACCGATTGAGCCGTCGGCGCGGCGTCCCTGCAGCCGTCGGCAATTGCGACAGGCATCGCGCACTGGGCGCGCGTCATTCCGGCTTGCCCACATACAGAACGCGTCCCTCCTCCAGCGCGGGCCGGTACACGAGCCCGATCGCGCCTCCATAGCGCTCGAGCTCGGCGGACGTGACCAGCACGATGTCGATCGGCGTCTCGATCTCTGCCAGCGACGTCCGCATTGCCGTGTCTAGTTCGCCGTCGACATCCTCGCGCGGTATCACGATCATGAGATCGACGTCGCTGTGCGGTCCCATGGTGCCACGGGCGCCGGAGCCGAACAGGATGATGCGTTCGGGTGCGGTGATCGCGACGATGCGCGCGACAGCCTCCTCCAGAACCTGCGGGTCCGGATCGCGCGGACCGGGCCGGGCAGGGCGGTAGCGTCGTGCCGGTTGCTCGCGAACGCCGCGCGATTCCGCAACCTGCGCCGCTGCCCAATCAACGACCTCACGCGCCGTGGCGACCGCCTTCGCGAATGCGTCGGTGCCGACGACGCCCCGGGGTGGATACCGGCTCGAGGTCGCGAATCGCGTCAGCCCTGCCGCCGCACGGACCTGCGGCGGAATCGTCAGACCATCGACCGCGAGCACGCGCAGCAGCCGCGCGATCTCATGTGTGAACGGAAACACGAGGCCGCGCGCGATGCAGACGGCCTTCAGTGCCTTCTCCGCCGCCTGCTGCGCGTGGTAGCAGTGCAGCTCGAAGTCGCGAACCGCCGGGATGCTGGCGACAGCGAACGCGTAGTCCTGGCGGGCGACCCGCAGCCACTCGCGAGGATCGTCGAGCTCGTAGCGGTCGGGCGTTCGTTCGTGTACGTCCATATGCGGAATCATTGCAGCGAACGCGGCGTCAGGCCATGGCGGAGTGGGACAGCGGGGCAGCCACGCGGCCAGGTGCACGAGCTGGGCAAGCGGTTCCTTCGAGGCCTGCACTTCCCGCAAGGGCGACGTTGTTCGCGATCGAACAGCGGCCCAAGGACGTGGCCGAAGCGGCTAGCACAGATGCATCGCGCAGACTTGCGCCAAATGGCTGGCCGCGGCATTTGATGACGGTGCACGTGCCGGGATGGCGGGGTTGGGAGGTAGGGCGGTAGGGCGGGGTGCTGGATCGCCGGAACAGTCGGTTAGCCGCGGCCGCCACCGTGATTGAAGCCAACCAAAGTTGGCTGTTACTGATTCAGACTTTCAATGAAATGTTGCGCGGGAAGAAAGTCTGATTGGTGTTCTACCCTCCGCTGGTCCGGCTCGCGCTGCTCGCGCTCATTGGCCTGCACCTGTTCGCGCTGCAGATGCGGAAGTGGAGGAGTCGGCGACGCGCAGAGTGAGCGGGCGGAAGTAGGACTGCAGCATGAGTACCGAGATCGGAGGAATCGCCCGAGGTGGCTGATCGCAGCGGCTGCCGCGCGGGGATCGAGGCAGATAGGGTCGCATCGCACGTGTAACCCACCACGCGGACACCAGAGATGAGCCGAAGTCGGTTTAGCACCACCTCGGAAGTCGGGCAATTTCTCGTACGGATTGCGGGCCAGGCGGGGGAACTCTACGAGGACAATTTGACGATCGCTGCGTATGGCTTTCTCTCCGACAGACTCGGCCGCAACGACCGACACGAAGTTGCCGACGACCCATCGGCCAAGACATCCCGTAGTGATCCGGCGTTGATTTATCGAGGAGCGCTTGCGTGATGCGCTCTAGAAAATGCGATCAAGGATGTATTCCAGCGGACACTGACGACGCAACCTGAGACTATGAACAAGAGAATCGCCCTCGCCGTGATGCGCGGTTGGATGCCGGCGCAACTGGGCAACGATGCCCGTAGAATTTGGCAGCGCGGCAATAAGGTCCTTCACGAAGCAGCAACGGCGATGCATCCGGGTAAAACCGTCCGACAGACACTTACGATCGTCGGTGTATTGGACGGCGTCCACTAGGGAGTGGCCATCCGCGTGCTGTTCTCCGTCACTCAAGGAGGACGCGGAAGCCTCACACGTCGTCAACCCTCGGTCCTGATTTCGCGCCATCGCTGCCGTCCGTAATAGAATTACGATCGCCTGGAGGGTCCGACGTGGGAGCGCTATGCGAGGACTGGGATGTCATTGGACCGCTTTGCGCACGACCCGGTCATTCGCGTACTGGGCGTGTGGAGAGGGTTGCTGCTAGCGACAGCGTTTCCGCGCAGATGCCTTCGTAGCATCGGATCGAATCGGGTCATGCAGGGCTCAGCGCCGAGCTCCAGCTTCCTGCGGCAGCTATACACGTCGATGATGTGCACGATGCTGCGCAATCCGCGCGCCGGCATGTTGTCTGCGGCCCGCTTCGAGCGCGCTCTCCGTCGCAACGAAATGCGACATCGCCCAAGATTCTGCCTCAGCCGGATCCTGGAAACGTCCGCGACCCGAGCCTCGAGATTCCACACCGCCTGGAGCTGAGATCGAGCCTAGCGCGTGCATGCTGGAAGTCAGCCCTAGCCCTCTCCGCCACCCCACCCGCATCTTACCCCCACCCGAATCCATGACCCGGCAGACCCGACGCATCCGAATGCCCAGCCAGCCCAACAGCGACACCCCCCGCGTCCTCATCGCGGACGACCAGCAGGACGTCCTCGTCGCCCTGCGTATGCTGCTGCGCGACGAAGGCTACGACCTGACCACGGCCACGAGCCCCGAGGCCATCATCCGCGCCCTCGACGAGGAGTCCTTCGACGCTCTCGTCATGGACATGAACTACACGCGCGACACGACCTCAGGTAAGGAAGGCCTGACCCTGCTTCAGGTCGTACGCGCGAGTGACGACACCCTTCCGGTCATCGTCATGACCGCATGGGGCTCGGTCGAAGGCGCCGTCGCCGCGATGCAGCACGGCGCGAACGACTACATCGAAAAGCCGTGGAACGACGAGCGCCTGCTCCACACGCTGCGCACGCAGCTCGAGCTCTCCCAGGCCCTCCGCCGCGCGCGTCGCGCCGAGGCCGCGAACGAGCGGCTGCAGCGCAAGGGTCTGCCGACGATGATCGGCGAGTCCGAGGAGATGAAGCGCGTCCTCGCCGTGATGGAGCGCATCGCACCGTCGGACGCGAATGTACTGATCACGGGCGAGCATGGCACGGGCAAGGAGGTCGTCGCGCAGTGGTTGCACGCGGCATCGACGCGCGCGGACAAGCCGCTCGTGACGGTGAACGCAGGCGGGCTGTCGGAGGGCGTCGCCGAGAGCGAGTTCTTCGGGCACGTGAAGGGCGCGTTCACGGACGCACGCAGTGACCGGATCGGCTGCTTCGAGCTGGCGGACGGCGGCACGCTGTTCCTGGACGAGATCGCGAACACGTCCACGAAGCTGCAGGCAAAGCTCCTCAGAGTCCTCCAGACCGGCGACGTGCAGCGGGTCGGCAGCTCGCGCACGATCCACGTGGACGTGCGTGTGATTGCGGCCACGAATGCGGACATCCGTGCGGAGGTGCAGGAGGGTCGCTTCCGCGAGGATCTGCTCTACCGGCTCAACACCGTCGAGATTGCACTTCCGCCGCTTCGCGACCGCGGCGACGACGTGCTTGTCCTCGCCGGGCATTTCCTGGGCGAGTACGCGCGCAAGTACGAGCGGAAGTTCGGCGGCTTCGATGGTGCGGCGCAGCAGGCGCTGCGGGCGCACACGTGGCCGGGCAATGTGCGGGAGCTGGCGCACGCGGTGGAGCGGGCGGTGCTGATGTCGCCTGGCGAGCGCATCACGGCAAAGGACCTGGGGCTGCAGCAGCGCGAGCCGGGCCGCAGCGAGGACGAGATGACGCTCGAGGAGGCGGAGCGCGCATTCATCCGGAAGGTGCTCGCGAAGCATGGCGGCAACGTGCAGGACGCGGCGGAGCAGCTCGGCATGAGCCGCAGCGCGCTGTACCGGCGGATCCAGCAGTACGGGCTGTAGGCGCTCAGCGCCCGAACGTCCAGCGCCGCATCTCGGCCCAGCTCGGCTCCTTCCCGTACATGAGCATCGCGATCTCGAAGATCCGTCCCGCGGCGGTGCGCAGCAGCAGTGTCGTTGCCGCGAGCAGCGCGAGCGAGATCACGATTTCCAGCGCGCCCACGTCGCTCGTCAGCAGGCGTGCAGGCATGGCGCCCGGCGCGGAGGGCGGGAAGAGGCTGAGGAACCGGCTCATGCCGCTGTCCGGGTTGGGCACCACGAAGTAGGCGAGGACCGTGGTGAGGATGGGGACGAGCATGAGCGAGCTGCGCGCCGAGTGATTCGGGTCATCGATCGTCGCTGCGACGGCGCCGAGAAAGGCGAACCAGAAGAACAGGCCGAGCATCGCGAAGAGCACGATGAGCGTCACGGTCAGCGGATCGCCGAGCGTGTCCGGCAGCGGCAGCGGCGCCGCATCGAAGAACGTGCGCAGCGCGAGGAAGACCGCGCCGAATCCGAGCACCTGCACGAACATGCCGATGAGGCTGACCAGCAGGAGGCCGAGGATCTTGCCGTCGATCCACGCCTGCGGCCGGATCGCGGAGATGACCTGCTCGGTCACGCGGATCTGCTTCTCGCCGGTCACGCTCGCGAAGATGTAGCTCATGCCGATGAACACGGTCATGAGCATCAGCGAGAGCACGATGATGATGGTGATGCGCTCGCCGCGGTTCTGACCTGCAGCGGTGCCCGCGTACTCGATGTCGATCTCGGGCGGTGCCATGATGTCGGCGAGCGTCGCCTGGCTGAGCCCGGACTGCGCGATCATGTGTTGCCGGCGCGCGCTCGTGAGCAGGTCCTGCAGACCGGCCGACCAGTCAGCGCGCCGGCGCAGCACGAGCTGGGCGTTGTCCGTATCACGCACGATGAGCAGGCCGTCCAGCGCACCGTCCTCCACATGCGCACGCAGCGCCCCCTCTTCCGTCGCATCATGGCGCGTGAATGCGAACGGCCCGGCGGATGCGACGTCGAGTGGCAGCACGTCCGCGCCGATCACGGCGATCGTGCGGGCGTCCTCCTCGTCGTCGTCGCCCAGGCGCGGCAGGATCGTGAAGCCGCCGAAGATCGCGATCGTGATGAGCATGCCGACGAACTGCTGCTTCCACTTGATGTAGCGGTTGAACTCCCAGCGCGTCACGGCCGCCACGGCGTGCCAGGTCTTCATGCTCGCTCCGTGGCGCTGTTGTGGCGGGCGATGACCTGCACATAGATGTCGTGCAGGGTGACGGGGTGTGACTCGATGTCGCGCACGCTGAGGCGGTCGCCGATCTCGGCGAGCACAGGCGCCAGCTCCAGGTCGTCGGGGACGAGCAGCTCCAGCACGTCCGGCGAGGGCGCGTGCACGCGCACGCCGGCAACCCGCGCGGCGAAGTCGGCCGGCGGCGGGGCACTCACGCGCAGCAGCAGGCGCCTGCCAGTGCTCCACTCGCGCCGCACTTCCGGCATGGTCCCGCCGAGCACGGACTGGCCGCGGTTCATCACGAGCACGCGGTCGGCGGCGCGCTCGACGAGCTGCATCTGGTGCGCGGACAGCACGACCGTCGTGCCTGCGTCGCGCAGCTCCCGGATGAGCGAGAGGAAGAAGTCCTGGTTGAGCGGATCGAGTCCCGCGAACGGCTCGTCGAGCACGGCCAGCGTCGGCCGGTGCAGGATCGCACTGATGAACTGGACCTTCTGCTGGTTCCCCTTCGACAGGGTCTTGAGCGGTTCGCGTGCGCGCTCGGTCAGGCTCATGCGCTCGAGCCATTCGAGCGACACCTCGCGGGCAGTGCGGCGGGCCATCCCGCGCAGCGCGCCGAAGTGGACGAGCGTGTCGAGCACGTTCACGTCGGCATAGAGTCCGCGGTCCTCGGGCAGGTAGCCGATCTCGTGCGGTGCGGGGCGGGACGAACGACCCGGAAACGCGATCGTGCCGCTGTCCGGCTGCATCAATCCCAGGAGCATGCGCAGGAGCGTCGTCTTGCCGGCGCCGTTCGGGCCGAGCAGCGCGAAGATCTCTCCGGATGCGACGTCGAACGAGACGTCGTCCACGGCGGTCACGGTGGCGAACTGCTTGCGGACGTTGCGAACTGTGATCATAGGTGGAGTAGAATGTCGATGCGGCCACGGGATCACAACGGTCGGCCCCTTCCTGTCTGGTGTCGATCCGGGGGCTGCCCTAGCTTGCACGCAGCCGGGCCGAACCGGTCACGACGACGCCCGATGCGGGA
>CAYSGF010000393.1:0-18282 GCA_964430275.1 uncultured Gemmatimonadaceae bacterium
GATGCGCCGCACAAGCGCGCTCAGCACATTCCCTGCACCGACCTCGACGAAATCCGTGGCGCCAGCTGCCAGCATCGTCCGCACGCTCTGGGTCCAGCAGACCGGCTTCGTGAGCTGCTCGATCAGCAGCTCGCGCGCGTCCGCGGGATCGGAGACCGGCTGCGACGTGACGTTCGACACCACCGGGAAGCTCGGGGCGCGGAGCTCGACGCTATCGAGCTGCGCGCGCAGGCCCGCCTCGGCACCCTTCATGAGCGGCGAATGGAACGCACCGGAGACGTTCAGGCGCAGCGACCGCTTTGCCCCCGCCTGCTTCGCCAGTACCGTGGCACGCTCGAGTGCCGCCGCATCACCGCTGATCACGATCTGCGCAGGCGAGTTGTAGTTCGCGGGCACGCACTCGCCGTCCGGCCCGCTTGCCTCGCGGCAGACCTGCTCGACTTCCGCATCGTGCAGCCCGAGCACGGCGGCCATGCCGCCCGCGCGTGCGCGCGCCATCTCGTACATGAGCTCGCCACGCAGCCGGACCGTGCGCAGCCCGTCCTCGAACGAGAGGGCATCCGCCGCGACATACGCGCTGAACTCGCCCAGCGAATGCCCGGCAGCCATCAACACGGACGCCGGATCGAGATCGCCCGTATCGAGCAGCGTGCGCCACGCAGCGATCGAATGTGTGAGCAGTGCCGGCTGCGCGTTGCGTGTCTTCGTGAGATCGGCCTCCGGTCCCTCCCAGCACAGCTTCGAGATCGAGTACCCGAGAATGTCATCCGCTTCCTCGAACGTACGGCGCGCCACGCTCGACGCCTCCGCCAGGTCGCGCCCCATGCCCGCGAACTGCGAGCCCTGTCCTGGAAACAAGAGAGCTACCATCGCACGACTCCTGAAGCCCAGGTGAAACCGGCGCCGAACGCAACCATGAGTACATTGTCTCCCGGCTTCACGCGTCCGGTTTCGACTGCTTCGTCGAGCGCGATGGGCACGGTCGCCGAGCTCATGTTCCCGTAGCGATCGACGTTCACGTAGACCTTCTCCATCGGCACGTTCGCATAGCGCGCAGTCGCTTCGATGATGCGGATGTTCGCCTGGTGCGGAATCAGCAGATCCACATCATCGCCCGTGAGCCCCGCGCGCAGCAGCGCCTGGTCCGCCGCTTCGGCCATCGACCGCACCGCAGCCTTGAAGACCTCCCGCCCCGCCATCTTAACGAGGTGCTGCTTCTCGTCCAGCACCGCCAGATCCATGGGTATGGTCACACCGCCCGCCGGCCGCCACAACAGCTCGGCCAGCGTGCCGTCGGAGCGCATGAAGCTCGAGATCAGGCCACGCCCGTTCTGTGCCTTGCGGACCACCGCGGCGCCCGCACCATCGCCGAACAGCACGCACGTCGAGCGATCACCCCAGTCGACGATGCCGCTCATCTTCTCGGCCGAGACGACGAGGGCGATCTCGCCCCGGCCCGCAGCGATGTATCCTTCGGCGACCGTGAGCGCATAGAGGAACCCCGAGCACGCCGCACTGATGTCGAAGGCAGCGGCGTTCGTCGCACCGATCAGGGCCTGCATGTCACACGCAGTCGACGGCAGCAGCCGGTCCGGCGTCGCCGTGGCCACGACGATCACGTCGATCTCGCCGGGATGGACCCGTGCGCGCTCCATCGCAATGCGGGATGCACGTGAGCCCATATCCGCTGCACCCATCTCCGGCCCGGCGATGCGACGCTCGCGGATGCCGGTGCGCTCACGAATCCACGCGTCGTCCGTATCCACCATCTTCTCGAGATCCGCGTTCGTCAGAACGCGCTCCGGCAGGTACCGGCCGGTCGCGACGATCTCGATGATCGGTTTCGGCGATTTCATGCGCTCTTCCCTTCCGAGGCGCTGCGCGCAGGATCGCGCGTATCGCTCTCATGCGCTGTGACCTCGCGCGCAATGTGACCGACCATCTTCGTCAGCACAGCCTGACGCGCCACGCGAACGGCATTCGCGATCGCGCGCGGCGGTGAGCCGCCATGGCAGATGATCGACACGCCGTTCACGCCCAGCAGCGGTGCACCACCGTACTCCGTGTAGTCGAATGCGCGCAGCAGGCGATCCAGGTCCAGGTCCACGCCGGCTGCTGCGAACTCCCGCTCGAGCAGGCCATGCATGAACACCATGATCGATTCGTAGAACTTCAGCAGCACGTTGCCGCAGAACCCATCGGCGACGAGAACGTCGCACACGCCGCGGATCACGTCACGCCCTTCGACGTTGCCGACGAAGTTGAGGTCGCTCGATGCCAGCAGCTGATGCGCGTCGACCGAGCGCTCGTCCCCCTTCTCCGGCTCCTCGCCGATATTGAGCAGACCGACGCGCGGCGTCGCACGCTGCCATACGTCCTCCACGTAGATCGACGCGAGCCGCGCGAACTGCACCAGGTGCTGCGGCTTCGTGTCCACGTTCGCGCCCGCGTCAATGAGCAGCATCGGATCCACCGACGTCGGCAGCGGCGTCGCAATCGCCGGCCGATCCACGCCCGGCACCGGCCCCAAAAGAAAAAGGGACGCCGCCATGACCGCGCCGGTCGACCCGGCACTCACGAAGGCGTCCGCCTCTTTGTCCTTCTGCAGCCCCAGTCCTATCGCGATCGAGCTCCTGCGCTTGCGCCGGATCGCCGAAGCCGCCCGCTCGCCAGGACCGATTGTCTCCTCCGCATGCACGACGCGCAGCCGGTCGGCGGGCGGCTCGTCATGCCCCGCCAACTCCGCCTCGATACGGAGGCGGTCACCGACCAGCAACAGCTCGAAATCCTCGGGCAGATCGCGCAGCGCCTCGAGCGCGCCCGCCACCTCGATACTCGGATGGCGGTCCGTCCCCATGGCGTCCAGCGCGATGCGCAAGGCGCCCTCCCTCAGATCTCTTCGACCTCGAAGACCTGCTCGCCCTTGTACGTCCCGCACGTCGGGCACACCCGGTGCGGCATCTTCGGATCGCCGCACTTCGGGCAGCGCTGCACGGAGGGCGTCTCGGCGTGCATCGCTCCACGCCGCTTCCGCTTCCGTTGCTTCGAGACTTTCCGCTTCGGTACCGCCATGAATGCCTCCGTCTATTCGGAGCCGAGCCGCCGGAGCGCAGCCCAGCGCTCGTCCACCATCGACTCCCCACAGTCGCACGTCACTTCGTTCCGATCCGCACCACACGTCGGGCACAGGCCCCGGCACGCCTCCCGACACACCGCAAATCGCGGCGCAGCAAGCAGCACGTGCTCCCGGATCGCTGGCCCGAGGTCCAGCGTCCAGCCCTTCTCCGGCAGCGCATAGACCTCCTGGTCCTCCGCTGCCGCCGGATCCACTCCCTCCACGTACAGAAGGGTGATCTCTTCGTCCAGCTCCTGGCGGACCGGCTTCAGACACCGCGCACAGTCCAGCTCCAGCGCGCCACGCAGCCACCCCCGGACCACGACGTCCGCGCCCGCCTGGTGCGCTTCGAGCCGGACGTCGAGCGGCCCGGCCAGACGCGCATCGGCGCCCGCCAGCAGCGGGTCGGACGGATCCACCTGTGCGTCGATCTCGAGCCGGACAGCCCGCTGGAGCCGCGCCAGGTCGACTGTCAGCATAGTCGTCTAATTTGCCGGAAAATCCGCGCAGTGTCAATCCAATGCGGTCACTGGCTGACCCCGTCGCGACAGGGCCGCGCGTCGGTCCGGCGAACGGCGGGCGCGCGCCAGGGCGCGGGGCCCCGGCCCGGATACCCCGCTGACTCCCTGACGCCTAGCCGATGCCGGGAACATCGGCTTCCGCAAAGAAGAATCTGGCCTCGCGGGCGGCGTTCTCATCCGAATCGGAGGCATGGATCGCGTTCCGCTCCTTCGACTCCGCGTAGAGCTTGCGCACGGTTCCGGCCTCGGCCTCGGCCGGATCGGTCGCGCCGATGGCCTGTCGCAGGGCGGCGACGGCGTCGTCCTTCTCCACGATGACGGGCAGGCATGGCCCGGACGTCATGAAGGCGACCAGTGAGCGGTAGAAGGGGCGTTCCCGGTGTACCTCGTAGAACGCCTGCGCCTGGGCCTCGGTGAGATGCATCATGCGGGCAGCGCGGATGCGGAAGCCCTGCTCCTCGAGATGGGCGAGAATCCTACCGGTGAGATTGCGCGCGACGGCGTCGGGCTTGACGATCGTGAGCGTGTAGTTGCCTGCCATTGGTCGTCTATCTTCCAAAGAGTTTGCGGATGATGTCACTGCGGCTGAGCAGGCCGCTGAACTTTCCCTCGCTGACCACGGGGAACTGCTCTACGTCCTTGTTCATCATCATGTTGGCGGCCTCGACGAGACCCATGTCCTCGGAGATGCAGAGCACGGAGCGGGTCATCACGTCACGCACGCGCAGCGGCTGCTGGCTCTCGGAGGCGGTTTCCTCCTCGCCCCCTGCGCGCGGGATCTGAGGCAGCAGGGCGCGCATGACGTCCCACTCGCTCACGATGCCGACGACTTCCCGTTCGTCATTGACGACGGGCAGCGCGCGCACGCGCTTGCGCACCATGATATCGACTGCCTCGCGCACGCCCTGGTCGAGCCCCACGTGGTCGGCGCCGTGCATCATCAGATCGCGCACGGTCAGGCGCGGCTGGATCTTCAGGTCGGCGAGCTCGGTGATGGCGAGAACGTCGTCGGCGTCGCTCGCTTCCAGCAGGCGAGTGGTCAGCGCGTCACTGCGGAAGAGCCGCGCGAGAGCGGCAATGGTCTGGAGGTACAGTGTCGCGGCGGCGGAGGGCGCGAGGATGAGCACGACGATGCGTACCGATTTCGACTGACCGCCGTCGATGATGAGCGGTGTCCTGCTGACACCGAAGGCCACCAGCAGCCGGTCGACGGCTTCCGTGCGGTAGTGCGGCAGGAGTGCGTGCGCGCCGATCTGCACGATGTCGCGGGCGCGGTGCGCGTCGAGTGCGCGCTGGAGCGCCGTCGGATCGCGTACAACGCCCGCCGCCTCGAGCGCTCCGGTCAGCTGCTCGAGCGCGTCCCTGAGCGTCTGCGCGTGCAACGGCACGACGATGTGCTCGCGCGGCAGGACCTCCCGCAGCTGCGTTCCCCCGGCCACGGTGGTTACAGCACCTTCTGGATCAGCCCGACGACGTCACTCGGCCTGCGCGCGACGCCGATCCCGTTCTGTTCGAACGTCTCGATCTTCTCGGCGGCCGTGCCCTCGCTGCCGCTGATGATCGCGCCGGCGTGACCCATGCGGCGTCCCGGCGGTGCCGTCTGTCCGGCGATGAAGCCGACGACCGGCTTCTTCATCCGCGCGCTTACGTACGCGGCGGCCTGCTGCTCGTCCGTACCGCCGATCTCGCCGATCATGACGACCGCCTTCGTCTCGGCATCGTTCTCGAACGCCTCGAGGCAGTCGATGAAGTTCGTACCGTTGATCGGGTCACCGCCGATCCCGACGCAGGTGCTCTGGCCGATGCCCGCCATGGTCAGCTGGTAGACGACTTCGTACGTCAGCGTACCGGAGCGCGAGACGACGCCGACCGAGCCGGGCGTCGCGATCTGACCTGGCAGAATCCCGACCTTCGACTTGCCGGGCGAGAGCAGACCCGGACAGTTCGGGCCGAGCAGGCGCACGCCAGCGTCCTTCACGAACGCGTACACGCGCGTCATGTCCAGCACCGGAATGCCCTCCGTGATCGCGACGACGAACGGTACACCCGCGCCCGCCGCTTCCATGATGGCGTCCGCGGCGAATGCCGGCGGCACGTAGATGACGCTTGTGTTCGCACCCGTGGCAGCGACGGCCTGGTCCATCGTGTCGAAGATCGGACAGCTCATGCCATTCGGACCGTCGAACGTCTGCCCACCCTTGCCGGGCGTCACCCCGCCGACGACCTGCGTTCCGTACTCCATCATCTGCCGTGCGTGGAACGAGCCGTCGCGGCCCGTGACCCCCTGCACCAGCAGCTTCGTGTTCGCATCGATGAAAATCGCCATGACTACTTCCCCGCCCCCGCGAGCTCGACCGCCTTCTGCACGACACCGTCCATGGACGTCGTCGCAGCGAAGCCGGCCTTCTCCAGTATCTGGAGTGCTTCGTTTTCGTTCGTACCGGTCAGTCGGATCACGATCGGCACGTCGATCCTGATCTGGCGCGTCGCCGTGACGATCCCATTGGCAACGTCATCGCAGCGCGTGATGCCACCGAAGATGTTGAAGCAGATCACCTTCACGTTCGGATCGCCCGTGATGATGCGGAGCGCGTTCACGACCTTCTCCGGATTCGAGCTGCCGCCGATGTCCAGGAAGTTCGCCGGCTCCCCGCCGTAGAACTTGATCAGGTCCATCGTCGCCATGGCCAGGCCGGCGCCGTTCACGCAGGCACCGATGTTCCCGTCGAGCTTGATGAAGGTGAGGCCGGCATCACGCGCCAGCACTTCCGCCTCCGGCTCATCGGTGGCATCGCGCAGCGCCTCGATCTCCGGCCGCCGGAACAGCTCATTGTCGTCGATGTTGAACTTCGCATCCAGTGCCTTCACCTCGCCCTGCGGTGTCGTGACCAGCGGGTTGATCTCGGCGAGGGAGGCACCGCTCGCGACGAATGCGGCATAGAGCTGCTGCAGGATCTTGGCGCACGCACGCTGCTGGCGGATATCGTCGTAGAGCGTGACCGCCAGCGAGTATGCCTGGAAGGGCAGCAGCCCGTAGCGCGGGTCGATCGCCAGCTTGCGGATCGCGTCCGGATCGCGCGCGGCGACCTCTTCGATGTCCACGCCGCCCTCGCGGCTCACCATGACGACAGCGCGCTTGCTCGACCGGTCCACGATGATGCCGACGTACGCCTCGCTGGCAATGTCCTCGGCCGGCGCAACCAGCACCTTCTCGACCCCGAGGTCCTTGATACGCATGCCGATGATGCGCGCCGCGTGCTCCTTCGCCTCGGCAGCGGTTTTCGCGAGCTTCACGCCTCCCGCCTTGCCGCGCCCGCCCGCATGGACCTGCGCCTTGATGACGACGGTGCCGCCGAAATCGCGCGCAGCCCGCTCCACCTCGTCGGGTGTCGAAGCGACCACACCCGGCGGAACCGGTACACCGTGGGCGCGCAGGATGTCGCGCGCCTGGTACTCATGAATGTTCATCGCATCGTTTCAGTTGTCGGGGCCGCCACTCCATGGACGACCACGCCGGACACAATCACGGCCGGTGCACCGTACGCGCTCCCGGCCGCCTCATGCGGGGACAATCGTCGTCCCCGTCGTTCCCTGCACCGCTTCCAGGCCGCGGTCGAGGCGTGCAATAATCGCGCGCCCGCCGCCATTCGTGACGAAGTCCACCGCCGCCTCGATCTTCGGCCCCATGCTGCCCTGCCCGAACTCGCCTGCCTCTAGCAGGGCACGCGCCTCCTGCACGCTCAGCCGGTCCAGGCGCTGCTGCGAAGGCGAGCCATAGGCGCGGTACGCGGCCTCCACATTCGTCAGAATCAGCAGCACCTCGGCGCCGACATCGCGCGCCAGGATGCACGCAGCACGATCCTTGTCGATCACCGCATCCACACCCTCGAGCCCGAGCCGCTCATCGCGATAGACCGGCGTGCCACCGCCACCACACGCGATGACGATCGTACCGCCGTCCAGAAAGCGCGCGATCTGCGCACTCTCGACCACGCCGTATGGGAGCGGCGATGGCACGATCCGGCGCCACCCGGTTTCCGTGGGCGTGATGTCCCAGCCGAGATCGACGGCGAGCGCGCGCGCCTGCTCGAGCGACATCGTGTTGCCGATCGGCTTGCGCGGCGTCTGGGCCGCCGGATCGTCGCGGTCGATCAACACCTGCGTGATCAGCGTGATCACGGCGCGCTCCACACCCGCGCGGTCCAGCGCATTCCGCAGCGACTGCTGAATCATGTAGCCGATCCAGCCGGCCGTGGCTGCGACGAGCACGCCCAGCGGCAGCGGCGGACGTTCGGCGCGAGCGCGCTCATTGCGCAGCAGCTCATCGCCGATCTGAGGCCCGTTGCCATGGACCAGGACGATGCGCCAGCCTGCCTGCGCGAGCGCGACCACGGCGCCGAGGGATTCGCGCGTGTGCGCGAACTGCTCGTGGATGTCGCCGCGCTCGCCCGGCGGCTGCAGCGCGTTGCCGCCCAGTGCAATGACAATCGTGCGGGACGCGGGGTCGTCGTCGAGCGGGCTGATCATAACTTTGGCTCCTGGGGCCGGCAAGCTGAGTCAGCGCGGTCCAGCGCCTTGTGCGGCGGCGCGTCGCAACAGGCTCTGCAACTCGTTCCAGCGCTCACCGAACGCGGCCCAGTCGCCCTCACGGAGTGCGCGATCGGCGGCCTCCTGCAAGCGCAGCGCTTCACTCGCCCACGGCTCGGCGATGCGTGTACTGCCGGGCGCGGCTGGCGCCGTCATCTCGCCGCCCCGCTCGCGGCCGAGGCCGGCGATCGCCGCGGCCAGCGTAGGCGCCATGCTGACTGCCGTACCATCACTCACGATGACCTGCTGGAGCTGCGGCAAGGCCGTACCGACCGCCGACAGGTAGAGCGGCTCGATGTAGAGCACCGCGCTGTCGAGCGGGATGATGCGCATCTGACCGAGCTTCACGTCCGTGCCGCCCTGCCGCCAGAGTGCCAGCTGCGCACTGATGACGGCGTCCTGCTCGATGAGCGCGGACACCTGGCTCGGCCCGCGCGTCACGTCCGCGTTCGACAGGTCGAGCAGGAGCGCCTCGCCGTAGTGCGGCGGATCATTCCGGATCAGCAGGATGCCGGCCATGTTCGGACGCTGCGCCGCAATGAACGGTGTGCTCAGCAGGAACTCCGGTTGCGCACTGCCCGGCAGCGCGGCTGTGACGAACAGCGGGACGTACGGTCCGGGCGCGCCCTGCGTACCGCCCTGCTGAGGCCGCTGCCACGCGAACTGACCCGAGTAAAATGCCTCGGCGCGCTGGACGTGGAAGCGCGCAAGCTTCTCTGCCTGCGCCGCCGCCAGGCCCGGCGGATAACGCAGATGCGCGCGCAGCTCCGGTGGCAATGCCGTAAGCGGCTGGATCAGGTCCGGAAACACCTGCCGGTATGCCGCGAGCAGCGGCTCCGTCTCATCCAGCGCATACAGCTGCACCTCGCCGCTGACTGCATCGACCACGGCCTTCGCACTGTTGCGCAGGTAGCGAATCGTACCGTGGTCCTCCAGGTCATGCGGCTCGGAGATGGGGAAGGCCGCCGTGGCCGAGTAGCCGTCGACGAACCATACGATGCGACCTCGCCAGATGACGGGATAGGCGTCCGGATCCCAGATGAGAAACGGTGCGAGCTCGCCCACGCGCTCGACGACGGGGCGGCGGAAGAGCAGGCGGCTCTCGGCACCGCGCTCACCCGAGAACAGCAGATTCTTGTCGCCGAAACGCCAGGAGAACGCGAGGACGCGCAGGAACGAGTCGAGGCGAATCCCCGTGGTGACGGACTCCAGCGGCGCGATCTGCCCTGCCGTATCCGCCGCCGGATTGAGGATGACGTACTCGTCCATCGTCTCGCCGAAATAGACGCGTGGCTCGCGCAGCTCGAGCTCCGCGGGTGCGAGGGCGTCGCGCTCGACAGTATCCTCGCTCGTGACCCAGAACACCGGGTCCCCGCGCGCAGCCTCGCTCGCCACGGTTACGACGGCACCGGAGCCGTGCGTGTACGTCGGCTCGAGGTGGATGTTGCTCCACGTCTGGCGATCAGGAGGCAGCCCCGCACGACGGAACTCGCGCACGGCGATCGCCACTTGGCGCAGCCGGTCGCCAGCGCGATACCGGTCGAAATCGACATCGTGAAATTCGTAGTACTGCCTGCGCGTCACTTCCGCGAGGGCGGTCTGGAGCGGCTCGGCATCCCAGAGCGTCACCTCGTCGAGCCACGGCACGCCCGCCAGGCGGAGCGCGGACGGCGCCCGCGACGGCTCCCAGACGCGTCGCTCGATCTCGTCCAGCCCGTAGCCGCGGCGCGTGTACTCGATCAGCCATTCGATGTAGGTGCGTTCCCGCTCGAGCTGCGTAGGCTCGACGCGCAGCTTCTGGATGGCCGCCGGGTAGATCACCGCACCGACCAGGCTCGCCACGAAGAGGGCGCCTGAGGTCACGAGCGCGGGCGTCCAGTTTCGGCGCAGTGCGCCGAACACGATCGCGCCGGCGGTCGCGAGCGCGAGTAGTGCAATGATCGTCCTGGCGGGCAGGCGCGCATGCACGTCTGCATAGCCCACCGTGCCGCCGAAGCCGGACCCTTCGAGCAGCACGCTGTAGCGGCCGAGCCAGTAGTGGACGCCGAGGACGAGCACGAGCGCGCCCAGCAGAACGGCGAAATGCAGGCGCGGCCCTTCGTCCACCTCGATGCGGCTGTCGCGCACACGCACCGCACCGAGGAGTGCATACCCGAGCGCTGCGAGCAGACCGCTCCATACCAGGACGAGCAGGAGATAGGTCACGAAGCGCAGGGCCACGGGCAGGCCGAAGACATAGAAGGAGAGGTCGTTGCCGAAGAGCGGGTCGCTTACCCCCCATGCGGGACCGCGCAGCCAGGCAAGCACGGCGAGTGACGGCGCGGTGCCGAACTGGACGCCCGAGAGCCACCAGCCGGCGAGCAGCGCAATCACGGCGATGCCGAGCCGGAGCTGCGTACGCGGCACCTGCTCGGCGATTTCCAGATTGCCGTAACGGCGGCGGAGGTGGACGGGACCGAGATGGCGCGTGACGAAGAGGAGGTTGATCAGGACGAATACCGCGGCGATCACACCGGCGACCACCCGGACGGCGACGTTCGTGCCGATTCGTGTCCACAGCACACCGGCATGGCCGAGCGCGTCGAACCAGAGCAGCTCCGTGTACAGACGCACGAGTGCACTGCCGATCAGGAGCGTGAGCAGCAGCGCGCCGGCTGCGACCAGCAGCCAGCGCGCCGTGCTCCGTCGAATGCGCCGCAACCGGGCGCCGCTCCCCGCCGTCTGCATGAACCTCCTGCTCAGTACTGCGCGTTCGCCTCGCGCGGTGCTCCGAGCGTGTCGCGCAGCTCGTCGATCATGCCGATCGCCTCGGCCTCGAGCTCGAGCCGGCGTGCCCACGCTTCCTGCTCCGGCACCGCACCGCCATGCAGCTGCACATGGAAGCGCAGCGAGTTGCTGGTACCGGACGGTCGCACGGTAATGTAGTTCCAGCGATCACCCATGTAGAACCGGAGCCCTTCGTCGGGGAATCCCTGCCAGTTTGCCCCGTCGTACTTGCCGGTCCAGTAGTAGCGCGTCTCGGTCACCTCCCGGCCACCGATGCGCACGCCACCCTTCTGCGCGCGCTCGTAGAGCGCAATGCAGCGGTCGAGAATCGCCTTCTTCTTCGAGTCGCCCGCCAGCCCCGGATACTCGCCATCGAATGGGTCCGGCTCGTAGTAGTTCACGAACAGGCCGATCGCCGGATCCGCATAGATGTGCTTCGCCAGCAGCGAGAGCAGGTCCGTACCCTGCTCCTTCGCGTACGCGGCCACCTCGGTCGTCAACAGTGTCGCGAAGGTACCGTCCTTGTCACGTACATGGCCCCCGGCACCCAGCGCGCGGTCGTCTGCGGGGAAACCCGGAGGCGGTCCGCCCAGGATCGAAAACCCGTTGCTCTGCTCGAGCGTCGCCGCATTGAACGTGCGACCCGGTTCCATGGCGGTCGTATCGAAGAAAATCTGATGACACTTCGTCGGCTGCTCACTCGCGGGTGCATCCACCGGGCGGCCGTCACGGATCTGCGGCAAACCCGCTCCCTTCCACGCGTGCGTCACGCCCGCTGACAGCCAGCCGAATCCGACCCAGGTCTTCAGGTAGCCGAGGCCCTCGCGCTCCGCGAGTCGCGCAATCATGTCCGTTGTCGTGTGGCTGAGCGCGATGAAGCTCTTCGCCGGATCCGGAATGCCGCCGAAGCGGATCCGGTACCACAGGATGAGCGTCCACATGTCGTCGGCGGGAACGAGCACGTGCTCGCGGCTGTAGCGCAGCATGCCGGGGCGCTGTCGTCCCTCGAGCGCGGCGGCCAGGCCCGCCGGCGGCTTGACGATCACGGCCGAGCGATCCGCATCGGGGTCCGTCGCCAGCAGCAGGTCCGCCTCTTCCCACGGGATGTAGGAGTCCCAGTTCCGCGGCGGTGCAGCGGCCTCCTTCGCATGCTCGCGCAGCGCGATGACGGCAGCGCGCGAGTCACCCGGATCGGGCTGCTGCTCTTCGCCCGGCGTGCTCTTGAACGCCGGGAACAGCCCGTTCAGCGTATCCAGACTCTTGATGCGATAGATCGTCTCGAAGCCCAGGTCGCGCAGCAGCCGCGGCACCGCCCGGCGGCCGGCGCCATTGAACGCGGAGAATATGATCTTCAGCTCGCGTGCGACGTCCTCGTCCCGCTCATCCGCGCGCAGCAGGAACGTCCGCATGTGCGCGATGTGCTGCGAGTGCATGTCAATGAGATCGCGCCCGAAGTACGCCTTGTCAGGGAGCGGCTCGCTGCCCCCCAGGAAGTGCAGGCCCGCAAGCGTCTCCGCGTCCGCACTGTCCAGATCGACCGGATGGATGTCCTTCGCCTGCGCCGGAGTGATGTACTTCGCGAGGATCTCATCGCGGACTTCCGGCGAGAACTGCGAGCCGTTCGGACCCGACAGCTTGAAGCCGTTGTAGCGGTAATCGTTGTGGCTCGCCGAGATGAATACGCCCGCATCCGCCCTCAGCGTCGGAATCGCGAACGTCACCTCCGGATACGGCACGGCCTCGTCGAACAGGAAGACCTCGACACCCTCCGCAAGGAACGTCTCCGCGATGATCCGCGCGAACGCGCCACCCTGCACACGGCTGTCGAAGCCGACCACCACGCGCGGCTTCCGCTCCGGGATGCTGTCGACCAGGTAGCGGGCAACACCATACGCGCATTTCAACACGATGATGTTGTTGATCGTGTTCGGCCCCTTGAGAATCCGCGCGTCGACCCCCTCCGCATCGAGCCGTTCGATGTCCGCCTTGCGAAACGCCATCAGGGAGCGGATGCCGCCGGTGCCGAACTTGACCTCGCGCACGAACGCGTTCACCAGCTCCTCCCAGCGACCTTCCCGCACGGCGTCCATCACACCACCGGGGAGTTGCGGTGAGAGCCGGCGAATCTCCTCGTCCGTTACCCACGCGCGCAGATTGGGAAAGACGTTCGCTCGCGCAGTCTCGTAGTAGTTCTCGGCGAGCTCGCCACTCGCACGCATGCGCTCGAGATAGTCCGCGATGCCCTGCTCCGCCTGCTCCAGCAGATTCCTGTCGACCGTCACTGCATCCGTCTGCGTCATGGTACCATCGCCTGAAAGGAACGGATCGTCATTACTTTGTTCTGCCCGATCGGCCGCAATGTGTATGCCCTGTGCGACGTCGCCGGTCTGCGTTCCGCGCGCACTGGAAGCGAACGAGGCGGCCACCCTGTCGGTCACCGCCCCACGCACCGGGCCGCGTGCGGTCCGGGAATGCTGCCCTCAGTGACTCAGTTCCGACCGAGCAGCGTCGGGACCTGCATGAGCGCGGATGCGCCGCGCTCTGCGGCGTCGAGCAGGACGCCCGGCACGATGCCGAGCAGCAGCACGCCGGCTACGGCGAGCGCAATGGCGACCTTCATCCCCCCTGACAGGAGTGCCTGAGTCGGCTCTCCGTCCGGCTCCCGGAACCACATGTACCAGGCCACACGCAGGTAGTAGAAGTACGAGAGCAGTGACGCGAGGACGAGCGCGACGGCGAGGCCGACGAGGCCCTGATCGATCGCGGCGCGCAGGATGTAGACCTTGCCGACGAATCCGCCGGTCAGCGGAAACCCGGCAAGCGAGAGCAGGAACACGGTCATGGCGACACCCAGCACGGGCATGCGCCAGCCGAGCCCGCTGAACGCGTCGAGATCGAGGCGCGCTTCGCCGCGGCCGGCGACCACCATCAGGACCGCAAACGCGCCAATCGTCATCAGCGTGTAGACGACCAGGTAGAACAGCACGGATGCGGCGCCGGCGACGTTCGCCGCGGCCAGTGCAACGAGCAGGTAGCCCGCATGGGCGATGCTCGAGTAGGCGAGCATCCGCTTCACGTTGCCCTGTACGAGTGCGACCAGGTTCGCCACCAGCATGGTCAGGATCGCGAGCCAGATTGCCAGGCCGTCCCAGACGTCGTACACCCCCGGAAAGGCGGTGAAGAACACGCGCACGAACGCCGCGAACGCCGCCGCCTTCACGCCGCCTGCCATGAACGCGGTCACCGGCAGGGGCGCACCTTCGTAGGCATCCGGCGTCCACATGTGGAACGGCACCGCCGAGACTTTGAACGCGAAGCCGACCGCGAGCAGTGCGATGCCGGGCAGCAGCAACGGGCTCGCACCGAGGCCGTCCACGCCGATCGACAGCGCGATCAGCGCGAGGTTCGTCGTACCGGTCGCACCGTATGTGAGGGCAACGCCGAACAGGAAGAACGCACTCGCGAAGGCGCCCAGCAGGAAGTACTTGAGCGCACCTTCTGCGCTGCGGGCATCGCGGCGGTTCACGCCGGTGAGCACGTAGATCGGGACGGACAGGAGCTCGAGGCCGATGAACATGACGATGAGCTCGCGTGCGCCCGAAAACACCATCATGCCTACGGTTGCAAAGAGGACGAGCACGTACAGCTCGCCCAGCCGCATCCGCTCCTCGTCCAGGTAGCGTCCCGCGATCAGGATGAAGAGTGCGGCCGAGAGCAGCAGGATGTAGTTCGTGAACGTGCGGAACGAATCGAGCGCGATGATGCCGATCGGGTTCGGCTCACTGGCAAAGCCAAGCCACCAGTTCGCGACGACCGCGAGCACCACGCCCGCGAGACTCAGCCCCCCGATCCAGGAATCCGAAGGCTCGCTCCGGCTGCCCTTGCGGAAGACGTCCACGAGCAGCACGAGCATCGCCCACACCGAGAGCACGATCTCGGGCAGAAGCGCCAGCGCGTAATCGGCCTGGCGTGAAAAATCGATCGTCAGCCCCTCCACGGCCTCGTCCTCCGCCCTAATGCGCCGCCGCGCCCGCGCCACCCGACGGTGGCGGCGGCAGCGGCGGGTCGAACGCGGCCATGCCCGGCGACGTCCGGCTTTCTACGGTCTCGAGCAGCTGCACGAGCGACACTTCCATGCGCTCCAGGAACGGCTTCGGGTACACACCCATCCAGATCATCGCAGCGAGCAGCGGCGCGAGCACCGCGAGCTCGCGACGGCTCAGGTCCCGCACGTGCTCGTTCTCCGGGTGCTCCAGCCGGTTGAACCAGATGCGCTGCACCATCGGCAGCATGTAGTAGGCGGCGAAGATGACGCCGGTCGCAGCGATGGTCGCGACCCACGGATGCGTCTGGAACGTGCCGAGCAGCGCCAGGAACTCGCCCACGAACCCGCTCGTGCCGGGCAGGCCGATACTCGCGAACGCGGTCACCAGGAATGCCGTCGCCATGACCGGCGCAACCGCCGCGAGGCCGCCGAAATCCGCGATCAGGCGCGTGTGTCGCCGCTCGTAGAGCATGCCCAGCAGGAGGAACATCGCCCCCGTCGACAGGCCGTGTGAGAGCATCACGATCATGGCGCCCTGTGCACCCTGGATCGTGAGGGCGAACACGCCCAGCACGACGAACCCCATGTGCGAGACCGATGTGTAAGCGATCAACTTCTTCGCGTCCGGCTGCACGGCCGCCACCCATGCACAGTACACAATGCCCATGAGCCCCATGACCATCAGGATGCCGACGATCGTCTCGTGCGTAGCGGCATGCGGAAAGAACGGCAGCAGAAACCGCAGGAACCCGTAGCCGCCCAGCTTCAGCAGGATCGACGCAAGCAGCACGGACCCCGGCGTGGGCGCTTCGACGTGCGCGTCCGGCAGCCAGGTATGGAACGGGAAGACCGGCACCTTGATCAGGAACGCGAGCGCAAACGCCCCGAACAGCCAGTACTGCTCCGTGAAGGTGAGCGGAACGCGCAGCAGGTCGAAGTACGCAAAGGATGCGTCACCGGTCAGTGCCCGGTGCTTGAACACGAGGTACAGAATGGCGACCAGCATCAGCAGCGAGCCGACCGCCGTGAACAGGAAGAACTTGATCGCCGCGTAGACGCGTCGTTCCCCGCCCCAGATACCGATGATGAAGTACATCGGCACGAGCATCAGCTCGAAGAACACGAAGAAGAGGAACAGGTCCATGGCCACGAATGCGCCGACCACGCCCGTCTCGAGCAGCAG
Source organism: uncultured Gemmatimonadaceae bacterium (assembly GCA_964430275.1). Classification (GTDB taxonomy): domain Bacteria; phylum Gemmatimonadota; class Gemmatimonadetes; order Longimicrobiales; family RSA9; genus DASTYK01. The sequence goes on from CAYSGF010000393.1 coordinate 16,218, forward strand.
CATGTTGGCGTAGAAGGCACGCTCGCGCCGCGTGATGTAGCGGTAGCTGCCCAGGATGGCGAGCGGCATGAGCAGTGTCAGCAGCAGCACGAGCAGCACACTGATGCCATCGACGCCCACACGGTACCAGATGCCCCAGCCGGGGATCCACGGCGCATTCGCCGCGAACTGGAGTGCGCCCGATGCCGCATTGAACGAGAACCACAGCGGCAGCGACAGGACGGCCTCCAGCAGTGTGAAGGCGAGCGCCGTGTGCTTCGCGCGTGCGTCGTCGCCCGCGAGCACCGCCACCATCCCGATGAGCGGCAGCACGATGAGCGCGCTCAGCGCCCAACCCGGATACCCGATGGATTCCAGCATGCTAGCTCAGCACGAAGGCGAAGAGGAGCAGTGCGCCCAGCACGATCGCGAATGCGTAGGTATTCACCAGCCCGGTGTGCATGCGGGAGCCGACCCAGCCGAAGGCGCGCGAGCCGTAGGCGAGGCCATTGGCGATGCCGTCGATGAGGCCCTGGTCGACCCAGCGCGCGAACCCGCGCGATACCCGCACGATCGGCCGCACGACTGCCGCATCGTAGATCTCGTCCACGTACCACTTGTTGTACAGCACCTTGCGGAAACCGCGCGCGGGCGGCGCATCGACCGCTGGCAGGTAGCGCGTGCCCCCGAGACGAAGTGCGGTGATCACGACGACCGCCGTGGCGAGCGCGAAGGAGATCACCGCCCAGATCGCCTCGCCGCCACCGAAGTACGGTGCGTCGTGCGCCACCGGTCCCACATTCGAGACCACGATCGCGTCGGCGGTCTCCGTCAGCGGATGCAGCCAGTCGTGCAGCCATTCGCTGTGCGGGATCCAGCCGAGCACCGGCAGGTGGCCAATCGCCTGCGGTACGTTGATCCAGCCGCCCACGACCGAGAGGACGGCCAGGATCGCGAGCGGGACCCACATCACGGGGCCGACCTCACGCAGGTGGCTGCGCTCCTTCTCTCCCGTCCGGTTCTCGCCGTGGAACGTCATGACCATGAGGCGTGTCATGTAGAACGCCGTCATGAGCGCCGCAATCAGCGCGACGATCCAGATCACCCGGAACCACGGCTCGAACACGCCCACCGCGCGCGCAGCCGACTGCCAGATGATCTCGTCCTTGGAGAAGAAGCCCGCAAACGGCCAGATGCCGGCGATCGCCAGCGTGCCGATCCACATCGTGACCCAGGTGATCGGCATGTACTTCTTCAGCCCGCCCATGTTGCGCATGTCCTGCGCGTCGGCGGTGCTGTGCGTGTGGTGCAGCGCCTCATGCATGGCGTGAATCACCGCGCCCGAGCCCAGGAACAGCAGCGCCTTGAAGAAGGCGTGGGTCATCAGGTGGAACACGCCTGCGGCCCACGCGCCCACCCCGACCCCGACGAACATGTAGCCGAGCTGCGAGACCGTCGAATACGCCAGCACCTTCTTGATATCGGTCTGGACCAGGCCGATCGTCGCGGCGAAGAGCGCCGTGAGCGCACCGATGCCGGCCACGGTGATCTGCGTCACGGGCGAGAGCGCGAACAGCACGGACGAGCGCGCGACCAGGTACACGCCCGCCGTCACCATGGTCGCGGCATGGATGAGGGCGGACACGGGTGTCGGGCCGGCCATCGCGTCCGGCAGCCAGACGTAGAGCGGGATCTGTGCGCTCTTGCCCACCGCACCCAGGAAGAGAAAGAGCGTGATCGCGGTGACGACCGCACCACCATAGGCGAAGGCGGCCGGCGCCGCGTCGAAGACCGCCACGAAGTCGAGCGTGCCCAGGTTGCTGAACAGGAGGAACATCGCGATCAGGAACCCGACGTCGCCGATGCGGTTGACCACGAACGCCTTCTTGCCCGCGTCGGCCTTCTCCCGGTCACGGAACCAGAAGCCGATGAGCAGATAGCTGCACAGGCCGACGCCCTCCCAGCCCACGAACATGAGCGGGTAGCTCGAGCCCAGCACCAGCACGAGCATGAAGAACACGAAGAGGTTCAGGTACGAGAAGTAGCGCGCGTACCCGGGATCCGCCTTCATGTAGCCGATGCTGAA
>CAYSGF010000394.1:0-18599 GCA_964430275.1 uncultured Gemmatimonadaceae bacterium
ACCTGGCATTGGCTGCGTAAGTAACCCTTATGCACCTGTCTCCGGATCGACCGGGCCCGAGGTGGGACCGGAGGCATCGCTAAATCGGGCTGGCCTGTGTATGTGGCACCGTCGTGCACGGGCGAGACAAAACGATGCTGGTCCGTGAGAGGCCGTCCGCGAGCCGACTGATCGGACGAGAAAACAGGAAGAGCGGAACACGCACGTAGACGCGCTAATGGATCCATTCGCGGACGCGGGTTCGATTCCCGCCGGCTCCACTCGCAGGGGCGCCTGATCAATTGATCGGGTGCCCTTGCTCTTTTTGCGGCATGATAGGGCGAAGGCGCGTCCGCATCCTCGCTGCGCGAGTCCGCCGTCAGTTGAGGCGCGTGTTCCCCTCTGTAGCTGATTTCCTCCCCGAGTTTTGAACTCGAAGTACCCATGGCGTATGGGATTGCGCTATCTTGTATTTGTACCCTGACATCAAAGCAGGTGCTGCATGAGAGCTTCAACCGCGGTCGTTGGGCGGCAGAGCGAGCTACGCCGTCAGCGCGACGCCCTGGTCGTGCTGTCCAGACTTGCCACGACGACCCGACCCGGCGACGATGCGGAGCACCGGTTTACGGAGGTCGCGGCGGCGACGCTGGGTGTGGCCCGCGCCAGCGTCTGGCTGCGCGAGCAGGATGGGAGAGCGATCCGGTGTATCGATTTGTATGACGCAGCCCGTGGTGAGCATTCCTCCGGCACGGTGCTGCTCTTCGAAGCGGCGCCCCGGTATTTCGAAGCGCTGTCGGAAATGGACGTTATCGCAGCGCACGATGCCCGGACAGACTCGCGCACGTCAGAGTTGAGGGAAGGCTACCTGGACCGGCTGGGCGTCTCCTCAATGCTGGACGCACCGATCCGTGTGGGTGGCCGGATCGTGGGCGTGCTTTGCAACGAACACACGGGACCGGCGCGGCAGTTCGGGCCCGACGAAGAGTCTTTCGCTGTTGCGGTGGCCAATCTGATCGCGCTCCACCTGGCCGAGGTGCAACGGCGGGCAGCCGAGGCGGACGCGCGACTGCGCCTCGCGGCCCTCGAAGCTGTGGCCCAGCCCGTTGTCATTACCGACATCGACGGCCTCATCGTGTGGACCAACCCGGCATTCACGGAGGTGACGGGATACACGCGCCAGGAAGCGGTGGGCGAGAAGCCGGGGTCGTTGCTTCGGTCCGGTGAACACGACGCTGACTTCTATGCCCACCTATGGCGAACCGTCCTGTCGGGTCATGTCTGGCGCGGCCTGATCCGCAACCGCCGGAAGAACGGCGAGGTGTATACGGAGCAGATGGCTATCACGCCGCTAAGCGCCGAGGGTGCAGCCGTAACGCATTTTGTGGCGGTGAAGGTGGACATGACGGAGCGGCAGCACCTCGAGCAGCAGCTTCTTCAGTCGCAGAAGCTGGAGACAGTGGGTCAACTTGCTGCCGGGGTCGCGCACGATTTCAACAACCTGCTCGGGGTGATCAACGGCGCGGCCGATCTACTCCTGTCCCAGCTTGCCGACGAAGATTCGATGACGTTGGATCTCTGCCAGATCCGCGACGCCGGAAATCAGGCCGCGCTTCTCACACACCAGCTGCTGGCCTTCAGCAGGCAGCAGATCATGGCGCTTGAGACCCTCGAGGTGGAAACCATCGCCAGGGATCTGCTGCCCCTGCTTTCGCGCCTGATCGGCCGGCACCTCACGACGACGCTGACGGGGGGCGCAGACCCCGGTTTCGTGCGCGCCGACCGCGGCCAGCTCGTTCAGGTCATCATGAATCTGGTCGTGAATGCGCGAGATGCCACACCGGACGGTGGCGTGATCACCATACGGACGGGCAACTGCGGTCCGGACGGCCGTCTGGCGGACGCCCGTGCGGGGATGGAGGAGGCGCCGTTCGTGCTGCTGTCGGTGTCGGATACCGGGGCCGGCATGACGGACGAATTGCAGGCGCGCGTTTTCGAACCGTTCTTCACTACGAAGGGGCTGAAGGGTACAGGGCTGGGACTCGCTACTGTATACGGGATCGTCAAGCAGAGCGGCGGCGCAATCGAGGTGGAAAGCAAGGTCGGCGCGGGCACAACCATGCGCATCCTCTTCCCACGCGTGGCCCCCAAAGGCAAGGCTGTACCGAAACCCGGGCGGCGTGAGATCGCGACGAACTCCGGCCGGATAATGGTAGTCGAGGACGAGCCGTCCCTGCGGCGACTGACCGTGCGGATTCTCCGGATCGCCGGTTATGAGGTCGACGAGGCGGCCGACGGCGACGACGCCCTGAGCCGGCTCGGAGACGGTCGCGCGCCTGTTGATCTCCTCATTACCGATTTGGTCATGGCAGGGATGGGCGGCCGTCGACTCGCTGAGCAGTCGCGACGGAATTGGCCAGGCATGAAGATCCTGTTCACTTCCGGGTATTCCAGCGATGAAGTCCTCCGCGCGGACCTGGGGGAGAACGATCACCACTTCCTGCCGAAACCGTATTCAGTGTGGGACCTCACGGGCCGCGTGAGCGAACTCCTGGCACAGGCCTGACCTGGCGTAAGCAGCGCTGCTGACGTCGATCCGGCAGGCGGACCTGACGGTCGACGAGTTGTCGCGTTGCTGTGAGCAGCGTTACGTCAGGGGCAATGAGATAAGTCGCTCCGACCGCGTGGGTCGGCGGCCCGTTCGATTCCCGCCGCCACCCCACCGGGACCGGCGCACGGTCCGTAACTCCGAACGGCGAGCGGCCGCGCCTGCTGTTAGGCGGGATGCGACGACGGCATGATCCTGATCCTTCCCTGCAGCGTCGCGCCTTCCGCGATGCTCATTCGCGGCGCCACCACATCACCAGTGACGGACCCGGTCTGACCGACCTCGATGCTCCGCGCCACCGTCACGGTTCCGGTCACCTCTCCGTGAATCGCGACGGTACCGGCGTGGACGTCGCCCTGGACTCTGGCACCGGGCGCGATGACGAGCGCGTGTTCGCGGACGTCGACGTTCCCTTCGACGCGCCCGGCCAGCGTCGTGTCCTCGGAGCTGACGACGTCGCCCTTGATGACGATGGAGGCACCGATCCACGCCGCCACACGTCGCTCTCCGCTGCCCGCACCCCGGCCCAGCGCCTGCAGGGAATCGCGCTCACCTGCCGCATCGCGTGTACTTTTTCCAGGCACCTGTACCCCCGGGGGCGTCGTCACAGTGTATAGTCCAGCGCTGCGCACCGGACTCCTCGCTGCGATAAGATGGCCGCCGGCGCGTCCGCTGTCCACGATGCGAGACGATCGCCTGCTCAGGACGCCCGCCCGGGTGGCAGGTACGGGCGTCGTGGCGTACCTTCCCGCCCGCAGGCGTTGCCAGCGGAGTGTACCATGCGCGAGCAGGAGAGCCACACAGGCAGTCTGATGGCGGGCATCCTCGGACTCAGTCTCCTTGGCGGCGTCCTCATAGCCTATCTGTGGGAGACGCTGAATCGCGTGCTCTCCCTGCACTTCGATCCCGTTCGCGTGCTCATCTCCGTTCCGGTCCTGCTCGTCTTCCTGTTGCTGCTCCGGTTCATCGCGCGTCGGGTGGAGGCCTGGTGGGAGGAGCACGACCGCACGACCTCGAACGCCGGGCGGCCATGAGTGAACCGTACCGCACCAGCGGGTCGGACCGGCCCGAGGACACGGAGCTGGCCCCTGACGAGGAGCCCCGAACGACGGGCACGCTCTTCCTCGTCATGATCATCCTCATGATCATCATCGCCGTCTGGATCATCATGTACCTGCGCCTGCTCGACCGCTGATGCACACCGGCTCCGGGATGCCATGAAGATCCATACCTGGGAGAAGGCGTTCCTCGCCGCGGGCGCCACCGTGCTCGTGGCGTGCGCGGGGGCGCTCGTATATGCGACGTTCGGCATGGACATCCATCTGCCGGGGGCGCACGCGCGCATCGATCCGCAGGCCGTGATGACGACGCCACCGTTCGACCACCCGGGCGTGCGCCCGCTGGCGGACGGACGTGTCGAGGCGGTGGTGATCGGGAGTGCGTGGCGCTTCGAGCCGGCCGAGATCAGAGTGCCGGCGGGGGTGGAGATCGTGTTCATTGCCACGACGACGGACGTGGTGCACGGCTTCAACATCGAAGGGACACGGCTCAACATGATGCTCGTGCCGGGGCAGGTATCGCGGAACACATACACGTTCAGCGAGCCGGGGGAGTACCTGCTGATCTGCCACGAGTACTGCGGCCTCGGGCACCACATGATGGCGGGCCGCGTGATCGTCGTGCCGGCCGGGGATGTAGGCGAGCGCGACGTCGCCACCGGGCACGTGGCGAAGGTGCACTGATGGCGACCCCGACTCCCGTCGTCCTGAACCCGGGCGGTTACGAGCTCCCCGACGGTCAGCGGCGCGCACTCCGCTGGACACTGTACATCGGGTACGCCGCCCTGATCGCCGGTGTCTTCCATGGCCTCGCGAACGCGCTGTCGTACGCCGGCATCAGCATCCTCGGCTGGTTTCCGGGGCTGACCACGTATTACCAGGGGCTTACGGCGCACGGTGTCGCGAACGTACTGATCTTCACGTTCTCCTTCTCGAACGCGTTCCTGCCGCTACTCACCGCGCGTGCACTGTCCCGACCGCTCAGCAGCGGCCTGCTGTGGGCGAGCCTCGTAGCGCTGGTCCTGGGAAACGTGCTCGCGATCTACGCCGTTGTCGGCAACCGGGCGTCGGTTCTGTACACGTCGTACGCCCCGCTCCAGGCGCACTGGTCCTATTACATCGGCCTGGCGCTGGTCGTAGTGAGCACCTGGCTCGCGATGCTCAACATGTGGATGGCAATGCGCGGGTGGCGCAGAGAGCATCCTGGCGAACGAACGCCCCTCCTCGCCTACGTCTCGGTGGCGTCCTACCTCATGTGGTTCCTGGCGTCACTGCCGATCGCCGTTTCATTCCTGGGCTTTCTCTTCCCCTGGTCGATCGGCCTGCGCAGCGAGATCGACCCGCTCTTCACGCGCACGCTCTTCTGGTTTACCGGTCATGCCATCGTGTATGCATGGCTGCTGCCCGCATACGTGTCCTGGTACGCCTTGATCCCGCGGCAAGTGAGCGGCTCCCTCATCAGCGACAGCTACACGCGCGTCGTCTGGATCCTGTTCCTGCTGCTCTCCATTCCCACCGGTTTCCACCATCAGTACACGGACCCGGGGATCGGCGAGGGCATGAAAGCGCTGCATGGCGTGCTGACGTTCGGCGTGTTCTTCCCCAGCCTGGCGACGGCGTTCTCCGTGATGGCGGCGCTGGAGATCGGTGGACGACGGCGCGGCGGTACGGGGCTGCTGGGGTGGGTGCGGAAGCTACCCTGGGGCGACCCGTCGGTCACCGCCCAGATCCTGGCGATGCTGACGTTCGTCCTCGGCGGCGCCACGGGCCTGGTGAATGCCAGCTTCACAATGAACCAGGTCATCCATAACACGACATGGGTGCCCGGGCACTTCCACATGACCGTGGGGACTGCAGTGGCACTGACGCTCATGGGCGTCGGCTACTGGCTGGTGCCGTATCTGTCCCGTCGCGCGCTGTGGGGGCGCAAGGTCGCACTGGCCTCGGCCTGGATCTACACGATCGGCGTTCTGATCTTCGCGCGTGGCATGATCTCCGGCGGCCTGGAGGGAATGCCGCGCCGCACGTTCATGGCCGAAGCGACGTACCAGTCCGAGGCGTGGAGACTGCCGGGATTCCTCACGGGCATCGGCGGGTCGCTCATGTTCATCGGCGTCATGCTCTTCTTCCTCGTGATCGGCCTCACAATCGTCCGGGGGCGGCGCGCCGAAAGCCCGGCGGACATTCCCGTATCGGAAACGCTTACTGCGCCGTCCCGTTCCGGCTGGGAGCCGGCCCTCGATCGCCTGGGGTGGTGGGCCGTGGCTGCGATCATTTTGATTTTGATCGCATACGGACCGTTCTTCCTCATGTACGACTATACGCCGGTGTCCCCGGGCTTCAGGCTGTTCTGAGATAGAGTGTCCGTCGTCCCGCCTTCCCGGCAGGAAGCGGATTCCGTTCCCCAGCCAGACTCGCAATGCGCTCAGTGCTCGTGATCGATGACGACCGGCAGGTGCTCGGAATGCTCGACAAGGCGTTCCACCGCGCGGGCTACGCGGTTGCGACTGCGTCCACGGGCCAGGCCGCGCTCGACACGTATGCCCGTGACGCCGCAGACCTGGTCATCCTCGACCTCGGGCTGCCCGACGTGCCCGGCCTCGAGCTCCTCGGCCGGCTGCGGACCCTCGATCCCGACGCCACCGTCATCGTCCTTACCGGCCGGACGGACCTTCCGACCGCCGTTGACGCAATGCGCGCCGGAGCGGAGAACTTCCTGCCCAAGCCCGTCAGCGTGAAGCACCTCTACGCAGCAGCCGACCGTGCGTTCGAGAAGATCGACCTGCGCAGCCGCACTGCGTACCTGGAACGCCGGAGCGAGGACCCTGGTGGCGAGAACCGCGAGCGCGAGTCACCGATGATGCGCGCCGTCGCCGACAAGGTCGAGCTCGTCGCGCCGACGGACACGACCGTGCTCCTCCTCGGCGAGACGGGAACGGGCAAGAATCGGCTTGCCCGCCGCATCCATGCGCTTTCACGACGTGCATCCGGACCCTTCGTCGAAGTCAACTGCGCGAGTCTGACCGCAACCTTCCTCGAGTCCGAGCTCTTCGGCCACGAGAAGGGCGCATTCACCGACGCGCGCACGATGAAGCGCGGACTCTTCGAGGTCGCCCACAACGGGACCCTCTTTCTCGACGAGATCGGCGACCTCGCCCCCGAGCTCCAGCCAAAGCTGCTGCGCGCCCTGGAATCCCGCCGCTTCCGCCGCCTCGGTGGCACGCGCGACCTCAGCAGCGACGTGCGCCTCATCGCCGCCACGAACCACGACCTCCAGCGCGACGTCGCGGCCAACCGCTTTCGCGAGGACCTGTACTATCGCATCGCCGTCATGCCCATCCACCTGCCCGCACTCCGTACCTGGGACCGTGCCGACCGCGAACACCTCGCCGGCGACCTGCTCCACGATCTCGGCGCCTTCAAGGGCCCCGCCGCCAGAAGCATCAGTCCCGAGGCGCTCCACCTCATCGCGTCCTATCCCTGGCCGGGCAACATCCGCGAGATGCGCAACGTCCTCGAGCGCGCGCTCATCCTCTCCGCAGACGGCGGTCGCATCGAGCCCGGACACCTACCCGCCGAAGTCGCTCGCGCCGCCTCGCGATCCACGGTCGCGGCTGCCCCATCCCCCGACATCACGCTCGAAGAGCTCGAGCGCGCTCACATCATCCGCGTCCTCGAGCACTGCCGGGGAAACCGATCCCAGGCTGCACGTACACTCGGCATCTCGCGCGTCGGTCTCTACAAAAAACTGCGCCGGTTCGGCATCCAGCGCGATGCGGTCCAGCGCTGAACCCGACGCCGCGCACGCACCGGCGTCAGACCTGTTGCCGAAGTAATCATGTATCCGTTGTGTGCACTCAGCACCGAAGCCCTGTGCCGCAGGACGTTGGCGCACTCCGGCATCCCGGCATGCTAACGGAGTGAACACACGGCTCCTGCCGCCGGATATCTGCTGCATCGGTGTAAGTCGTTGCAGATGAACAGGATGCGTACCGTGACAGGACATGGCATGACTCTCGCCAAACACGCACCGTGAGAAACGCGCTGTCCTCTGATCTCAGGCACGGAAACCGAATGCTGCGCAGGTTGCTGCTCCTCGTCGCACTGATGCTCCTGGTCAATGGAGCGGCGGAGGCGCACGCCCAGTCGGCGGCCGTGTCCGTACGGATCGTTGTCGCACCGCAGTCGCGGCTGGGTTTCGAGGAGAGTCCTGACGTGGACGCCTCGGAGCGTTCCGGGCGGATGCCGGCTGGATCACGGACCGGCGGGCGCATCTACGACGTCGCGGGTCCGCAGCCGGGGCGTGAAGGCGCTGCGCGGTCAGCGACATCCACGCCACCGCTCGAGCCGACGCACAGCAGGATCGATCGGGAAGGGCGCGGGAGGGAGCGCGCCGGGGTCTGTAGCGCGGCGCCCGCACGAGCGACGTCCTGGCGACAGGGTGCGGCGCAGGTGTACATGACGCACGCCGCAGCCTCCGAGGCGGTCGGTGGCGACGCGGCCGGGTCCTCCGCGATCGTGATGTGTACGCTCGTCGCCCCGTAGGCTTCAACCCCGCTCCTCCCGGCGCGACTGCAGCGATCGGCCGCGCCGTTATCCCCTTGTTCTGGTCAGGCCCCCGAATCCCGCGCTGAGTGCACTGCCCATTGTCTGGTGCGCCGCGGTCGCATAGCTATGTGCTGCGCCAGCCGCCGCTCGCAATGCGGGGCTCCCGGCGTGCACCCGTTTTCATCGGATCCATGATCGGTACACCGCGTCCGAATCGCATTCGGCAGCTGCTGGAAAGCCGCTCGTCCTGGGGGCTGGTGGCAGGTTATGCCGTCGTCGCCTGGGTCGTTCTGCAGGTGACGGACACGCTTGCATCGCTGATTGGTCTGCCGTTCTGGTTCGGCCCCGGAGTGATCGTGTTGCTTGGCGCAGGGCTGCTCGTGGTGCTGATCACGGCCCTGCTGCAAGGGCCGCTGCGACGGCGCGACGACGGCAGTGCTGCGGGTCGTCGGCTGCGGCGCTTGTTCACGTGGCGGCATGCGGCGGTAGGCGGCGTGTTCACGCTGGCGGCGCTCGGTCTCATTACGGTGACGTATCTCGGTGCACGTGCCCTCGGCATCGGCGCGGTCGGCACGCTCACGGCGCGCGGGCTATTGCCGGAGCAGGCGGAGCTGGTGCTGGCGGACCTGGAGGATCACGCGGGCGACCCGGCTGCGGCCGCCGCGCTGACGCAGGCGCTGCGCGTGCACCTGTCACAGTCGCCGAGTTTTTCGCTGCTGTCGGGCACGCGCGTGGCGGACGTCCTCGAGCGGATGGTCGCGGATAGCGTAACGCTGCTCGACGTTGCGACGGCGCGGGAGGTCGCGATCCGCGAGGGGCTCACGGCGGTCGTGGGGGGCGCGATTCATCGTGTCGGTGACGGCTTCACGATCTCTGCCCGGGTCATCGCTGCGGAGTCCGGCGAGGAGCTGCTGGCGCTGCTGGAAACGGCTGACGGTGCTGATGCGCTGATCCCGGCGCTGGAGCGGGTCTCGCTGCGGCTGCGTGAGCGCATCGGCGAGTCGCTGGTGTCGGTACGGCGCAGCGCACCGCTCAGTCGCGTGCGCACCGCATCGCTGGCTGCACTGAAGAGCTATTCGGCAGCGGCTGACGCGAACAGTCGCGGGGACTTCGAGCGTTGCGCCCTGCTCATGGAGGAGGCGATCGCGCGCGACTCCATGTTTGCCATGGCGTACGAGGGGCGCGCGGGATGCAAGCAGAACCTGCGTCGCGATTATGCGCAGCAGATCGCGGATCGGGTGCGTGCGTTCGAGATGCGCGACCGCATGACCGAGCACGAGCGACTGCGTTTCACGGCGGTCTTTCACCAGTTCGTGACGGAGGATCGGCGCCAGGCGATCGAGGCGTGGGAAGCGTATGCGGAGCAGTACCCGGAGCGCACCTCCGCGCTCTTCGCGCTGGCGAACCTGTATGCGGAAGGGCGCGACTGGCAGCGTGCCGAGGAGACGCTGCAGCAGGGACTCGAGCGCGATCCGAGCAGTGTCATCGCGCTGATCAACCTTGCGGGCTACCAGATCAACCTGGGTCGTCTCGCGGATGCTGCGGGCACGTACGAGCGGCTCAGTGCGGAGCTGTCCGAGCTCGATCTCTCGTGGTGGCGCTCCACCATGCACCTCGCCGCCGGCGATTGGGACGCTGCGCGCGCGGAGCTGGAGGCGGGACGCGAGCGGGCGCACGGGAATCCCTATCAGCGCGCGAGCCTTGCAGCACTGCAGGGGTACCGGGCACTGACCCTCGGGCGCGTTGCGGAGGGTGAGGCGTACCTGCGCGAGGCGCTGGACGCGCACAGCGAGCTCGGCATGGTCGAGCTCTACTATCTGGATCTCCTCGCGCTTGCGGCCGCCTACCTCGAGCTGCGTGCGGACACCGCGGCGGCGCTCTCGGTCCTGGACGCGGGGCAGAGCCGACACACGCTCGAGTCACTCGACCCGCTGCAGCGTCCTCATCTCGCGCTCGCCGAGTTCCACGCGGCGGTTGGTGACCTCACGCGCGCACGCGCGAGCATCGACGCATGGGAGCGCGATGTCGCCGCGCGCATCCCCGGCCGGGTCCTGCCGCACTGGGTGCGCGCGTCGCTCGCGCGTGCCGAAGGAAGGCTCGCGGATGCCATCGCCGAGTGGCGTCTGGCGGATGAAGAGAGCGAGGATCCGCTGCCGGCGCTCGTGAACATCGGACATCTCTTCGAGATGCAGGGTGAGCCGGACAGTGCGGCGGCGTATTACGAACGATACCTCCGCACGCCATCGCGGCTGCGCTACGTCACGGACGCGTACTGGCGCGGGCGGGTGCTCGACCGGCTCGCGCGCATCCATCGAGAGCGGGGCGACAGCGAGACCGCAGCACGCTACGACGCCGCGCTCGCCGAGCTGTGGGCCGAGGCCGATCCGGTCCTGCACGAGTGGGGAGAGACCGCACGGGGCCGGATGGGCTCCTAGTCGATCAGCTCTGATGTCACGTAGATTTCGTCATCGACGGCATTGCGGATGTAATCGATGCTGATGAGGGCAGGATAGCCGAGCAGCGGGTGGTAGTCGACGTCCACCATGTGGGCGTTCGACTCGAGTGCATCCTCGATCATCTCGAAGAGTCCGTCGACGCTGCGGTAGAATTCCCATTGTCCTGCAGCCAGCACCACGCCGGTAGCGCTGTCGCGAACATCTGCAATCGAATCGCCCACGACGGTGACGTCGTGCGGCGTGACCGGGAAGCCGCAGAAGCAGCTGACCTGCTGACGCAGGACGTACTCGGCGGTCTGTCCACTCGCGCTCCACCGCAGCCGGTTGGCGTCCAGCGTATCGCGCTCCTTGTCCTCGTCCGTGCCGAGTATCTCGCACGCGCCGAATGCGATCGGCAGCACGACGCAGAACCAGGCTGAGCGTCGGGTCATCGTCACCTCTCTCCGTTGCAGAGAGAACGTCCGGCTCCCGTCCAGGCTGACACATGTCTGCCCTGTGTGCTCCCGAATGGCGCCGAACCTGCAAGTCGGCGGAGCTGCGCGGCAGCGGAACGATTATGCAGCCGACTTCCGGACGGAGCAGGGCGTGGATGAATTCACGATCGGAATAGAAGAAGAGTATCAGCTCGTCGAGCCGGTTGGCGGCGAGCTCCGCAGTGCAGCGCGCGCGTTGCTGCGTGACGACTGGAGCGGCGAGCTGAAGCATGAGCTGCAGGAGTCGACGGTCGAGATCGGCACCCGCATCTGTGCGAATGGCCGCGCCGTGCGCAGCGAGATCGCACGGCTGCGCTTCCAGGCCGCAACCGTCGCCGCGGCGCAGGACCTGGCGATCGTCGCGGCCGGCGTGCACCCGTTCAGTCGCTGGAAACAGCACAAGGTCAGCGACCAGGCGCGCTACGCGCGCATCGCGCGCGAGTACGGGCGGATCGCGCGTGACGAGCACAACTTCGGGATGCATGTCCACGTGGCGGTACCGCCCGGCTTCGATCGGGTCGTCCTGATGCGGCGCGTGCGCGCCTACCTGCCGCACCTGATCGCGCTCTCCGCCAGCTCCCCGTATTACGAGCGCGCCGACACCGGGTACGCGTCCTTCCGTACCATCCTGTGGCGCCGCTGGCCGTCGAACGGCCCGCCGCCCGCGTTCGCCGATAGCGCCGAGTACGGCGCCTATGTACGCGCCCTCATCGAAGCCGGTATCATCAGCGACGGGCGCGACCTCTACTGGATGCTGCGCCCGCATCCGGTCTATCCGACGCTCGAGTTCCGCGTCTGCGACGTGTGTCCCGCCATTGCGGACGCCGCCATGATCGCGTCGCTCGTCCGTGTCCTCGTGGTTGCCGCAGCACGCGACGTTCTGCCCGCACTTCCGAATGCGCTACCCGCCGCCGCCGCCGATACCGTCCTGGGAGACGAGTGCTGGCGCGCGGCACGCCACGGCCTGGACGCCAGGCTCGTGCGATCGCAGGCACCGCTCGGCGTGAGCATCATCCGGCAGGAGATCGAAGAGGTCGTCGCTGCACTGGACCCGCTGGCGAGCGCGCTCGGTGAGCCCGACCTGGCCGCTGGCGTCGACCGTGTGCTGGCGCACGGCAACTTTGCCGACCGGATACGGGAGCGGAATGCGGAGCTGCAGGACTTCGGCGCACTGAGTCGCTGGCTGAGCGCGCAGACCATGGTCGGCGCCGGCGTGGACCGGGGAAACCGGGAGCGCACCCGTTCGCCGTCGCCATGACACCCCGATCAGAAGACGTCGACGCGGATGTTCGGCTTGAACGCGTCCGGATTCTCGCGGATCGCCATGATCAGCGTCTGCAGCTCGACGACCGCTTTCAGGAACTCGTCATACAGCTGCGGGTCCGTCATGAGCCGCTGCATCGTACCTTCGCCGGTGCTCATCCGCTGCACGACGTCGGAAAGCGCGAGCACCGCGCTGTCGGCGTTCGTCGCCATGTTGGCGAGGGAGTTGTAGAGCGAATCGTCGCGCAACAGCTTGCCGAGCGTGCCTTCGCTGTCGACGATCATCGCACCGAGCGAGTCCACCCGGACGACGGCCCGGTTCAGGTTGTCATACAGGGTCGGGTCACGCAGCATCCGGCCGAACGTTCCGTCTGCGCGGTTCAGCTGCGCGAGCGTCGTCTCGAGCTGCGCAGTCGCGGCGACCATACGGCGGTACAGCGCTTCGTCGGTGAGCAGCTGGCCGATGGTGCCGTCGCCGGTGGCGAGTCCCTGCGTCACCTCGCGGAGGTCCGTCACGATGACCTGCGCCTGGTCGATCGCGAGCACGGCACGGTT
Source organism: uncultured Gemmatimonadaceae bacterium (assembly GCA_964430275.1). Taxonomy (GTDB): domain Bacteria; phylum Gemmatimonadota; class Gemmatimonadetes; order Longimicrobiales; family RSA9; genus DASTYK01. The sequence goes on from CAYSGF010000394.1 coordinate 12,938, forward strand.
CATGAACCCCTCGATGTCCACGCTCTCCCCGACCTCCAGCGTGTCACCGGGCTGCAGGATCGCGGACCCGGCTGAGCCCGGCGCAATGTCCACGTACTTGTCGCCGAGCAGGCCCTGCGTGCGGAAGAATGCACGCGAGTCGCGACGGATCTGCTCGCGCACTTCTTCATTGACGGCAAGTGTGATCGTCAGGTTGTCCGCGCCGCGGCGCCGCTCGACGGGGATGAACTCGATGCTCGAGACCTGGCCGATGCGCTGGCCGGCAAGCGTCACGGGCGCACCCTCACGCAGGCCGAGGGCAGTCGGCACCAGCGCCCTCAGCTCGTAACGACTCGCGAACACGTCGAAGATCTTCCCGACCTGGTACACGCTGAAGATGAGCAGCAGGGCACCCACCACGATGATCGCCGCGATCCGCGCCTGATGCCATTCGAACGTGCGTCTGCGTAGAGAGTTGGCCATAACGCTCAGCTCAGAAATGCCTGGATGTAGGGATCGCCGGCGGCGACCATCTCCTCGGGTGTCCCGTCGAACACGATCTTGCCGTCACGCAACAGGTCGACGCGCTGCGCGACGCGAAAGCCGGCGCGGATGTCGTGCGTCACGATGATCGACGTCACCTTCAGCTCGTTCTGCAGCTTCCTGATCAGCTCGTTGATCGTGCCGACGGTCAGCGGATCGAGGCCGGCGGTCGGCTCGTCGTACAGCACGACTTCCGGGTCCGTGGCGATCGCGCGCGCAATCCCGACGCGCTTGCGCATGCCGCCCGAGAGCTGGCTCGGCAGCTGGTGCATCACGCGGTCCGGATCGAGGTCGACGAAGTCGAGCCGCTCGCGCACGATCCGCTCCAGCTCCGTTTCGTCGTGGTCGCGGTTCTCGCGCAGTGGATAGGCGACGTTCTCGAAAATCGTGAGCGAGTCGAAGAGCGCCGCGTTCTGGAATACCATGCCGATGTGCCGGCGCAGGTCGAGCGCCTCGGCGAACGTCAGGTCGCGCACCTCGCGACCGAGCACCTCGATGCTGCCGCTTTCCGGCAGCAGCAGGCGCAGGATCAGCTTGAGGATCGTGCTTTTGCCCGAGCCCGACTCGCCGGCCACCATCAGCGTTTCCCCCTTGCGCGCCTCCAGCGAGACGCCGTCGAGGATCGGCTCCTCGAAGGAGAGATGCACGTTCTCGAGCCGGATCACAGACTCCTTGGGCGAACGAGCCGGCGCGCGTGCCCGCTCCTCCTCCAGCTCGCGCCGGATGGCCGGCATCGGGTCTTCTGCCTGCATCAGTGGCCCTGCTGCAACACGATGAGGAGCAGCTGCGTCAGGAAATAGTCGACTGCCAGGATCATGACCGAGCAGGTCACGACGGCGCTCGTCGCTGCGTCGCCGACGCCTTCCGTCCCGCCCTTCGTCGCCAGACCGTAATAGCTGGCCGTCAATGTGATGATGCCGCCGAACACGAGGGGCTTGAGCAACCCCGTGATGAAGTCCTTCGGGAAAAAGCCAAAGATGAAGCCGCCCTGCGCAAGCGTGTTGACGACGCCCGTGAAATAGGCGTCCGCTGTGATGCCGATGCGGAAGAGGGACACGATCATGCCGCCCAGGATGCCGACGAGGTCCGCGATGATCGTGAGGATCGGCAGCATGATGAGGCCGGCGATGAGGCGCGGTGTCACCAGCTTCTTGATCGGGTCCGTGCCGAAGCTCTGGAGCGCATCGATCTGCTCGGTGACACGCATGGAGCCGAGCTCTGCGGCGATGCCGGATGCCGCACGACCCGCGACCATCAGGGCGCACAGCACCGGGCCGAGCTCGCGTACCATCGAGGCGCCGACCAGGTTGCCGATGTAGATGTCCGCGCCGAACTTGGTCAGCTCGACGGAGCTCTGCAGTGCCAGCACCATGCCCGTGAACAGTCCGGTCAGCAGCACGATGGGAAGCGAGCCCACGCCGATCCGGTCCATCTGGATGAGTGCATCGCGCCAGTAGAACGGGCGGCTGAACATGAAGCCGACCGCCCGGCGCGCGAGGGTGAAGTACTCGTACACGCCCGAGCTCACCCCGCGAATGCGCTGCTCCATCGCTGCCGCGAAATCCGCCATCGGCCTCCGAACCGACTGTCTGCGATTGCTTTACAAGGGATGTGGGCAGCGGTAGCTTGCCGCTCCGCTGCCTCCCGGTGAGGGGCGGATCGACACAAGTTCCGTGCCGCCCACGACTATCATGAAGCGACTCACGCTGCACCGCGTGGACGAACTGCTCGCCCGCGAACGAGACGTACGCGCGCTCGTCGTCGGCGACGTGATGCTCGACGTCTACTACCAGGGAGGTGCCTCGCGAATCTCACCCGAGGCACCGGTCCCCGTCGTCCGGGTCGAAGAGCAGTGGCGCGCACTCGGCGGCGCGGCGAACGTCGCAACGAACATCATCGCGCTCGGTGCCCACTGCGTGCTCGCCGGTGCGGTCGGCAGCGACGTGCCGGGCAGCGAGCTGCGCGGCGAGCTGGCGCGCGAGGGCATCGATGACGCCGGCCTGATCGAGCTGTCGGGTCGGCCTACTACGGTAAAGACTCGGGTCATGGCGCGCCACCAGCAGGTTGCCCGCTTCGACCTGGAATCCGACGACGAGATCGCCGAGGAGGCGGCCGGCGGCCTGGCGCAGACGATCCAGGCCCTCGCCGCGGACGCGGATGTGATCGTTCTGGAGGACTACAACAAGGGTGTCCTGATCCCGCAGGTGATCCGCGCCGCCCTGGAGGCGGGACGCACCGCCGGCATTCCCGTCGTCGTGGATCCGAAGTCCCGCTATTTCTTCGAGTATGCCGGCTGCACCGTCTTCAAGCCCAACCTGCCCGAGCTCGCGACCGCGCTCCAGGACCGGGTGCACCCGGACGATCCGGAATGGATGGAGCGGGTGCGCAGCCGGCTCGGCTGCGCGCACCTGCTCCTTACCCTGGGCGAGGACGGCATGGCACTCATGACGGGAGAGGGGGCGTACGTGCGCGTGCCGACCGCGGCTCGCTCCGTCTACGACGTGTCGGGCGCCGGCGACACCGTGATCGCCGCGATCGCGGTCGCGCTGGCGGCCGGGGCCGGTATCGAGGAGGCGGCCGTGCTGGCGAACCATGCGGCCGGCGTGGAAGTGGGCAAGGCGGGCGTCGCAACGGTATCGCCCGAGGAGCTCCGTGCGGCGCTCGGGCTGCACGAGGGAGCGGACCGCGTCGCGGTTCGCGCGGACGACTGACGAGGAGCGAATGGATGGCGCAGCTCAGGCAGGTACAGACAGACGACGCACCCCAGGCGATCGGCCCCTACAGCCAGGCGATCGTCGCGGGGGATCTCGTCTACACGGCGGGGCAGATCGCGCTCGATCCGCGCACGAAGGAGATCGTCGAGGGTGGCATCGCGGAACAGACGGAGCGGGTCATGAACAACCTGCGCGCGATCCTCGATGCCGCGGGGGCGAGTCTCGGATCCGTGGTGAAGACCACGGTGTTCCTGAGCGACATGAATGATTTCGCGGCGATGAACGAGGTGTACGCGCAGCACTTCGGAGCGCACAAGCCGGCGCGCTCGACGGTGCAGGCGGCCGGCCTGCCGCGCAACGTGATGGTCGAGATCGAGGCGATCGCGCGCGTCGGCTGAACGGCGACACCCATCCGGCTCAGTCCTCGACCTGCCAGGCCAGCCCCCACGCCCGTGATCCCGTGTGCGTCGCGATCACGGGTGTTGCGGGCACGACCAGCACATCGCGCTCGCCGTAGCGGGCGCGCAGCTCGTGCTTCATCCGCTCACCCATTTCCGGATAGTCGACGTGGATCACGCCGAAGCGCACCTTGCGCACGGTGCGCGGCACGCGTTCCTCCACCAGCGCGAGCATCCGGTCGACGACGTTGGCGCGTCCGCGCACCTTCGCAGTCGGCTTCACCTTTCCGTCCTCACCGATCTCCAGGATCGGCCGGATATCGAGCAGTCCGGCGATCATGACCTGACCCCGGCCGACGCGGCCGGAGGCGAGCAGCCGATCGAATGTGTCGACCGTGAACATGATGCCGGACTGGGCACGGACGCGCGTGAGCTCGCGCACGACCGCGTCGATGTCGGTGCCAAGCTCGGCCAGCTCCGTGGCGAGCAGCACCAGCAGGCCCTGCATCACGGTCGCTGCCTGCGAGTCCCAGAGCCGGATCGGCACATCGGGGAGCTGTCGTGCGGCTGCTTCCGCCGAGGCGAAGGTGCCGGACAGCCCCGAGCCGAGGATCACCCCGAGCACGCTCTCGCCGTCGACTGCCGCACGCCGGTACGCCTCGAGAAAGGCTGCTGGCGGCGGCTGCGAGGTGGTCGGGTGCTCACCGGCACGCATGCGCTCGATAAATGTGTCGCTGTCGATGTCGACGCCATCGAGCAGCACATGCTCCGGGTAGACGAGCGACATCGGCACCACGTGGATGCCGTGCGCCTGTACGACCTCGCGCGGCAGGTCCGCCGCACTGTCGGTCACGATCGAGATCGGCCGACGCGCCAGGGAGACGTGCGCCGCAGCCGCGCGCTCGACCGCCGCGTGCTGCGCCCGCATGTCCTCCGCCTTGTGTGTGACCAGCTCACCATGACCACGCAGGTAGTCGAACACGTGCTCCGGATCATCCGTGTGGATGTGCACCTTGAGCACGGACCCGGTCCGCAGCACGATGAGCGAGTCCCCGCGCTCCTGCAGCTCGCTGCGCACGGCCGCCGCATCCGGCAGTGCTTCACCGCGCACGAGCGCCTCGGTGCAGTAGCGGAAGCGCGTGCTCTCGCTCGGATACTCCACGGCGGCCGCGACAAGGGGCGCGTCCGCGAAGCTCGGGGGTCCCGGCAGCTCACGGAACGGATCGCCCTTCGCGAACGCGGCGATTCCTTCCATGATCGTGACGAAGCCCTTCGCACCGGCGTCCACCACGCCGGCCCGGCGCAGGGCGGGCAGCAGGTCGGGCGTGCTCGCGAGCGCGGCCTGCGCGCGCGTCAGCATCAGCTCCACCAGATCGCCGAAGTCATGCGTGACCTTGCGACAGGCCTCGTCCGCGATCTCCCGCATGACCGTGATGATCGTGCCTTCGACCGGTCGCTCGAGCGCGGCGTACACGTGCTTTACCGCATCGCTCAGTGCGTGCGCGAACTCACTCGCATTCAGCCGGCGCCGCTCGCCTACACTGTTGGAGAAGCCGAGCAGGAAATGGGACAGGATCATCCCGCAGTTCCCGCGCGCGCCCAGGATCGCCGCCTCCGCCGCGTCCTGTGCGACGGCCGCCACCGAGCGCGCCCGGCTCGACCGCAGGCGGGTGGCGATCGCCGCCGCGGTGAGCGCCAGGTTCGTCCCTGTATCCCCGTCCGGAACCGGAAAGACATTGATCCGGTTCAGCTCGGCGCGGCTGTGCTGCACCAGGTCGCAGCCCGCGACGAGCGCACCGCGCAGCCTCACGCCGTCCAGGTGTTGGATCGCCATGGCGCCATAATACCGTGCCCTCCATGGCTCCGACAGGCGCGCGCCGTCCTCGTACGCGCCGTGTGAGGACTGGACTCCCGCAGCCTTTGCGATAGCTTTCGCGCCGCCACGACGCAGCGAACCGGGAGCGCACATGAGCACGCCGCAGCACCAGTACATCTACACGATGAAGGACCTGCGCAAGGTCGTCCCGC
>CAYSGF010000395.1:0-5491 GCA_964430275.1 uncultured Gemmatimonadaceae bacterium
CATTCCGCATTCCGCATTCCGCATTCCGCATTCCGCATTCCGCATTCCGCATTCCGCATTCCGCATTCCGCATTCCGCATTCCGCATTCCGCATTCCGCATTCCGCATTCCGCATTCCCGCCTCACCGCGCCCGAAACGCCACCACGTAATCCCCCGCACCAAAGAGTCCGCCGCCGCCCACGGCAACAACAACGAACTGCTCCCCCGACGCGAGCCGGTACGTCATGGGTGTCGCCTTCCCGCTCTCCGGCAGCGTCCCGCGCCACAGTTCGCGTCCGCTCTCGATGTCGTACGCCTTGAGCGCGCGGTCGAGCGCCGCCCCGATGAACACGACGCCGCCCGCCGTCGCGATCGGTCCGCCGAGATTCACGGAGCCCCAGTCGGCGGGCAGCGCGGTACCGGGCGGCACCACGCGTTCGAGCGTGCCGAGCGGAACGTTCCACAGATGCTCCCCCGTATCCAGGTCCACGGCGACGAGGGCGCCGAACGGCGGGGGCGTGCATGGCAGCCCGGACGGCGAAAGCAGCATGCGGCGTCGCATGATGTACGGCGTGCCGCGCATGATGTTGTACTCGTAACCGAGGCCGAGCCGTTCGCTCTCCGCGCGTGCAGCACGGATGTCCACCGACTCGCGCGGGATGAGCTGCACCTCCGCTGCGATGCGGTTCACGGGGACCACGGCAATGCGACGTTCCGGGTCCCAGGCGAGGCCGCCCCAGTGCGCGCCGCCGATGTTCGACGGCATGACGAGCGTGCCCGCCGTGTCCGGCGGCGTGAAGATGCCTTCATTGCGCAGCGGCTCGATCGCGCTGCGGCATGCCGCAATGTCGGCGTCGTTCGTGCCCCACACTTCACCGAGCGTGAAGCTGTGAGGACTGAGCGGTGCGATCGCGCTCGTGAACGGCTGTGTCGCCGATGCCTCCTCGCCCGGAATCCGGCTTGCCGGCACGCGCCGCTCCTCGACCGGGAACAGCGGCTCGCCCGTCTCGCGATGCAGCACGAACAGCATACCGGTCTTCGTCGCCTGCAGGACGGCCGGGACTTCGACACCGTCGCGCACCAGCGTGACGAGCGCAGGTGGCGCCGCATTGTCGTAGTCCCAGAGATCGTGATGCACGTTCTGGAACGCCCAGACGACGTCGCCCGTCGATGCGCGCAGCGCGACGATCGAGTTCGCGTACCGGTTGTCGCCGAGCCGAAGCGCACCGTAATAGTCCGGCGCAGCACTGCCAGTCGGCACGAACACCAGGTCCCGCGCGGGATCGGCGACCAGCACGGACCACGCATTTGCACCGCCGGTGCCGTGCGCGAGCCGGCCACGCCACTCGTCGTACACCGGATCCTGCGGGTCCTGCGGAATCGGGTCCCAGCTCCAGCGCAGCGCCCCCGTGCGCGCGTCGTATGCACGCACCTCACCGCTCGGCAGGTCCGGCTGCGTGTTGTCGCCGATCGACGAGCCCGTGATCACGAGATCGTTCACAACGACCGGCGGTGACGTCATCGTGTATGCCGCCGGCTCGAAGGGCGCGATCCGCAGTCCGCGCGTGAGATCGACGATCCCCTCCTCGCCGAAGCCGCGGCATACCCGGCCATCCTCCGCATCCACCGCGATGAGCTGCGACTGCGCCGTCGCCACGAAGATGGTGCGCCGGCACGCAGCGTCCGGCGCGGCACGCTCGTCGACCCACAGCGACACGCCACGGCTCGCGAAATCGCCGTACGTCACGTCGCGCTCGATCCCCGGATCGTAGACCCACAGCTCCCGACCCGTCGCCGCGTCCAGCGCAATCACTCGCCCGAGCGGCGTGCCCACGTACATCACCGCGTCATGGACCAGCGGCGTCGCCTCGAACGACGACGGCTTCGACGTCGCAAAGCGCACATCCGACTCGCCCGTACGGTACGTCCATGCGACCTCGAGCTGCCCCACGTTCTCGCGCGTGACCTCCGCCGCCGGCGAATAGCGCGTCCCGTACACGTCACGCCCGTTCGCGCGCCAGTCGATCTCCTGCGCAGCGGCCGGTGCGGCAGTGGCGCATAGCAGGAGCGCCGTAATGGTCCGGTTCATTGGATTGGTCCGTGGTGGGAAGGTGAATGCCGTAAACAAGGGGGTGGAGCACGCCGATGGCAAGCCCGGGTCGACACTGGAATCGGCTTCGTCGCGCGTCCGATGACACCGGTCAGGGCGAGGACGAGCAACCCACGACGACGCCGACCCAACGCGCAGCGTCGCGCGGTTACGGGCAAACCGACCATTCGTCCCCCGTTGTTGCCATCCTACATCAGCCCCACCATATTGTAGCCAACCTACAACGGGAACCAGCCATGGACGTCCTGCAGGGAACTCTGGATCTGCTCGTGCTCCGGGTGCTGCAGCACCAGCCATCGCACGGGTGGGGCATTGCGCAGCGGGTTGAGGCGCTGTCGCAGGTGCTGCGACTGAACCAGGGGTCGCTGTACCCTGCGCTGCACCGGCTGGAGGACGCGGGTCTCATCGCGGGGGAGTGGGGGATCGCGGAGGATACGCGTCGGCGGGTAAAGGAGTACCGGCTGACGCGTGCGGGTCGACGGCGGCTGGCGGAGGAGACGGCGCAGTGGCAGGCGTACGTGCAGGCGATGAAGCTGGTTCTGGATGGTGCCTGAGATGATTGCCTGGCTGAGGCGCGCGGTCGGCAGGCTGCGCAACGTGCTGCGCTGGCGCGCGGTCGACCAGGATCTGGCCGACGAGGTCGCGCACCATCTTGCCATGGCTGCGGCGCAGCATCGGGCGCGTGGCGTACCGCCCGAGGAGGCGCGGCGGATGGCGGCGCGGGAGTTTGGCGGCGAGCGCTGGCTCGAGGCGAGCCGCAGTGCGCGCGGCGTTCCGCTGCTCCAGGAGCTTGGCCGGGACGTGCGGCTTGCGTGGCGCGGCGTTCGGCGGACGCCGGGTTTCGCCGCCGCCGTGATCGTGGTCATGGCGCTGGGCATCGGCGCTACGACGGCAGTGTTCAGCGTGGTGCGCGGTGTCCTGCTCGATCCGCTGCCCTACGGCGACGCGGACGCCCTGTACGGTCTGCTGGAGGGCGACTCTGCGGGTGGGCTGCGCCCGCTCTCGTATCCCACGTTCGAGGAGACGGCGACGGCAGCCGCGCACGTTGCCGACCTCGCCTACGTCCGCGGCGACCTGCTGCTCGCGCGCCGGGACGAAGGCACGATGAACCTGCTGACGGCGTTCGTCTCGCCGGGATTCTTCGAGGTGATGCGTTCCGCGCCGCGCGTCGGCCGCACTTTCGAATCCGGCGAGAGCACGGTCGCAGTGCTGACGTGGTCGCTCGCGGAGCGGCTCTACGGTGAAGCTGGTGACGCGGTCGGCAGGACGCTTGTCACGCCAGAGCATGCATACGACATCATCGGCGTCATGCCGCGCGGTTTTGCGTTCCCCGCGTGGGCGGACCTCTGGGTGCCGCTGGCCGGATTGCCGGCGGACGCCGCCTTTGCGCTGACGCGCCGGGACCTGCACGTGGACAGCGACGCGGTCCTGCGTCTGAAGCCCGGCGTGACACCGTCGCGCGCACAGTCCGTGGTGGACGCACCGATCGCGCACGCGTCTGCCACCTTCCCTGAGCCCGGGAGCCGCTTCGACCGTGCTGTGCTGACGCCGCTGCGGGAGCGGGTGATCGGCAGTGTGTCGTCGCGTCTGCACCTGCTGCTTGGCGCCGTCGTGCTCGTGCTCCTCATCGCGTGCGTGAACGTTGCGGGGCTGCTGCTTGCGCGCGGGGTTGCGCGGCGTCCGGAGCTCAGCACCCGCCTGGCTCTCGGCGCCGGCCGTGCCCGCCTGGTCCGCCAGCTCATGACGGAGAGTGCCGTGCTGGCGCTGCTGGGCGCACTGCCCGGCGTGCTCCTGGCCTGGCTCACGGTGCAGGAGCTGAAGCGGGCGGCGCCGACCATGCTTCCGCGCATGGACGAGATTGCGGTCGACGGCGCCGTGCTGGGATTCGCGCTCCTCGTCACGCTCGCGAGCGCGCTCGTGTTCGGCGCCGTGCCGGCGCTGCGTGCGACCGCGGGTGCGGCGGGACGAGCGCTGTCCGGTGCTGCGCGCGGCGCCACCGCGGACGTTGCGACCGGCCGGCTGCGGAGCGGGCTGGTCATCGTACAGATCGCGCTCGCCGTCGTGCTGCTGGTCGGTGCCACACTGCTCGTGCGCACTGCGCGAGAGCTCGCGGAGCTCGACCCCGGCTTCGATCCCGACGGCCTGCTCGTGCTGCGGGTGTTCCCGTCCGAGCAGTATGGTGCCGACGCCGCGCGACTGCAGCTCTACGAGCAGCTGCAGGCATCACTCGCGGCCGTGCCCGGTGTCCAGCATTCGGTGCTCGTCAATCACATCCCGCTCACGACCGCCGGGATGGTCACGGCGGTGCGGACGGAGCGGGTGATTGGCCCGGACGACAACACGCTCGCTTACCTGCGTGCCGCCTCGAGCGACTACCTGCATGCCATCGGTGCACGCCCGCTGCGCGGCCGTCTGCCGAGCGACGACGACCGGTACGATGGTGGCATCGTCGTGAACGAGACGCTCGCGCGCCGCGAGTGGGGCGACGCGGATCCGCTCGGCCGCAGTATTACCGTATTCCGCTCGTCACAGGGCACGGCCGGGTTCGGTGAGCCACTGCCCGGGCGCGTCGTCGGCGTGATTGCGGACATTCGCGAGCGCGGCGTCGATGCCGAGCCGCCGCCCACCGTCTACCTCCCGCTCGAGCGTGACGTATGGACGAACATCACGCTCGTCGTGCGCACGGCACGCGACCTTGCCCCGATCGTCCCGGCACTGCGCGCAGCGGTCTCGTCGGTGGATCCGGACATTCCCGTCGCAGGTCCCGGCTTCGGCGATCAGTTCCGGCCGCTCAGCGACCACGCAGCACGGGGCACGGCGACGCGCCGTTTCGTCACAACGCTGCTCGGCGCGTTCGCATTCGTCGCCGTCCTGCTCTCGCTGATCGGCCTGTTCGCGGTCATGGCATTCCTCGTCGCACGGCGCACCCGCGAGCTCGGCGTTCGAATGGCGCTCGGCGCCCGCCCCGCCGACGCAGCCCGGCTGGTCCTGCGCCACAGCGTCCTGCTCATCGGCCTCGGCCTCGGCCTCGGCCTCGCCGCCGCCCTCGCTTCGAGTCGGCTGCTCGCCAGCCTGCTCTTCGGCATTCCCCCGCACGACGCGCCGAGCTACGGCCTGACCGCGCTCGTCTTCCTCGTCACCGGTGCTTTCGCGGCGTTCCTGCCCGCACTGCGCGCGGCGCGCATCGACCCCGTCACTGCGTTGAGAACCGAGTGAAGCCGGCGCTGTCGCTGGGATCGGCTTCGCCCCACACGGTGACTCGAAACCGACGACGACGCCGATCCCCGGCGGAATCTCCTCACACGGCGCCCCCGTCGTTGACATTCCCCTCGAGTATCCCATTCTTACCAAGGATACCCGCCCTTCCGCCCCCACAAAGGACACCGCCATGTGGCCGCTGC